>NZ_CP110395.1:1601799-1922159 GCF_029910215.1 Paraburkholderia sp. D15 | reverse complement strand
GCGCCGGCGGTCGGGTTCGCCGAATCCAGTCCGATGCTCGCGACGAAGCCGTTGCCCGGCGTCATGTCGGTATAGAACAGTTCGCCGTCCACCGCGGTCACGCCGTCAGGTTGGGCCGGCTCGCTTTGCGGAATGCCGCGCAGCGCGCGCTGCATGTACTCGACCCAGATCGGCAATGCAAGCTGCGCACCGAATTCGCGGCTGCCCAGACTCTTAGGCTGGTCGTAACCCATCCACGCGACCGCCACCAGCGACTGCTGATAGCCGGCGAACCAGCCGTCCTTCGCATCGTTGGTGGTACCCGTCTTGCCCTGCAGGTCCGAACGATGCAGCACGTTGGTGCCCGCGCCGGTACCGGCCGTGGCGACCGAATGCAGCAGACTGTTCATGATGAACGCGTTACGCGGCTCCAGCGTACGCGGCGCGTCGCGGCCCGCCGTCAACGGCTGCGCCTTCGACAGCGGCTGGCCGCGCGCATCCGTCACTTCGGCGATCAGATACGGATTGATGCGGAAGCCGCCGTTCGCGAACACCGAGTACGCGCCCGCCGACTGCAACGGCGTGACGAGGCCGGCGCCGAGCGCCATCGGCAGATACGGCGGGGTCTTGTCGGCATCGAAACCGAAACGCTGCGTGACGAAGTCCTGCGCGTACTTGGTGCCGATGAACGACAGGATGCGGATCGACACGAGGTTCTTCGACTTCTGCAGCGCGAGACGCATCGGCATCGGACCGTCGGGCTGATCGTCGTCCTTCGGCTCCCACGCGTCGCCGCCCGGCGTGCTCGACGGGAAGTACAGCGGCGCGTCGTTGATGATCGTGGCCGGTCCGAGGCCCTTGTCCAGCGCCGCCGAATAGATGAACGGCTTGAAGCTCGAACCCGGCTGACGCCACGCCTGGGTCACGTGGTTGAACTTGTTCTTGTTGAAGTCGAAGCCGCCCACCAGCGCGCGGATCGCGCCGTCCTGCGGCGTGAGCGACACCAGCGCGCCTTCGACCTGCGGCAATTGCGTGATCTGCCAGTTGCCCTTGTCGTCCGCGACGAGGCGCACGATCGAGCCGGGCTTGATCTTCGTGGCGGCCGTGGCGCGCGCGCTCAGGCCACCCGCGACGAAGCGCAGGCCGTCGCCGCTGATCGCCACCTGCGTGCCGTCCACCAGTTGCGCCTTCACCAGCTTCGGCGCGGCGTCGGTGACCACCGCGGCGATGATCTCGCCGTTGTCCGGGTGATCGGTGAGCGCGTCGTCGATCGCCTGATCGCGGTCGTCGCCCGGCGCGGGCAATTGCACGAACCCTTCCGGGCCGCGATAGCCGTGACGCCGCTCGTAGTCCATCACGCCCTTGCGCACCGCGTGGTACGCGGCGTCCTGATCCGCCGAGTCGATCGTGGTGGTGACGTTCAGACCGCGCGTGTAGGTTTCGTCCTTGTACTGCGCGTACATCATCTGCCGCACCATTTCGGCGATGTACTCCGCGTGCACGCTGTATTCGTTACCCGGATTGCGCGTGTGAATCTCTTCCTTCACCGCCTGGTCGTACTGATCCTGGCTGATGTATTTCAGTTCGAGCATGCGCCGCAGAATGTACTCCTGGCGGATCTTCGCGCGCTTCGGATTGACCACCGGGTTATACGCGGACGGCGCCTTCGGCAGCCCCGCGAGCATCGCGGCCTCGGCCAGCGTGATGTCCTTCAGATCCTTGCCGAAGTACACGCGCGCCGCGCTCGCGAAACCGTACGCGCGCTCGCCCAGATAGATCTGGTTCATGTACAGCTCGAGAATCTGGTCCTTGGTCAGCGCGCGCTCGATCTTGTACGCGAGCAGCATCTCGTAGATCTTGCGCGTGTAGGTCTTCTCGCTCGACAGGAAGAAGTTGCGCGCCACCTGCATGGTGATCGTGCTCGCGCCCTGCGAGGCGCCGCCATGCGCGAGGTCGGCGAAACCCGCGCGCAGAATGCCGACGAAGTCGACGCCGCCGTGCTCGTAGAAGCGGTAGTCCTCGATCGCGAGCACCGCTTTCTTCATCTGGTCGGGAATGTCCTCGAAGCGCACGATGCTGCGCCGTTCGTCGCCGAATTCGCCGATCAGCACGTGGTCGGCGGTATAGACGCGCAGCGGCACTTTGGGCCGGTAGTCGGTCAGCGCATCGAGCGACGGCAATTGCGGCCCCATCACCACCAGCGCGTAGCCGAGAATCAGCGCGCCCACCACCGCGAGCGTGCCGAGCAGGCTCGCGAACCAGATCGCGACGGTCGCGAAGATCGAACGACGGCCACGCCCATCGCGTTCGGCATCGCGCGAAGCCGCATTGCGTCCTGGAGTGCGTTGGTAGGAGTCCCGGTCTTCGCCAGCCGGAGAATTGGAAGAATGCGGTCGTTTGATGATTGGCATGACTGGAATAGTGGGCGCGTGACTGAACGCCTTTCTGCGCGCGCTCCTGGCGCACGCATGGATCGTGATCGAGCACCGCGGCCTCGGCGCACACCGCCGCGCGGCTTTGTGCCCCCGGCAGCCGCACGGCGCGCCCAGGACAGTGTCCGGCGCAACGTAACAGCGCATTTTAAAGAAATCAAGCGCGGCCGAAGCTAGTTTTTTTGTAAGAATTCCCTTCGCGGGTCCGACGTTCGCAATGCGCCGGTCAAGTCCCGCCAGGCCTTGCGCACACGGCTCGGGTTATCAACAGAAACTGTTGAAAGGCCTGTGGACAAGCTTGCCGGAATCGCTACAAGCCGTTGATGTCACGGGATTTTCACGCCGCGCCCGTTCCGCATCGAGGCAACTCGTCATATGATGGACGCGGCGCGTTGGCCGAATCCGCGCGCTGATGAAACGTCCCGCCCATGCCAACAAGTATGCGAGCCGATCATGAACAAGCCCAGCGAACGCATCGTCGTCTTCGTCACGCCCGCGCAGAAGCGCGCGATCGCCGCCACCGCCGAGAACCTGGGCATTAGCGTCAGCGAACTCATGCGGCGCGCGGTGCTGAGCTTCGGCGCGACCAGCGAGCAGGTGAAGGCCGCGAGCATCGTCGACCGGCTGCGCGCGCCGCGTGCGCCGGATGCGCTCGACGCCGCGTTGCAGCGCGTCGCGCGCGGCACGCGGCATGCGCGCGCGGCGTTGCCGGCTGCCTTGCAGACGCGCGCGGACAGCGAATCCGGCGCGGCCGCGGAAGACGCGCCCGGCGAAACGGGCGATGCGGCCAGCGGCGTGAGCGGCGATAGGCCGGGTACGCCGGGCACGGTGCAAGGGGCGAGTTCGAGCGCGACGAAGGTGTCGAAGCCCGCATCCGCATCGTCCACGACATCGACGCAACGGAAAGAACCTGCCCCGCTGCTACCCGCCGGCATCGCCGCCGCGCTGGCCGCCGGCGTGGACGAAGATGCCGCGGCAACGGAACAGGCGGTGGCACGCATGACCGCCGCCGAAGCCGCCGCCATCGACGACGCGACCGCGCCGCCTGGCGAGCCGAACGAAGCCGCCCGCGCCGGGCGCGACGAACCCTTGCAGGAAGCGCAATTGCGCCGCGTGCTCAAGCGCCCACGCGTCGACGCCTCGCGCGACGACGACGATCCCCGCACCGACCCCAGCACCGAAGGCGGCCGTTTCGCGTAACGACGCGCCGCATCCGCGCGACGCCACGCGAGCTTTCGGCGTTGCAAGCTTCATCGATCCGCTTACGCCGCACTACGTCGCACTACGTCGCACCAGGCCGCACTATGTCGCACACACATGCGCGACATATCGCGCGGGCAATGTGAGCCATTGCGTCATCGTTCCCTTTAAGCCGGATTTAAGCGATGCCGTGGTGTAATATCCGCGAGCCGCTGATTCATGGCCGCGCGTTTTTTAACTGCTGTGACTGCGTGTGACTGCGTGTGACTGTTCGTTATCGATTGAATGGCCGGACAAGTGCATCGAACAAACAAGGGGTGGAAGAAAATCCAGCGCCGCTATTGCATTTCGCGAGCGCGCCCCGAACTCCGGTCCGAACGTTGCGCAGCATCACGCGCGGCGGCGTACAGTAGCGGTTAAAAGCAGTGGGACGCGCCGGATTAACTCAGCGCCGATACTATTCTCTGGAGGTTTTCATGTCGCTTTTCGACAGCATTTCGCGCACGCTTAAAGGTCTCCTGAACGACGCAGCCGATTCCGTGCAGGACCCGTCGCGCGACTCGCGCCAGATCGTGCGCGAACTCGACGACAGCATCGCCAAGGCCGAGAACTCGTTGATCGAGATTCAGGCCCAGGTGGCCACGCAGCAGAGCAAGCGCGACGTCGCCGCGGACAAGGCAAAGAAGTATGAAGACGGCGCGAAGCGCGCGCTGCAATCCGGCGACGAAACGCTCGCGCGCGAAGCGCTCGGCGCCCAGGCCACGGCCGAAGCCGAACGCGATGCGCTGGCGAAGGAACTGACCACGCTCGAACCGTCGGTCGCGCAACTGAAGAGCCAGATCGAAGACATGCGCAGCCGCCGCAACGATCTGAACGCACGCTCGAACATCCTGCAGGCGAAGCAGCAGATCGCGCAGGCGAAAGATGTCGCGGCCACCGCGTTGGGCGGTATCGGCGGCAAGAATCTGTCGGAAGATTTCCAGAAGCTGGAAGACAAGGTCGCGTTGTCGAATGCCCGTTCGGACGCCCGCCTGAATTCCGCCGACGTGAAAAGCGGCAAGGCGCTCGACGACAAGCTCGCCGACCTGAACCGCGGCCCGTCCGTCGACGACCGTCTCGAAGCCTTGAAGAAGCAGCTCAATACGCCGGCTCAGTAAGCGCATCGGCCCGTCGTAAGTACCGGCCCGCGGTGGCGCATGCCACCGCGGGCGCGCCGGATCACCAGTGCGCTGGCGCCGGCAATGACTGAAGGAGACGGGCGCCCCGCGCCCGGTCCGCACATGAAAAAATTTCTCGCAGGCGCATTCGCATCCTTGCTGTTCGTGTCGGCCGCGGCGTTCGCGGTGCCCACGGTGCAGCAGATCGAATCCGCGATGTCGCAAGGCAACTGGCAGCAAGCCGATGCCGGTCTGAGCGAAGTGCTGCAGGCGCATCCGAACAACGCGCGCGCGCACTATCTGTACAGCCAGGTGCTCGATCGCGAGGGCCGTTACGCGGACGCGCTCGCCCAGGTGCAACAGGCCAAGACGCTCGACCCGCAGATCCGTTTCACCGACCCGACCCGCTTCGCGCAGACCGAGGCGCGCATCCGCAAGGACGCCGAGCGCGCGGGCGGCAATGCGGGCACGAATACCAGCCGCGCGCCGAATCCGTTCGCGCAGCAGAACGCGCCGGCCGTGCAGCAGCAATCGGCGATGGTGCCGCAGGCACCGCAACGGCATGGTCCCGGCATCGGCATGTGGATCGGCATCATCGTGTTGATCGGTGCGATCGCACTGGTGCTGCGCTGGACGCTGCGCCGCGCGCGCTCGCAAGGCGACACGCGCGCCGACGACGAACGCCGCGCGCAACTGAAGCGCGCCACCGAGATGCTCAACACCGTGCGTTCGCTGAAGCTCGACGTGAAGCTCTCCACCGTGCAGGGTCACGAGGCGCTGGAGAAGGAAGTCGAGGCGACCGAAGATCAATTGCGCGGTCTCGTCGAAACCTTGTCGAACGGCAAGAATCCGGTGCCGCCATATCAACTCGACGAACTCGAACAACGGCTCGGCAGCATGCGGGCGCGTGCCGATGGGCGGCCGGATCCGTACGCAGCACCCGCCGCAGGCGCACAGCAGCCGTATGGACAATCGCCGTATGCGCAGGAAGCCGAGCGGTTCGGCAACCCGCCGCAAGCGCCCTATCCGCAGCAAGCACCGTATCAACAGCAGCCGCAGGTCATCGTGCAGCAAGGCGGTGGCGGTTTCGGCGGCGGCATGGGCGGTCTGCTGACCGGTGTGCTGCTCGGCGAGGCGCTGAACTCCGGCCGTGAGCGCGTGGTGGAGCGCGACGTGATCGTCGACGACGAAACGCGCCGTCGCGGCGGCAACGATAACGGCGGCGGCCTCGATTTCGGTCAGGGTTCGAACGACTGGAACGACGGCAACGGCGGCGGCATCGACATGGGCAGCAACGACGATTCCGGTGGCTGGAGCGACGATACCTGAGTCGCGATGCAGCGCAGACTCCGAATCACACGCAAGCGGTAAAAACAGACAGGCTCCTTGGACAGGAGCCTGTTTTTTTATGCCCGCGCCTTCCTCACATCAGGTCACGACACGATACGTCACATCACGTCGCTTCGAATCACACGACGCCGCGTAGTGCCTCCGACGCACCACCCGCTTCATGCTGCGCGAGCAGCATCGACCCCGCGAACAATCTGACGATAAACCGCTCCGCGTACGCGACCAGCGCCTCGCGCCGCACCTCGTCAGCGCCGATATATTCCGCCGACAGATGAAACAGTTGCAGCACGATCTGCGTGCAGACTTCGTCGACGGTCCCGCGCGCGAGCGTCGGCATCAGCTTCAGTTGCACGACGTCGTCCGCCATTTCCGCCGACACCTCGTGCAGATTCGCGCGCACCGCGTCGCGTAAGGCCGGCGACGTGCCGTGATACTCGGCCAGCGCGCTCAGAAACGCCTCGCGGTTATCGAGCGCGAACGCGAAGAACGCGACGCACGCACGACGCGGCACGCTATGCGGTTCGTCGTGCGCGGCAAGCCAGCGCTCGCGCCGCAGCATCGGCCGCAAGCGCCGGCTGACCGATTCGACCGCCGCGCGGGCGAGATCGTCGAGCGTGTCGAAATGACGGTAGAACGTGTTGGGGTTGAGGTCCGCCTCGCGCGCCAGTTCGCGCAGACCGAGACTCGCGAAGCTGCGTCCGCCCGCGGTCAGCCGCAACGCGGCTTCGATCAGCTTGCGCTTGCCGGCCGGCAGGTCCTGCGCGGCAGTGAGATCTAAAGCGGAGTCGGGTGCCGTGGGAGCCGGGTGTGAGCCCGTGGCGCCAGACACGTCGGGGACGGATGTCATGAGTCTTCAATCACCGCGCGCCATGCGCGTTTAATAGCGGTACTCTAAACGATCTTGACGTGCAGTGTACAGTTGTCTACCCTGCGCGTTAGATCGGAGTAGACATGTGTAGACTCTCGAATTTCGTTCCCCGCTGGAGATGACCGTGACGCCCGCCTCCCCTTCTTCATCCGCCACGCCGCGCATCGTCATCGTGGGCAGCGGCTTTGCCGGCCTCGGCATGGCGATCCGTCTGCAGCGCATGGGCATCACGTCGTTCACCGTCTATGAAGCGGCCGCCGGCATCGGCGGAACGTGGCGCGACAACACCTATCCCGGCGCGGCGTGCGACGTGCCCTCGCATCTGTACTCGTTTTCGTTCGAGCCGAATCCGGCGTGGTCGCGCGCATTCGGCGGCCAGGCGGAAATCCTCGCGTACCTGCAGCATTGCGCGCGCAAATACGGCGTGGCGCGCTATGTACGTTGCAATGCACGCGTGGCGGCCGCGCGTTTCGATGCGGCGAGCCAGACGTGGCGTGTCGAGATCGACGTGGACGGCGTGCGGGAAATCGTCGAGGCCGACGTGGTGATCGCCGCGAGCGGTCCGCTCTCGCGTCCGGCCATGCCGCAGATCGCCGGGCTCGACCGCTTCGAGGGCAAGCTGTTTCATTCGGCGCGCTGGGACCATGACTATCCGCTCGAAGGCAAACGCGTCGCGGTGATCGGCACCGGTGCGAGCGCGATCCAGTTCGTGCCGCACATCCAGCCGCGCGTCGCGCAACTCGATCTGTTCCAGCGCACCGCGCCGTGGATCATGCCGAAGCCCGACAAGCCGGTCGGCCCGCGCGCGCATTGGCTGTTCCGGCATCTGCCGTTCACGCAGCGCTTCGTGCGCAGCGCGATCTACTGGCAACTCGAATCGCGCGCGATTGCCTTCGTCGTCAATCCGAAACTGATGAAGATGCCGATGAAGTTCGGCCTCAGCTATCTCGAACGGCGCGTGCCCAACCCCGAACTGCGCGCCAAGCTGACGCCGAACTACCGGTTCGGCTGCAAGCGCGTGCTGCTGTCGAGCGATTACTACCCGGCGCTCGGTCAACCGAACGTCGACGTGATCACCACCGGCATTCGCGAGGTCGTCGCGGAAGGCGTCGTGACCGAGGACGGCACGCTGCATCGCGCGGACGCGATCATCTGCGGCACGGGTTTTCAGGTCAACGACGTCGGCGCGCCGTTCGAGGTGACCGGGCTGAACGGCGCCGATCTCGGTGCGCTCTGGCTGCGCGACGGGCCGGAAGCGTATCTCGGCGTCAGCGTCGCGGACTTTCCGAACTTCTTCATGATCGTCGGTCCGAACACCGGGCTCGGTCACAACTCGATGATCTACATGATCGAGTCGCAGGTGCAGTACATCGCCGACTGTCTGCGCACGCTGCGCCGGCGCCGGGCCCGCACGATGAATCTGCGCGCCGACGTGCAGCGCGATTTCAATGCGCGTCTGCAGAAGAACATGCAGCACTCGGTCTGGGTCAGCGGTTGCCATAGCTGGTATCAGACGAAGAGCGGCAAGGTGACGGCGCTATGGCCGGGCTTCACGTTCAGTTTTCGCAAGCGTACGCGGCGCGTGCGGCCGGACGAGTATCGTTTCGCGCGCTGACGCGGCAGGTTGCGGTGGATGGTGGTGGATTGCAGCGGCTTGCAATGGATTGCGGCGCATTGCGATGGCTTTTGATGGCGGTTCCGCGCCGTTCGAACTCAACGAACTACAAGGGAGACAAGCACCATGGCAAGCATCGAATCCACCTCGCCCGCATCCGCTTCTGCGTCGCTACCGCGGCGCTCCGTCGCCGCGCGCCTGGGCATCACCAGCGTGTCGCGCGACGAACTGCGGCGGCGTTACACGCAGACCGGCTCGCGCTTCGTGCAGATCATGGGCACCGACGTGCACTACGTCGACGAAGGCCAGGGCGACACGCTCGTGATGATCCACGGTTTCGCGGCGTCGCTGCATACGTGGAATCGCGTCGCCGATGAACTCAAGCGCACGCATCGCGTGATCCGTCTCGATCTGCCGCCGTTCGGCGTGACCGGACCGCTGCGTTCGAGCCGTGGCGAGATCGAGACGATGAACCTGCCCACCTACCGGCGCTTTATCGATACGTTCATGCAGGCGCTCGGCATCGGCCGCGCGACCTTGATCGGCAACTCGCTCGGCGGCCTGATTTCGTGGGACTACGCGGTGCGCCATCGCGGCGCGGTCGAGCGTCTGGTACTGATCGATTCGGCCGGCTTTCCGATGAAGCTGCCGATCTACATCGACCTGTTCAATCACGCGCTGGTGCGCATGAGCTCGCCGTGGTGGCTGCCCGAACCGATCATCAGGAGCGCGGTGCGCAACGTGTACGGCGATCCGCGCAAGCTCGATGCGCTCACGTTGCGGCGCTATGTCGATTTCTTCCACGCCGAGGGCGCGCGCGCCGCGATCGGCAAGATGGTACCGACGCTCGACTTCAAGGAAGTCGACACCGATTCGCTCAGAACGCTCGACGTCCCCACGCTCGTGCTGTGGGGCGCGAAGGACCGCTGGATTCCGCCCGCGCATGCCAACGAATTCGCGAGCCGGATTCCGGGCGCGCAATCGGTGATGTACGCGGGGCTGGGGCACATCCCCATGGAAGAGGCGCCGGAGCACGTGCTGGCGGATCTGGACGCGTTCCTGCGGATGCCAGTGGCTAATGCCGCAATGGGTGCAGCGGTGGGTGCCGCGGTGAATGCAGCGAACCGGCGCGCGCCCACCGTTTAACCGCCGCCGAGCAGGCGCAGCAGTCCCCACAGAAACTTGCAGATCATCACGATCAGCTCCCACAGATGATAAAGCTGCTGCCAGCCCGCAACGCGAGCGAAGGAGTCGATCATGATTACCGGAGCGAGAAAGTGGCGCGGCGCAAGGCAGCGTGGGGGGAATCAGGGTGAGTGAGGGTCAGTGTAAGTAGGCGCATGAGCGTCCATCATAACGACTGCGGGATTGCCCGTATCAAGTCGGTTGAAAGTCAGCCGTAAACGCATCGGAGAGGCGCTGCATCCGCAAGGGACGACAGCGCGAGTCGTGCGCGGTCAACGCGCCATCGAGGAGACGTCAATGATGCGTTTCAACTTTCGCAGACGGGCCCGGTCACAGGGTGTCGTCGGCGATATCGCCGCACAGGCCGGCAAACTGGGTATCGAGATCTGCGACGTATCGGGCCACGTCGACGAAGTGGCCGCGCGCGTGCAGCACCAGGCGCAGGTGTGCCGCGCGTTGCGGGAGTCCGCCGCGCAGACGCTGGCGGGCAATCACCGCATTGCCAGCGCCGCGCGCGAAATGCGCAGCGTATCGGCCGAAGCGGCAACCGGGGTGCAGTCATCGCAGCAGACGCTGGAGGCGTCGCTGGCCGACATTCACGGGCTGGTGGAAGGCGTGACGGTGATCGAGAGTCAGATCGGCGCGTTGCGCAGCGCGCTGGCGCATGTGAGCCGGGTCTCCGAGGAGATTTCGCTGATCGCTCGCCAGACGCATCTGCTGGCGTTGAACGCCGCGATCGAAGCGGCGCGCGCGGGCGAATCCGGCAAGAGTTTCGCGGTGGTGGCGGCCGAGGTGAAGAACCTGTCGGCGAAGACCGCGCAGGCCACCGGGCAGATCGAAACGACGCTTGCGCAACTTACGCAGCAGACCGAGCACCTGATCAGCGAAGGTTCGCAGAACACTGCGCGGGCGCATCGGGTCCGCGAGGGCACGCGCAAGATCGGCGACGTCGTGCATGCGACGGGCGATGCGATCGCGCAACTCAATACCGAGGCGGGACAGATTGCGGCGTTGACCGGCGAGATCGAAACGCAGTGCGATGGGCTTGAGGCGCAGGTGCTGGAGATGGCGAGCGGCGTCGAGGATTCGAGCGAGAATTTCGTGCAGGCGCGCAACCGCCTCGGCAATCTGCTGGGCGTATCGGAGACGTTGATCGAGTTGACGGCCGCGACGGGGGTCGAGACGGGGGATACGCCGTTTATCGACGCGGTGCAGCGGGCGGCGGCGGCCGTGGGGAAAGTGTTCGAGGCGGCGGTGGCGCGTGGGGAGATGTCGATCGAGGATCTGTTCGATCAGCACTACGTCGCGGTTGACGGCAGCAATCCGCCGCAGTTTGTCACGCGGTTTACGGCGTTTACCGATCGGGTTTTGCCGGCGATTCAGGAGCCTTTATTGAAGCTGGATCCTCGCGTGGCGTTTTGTGCGGCGGTCGATTTGCGCGGGTATTTGCCGACGCACAATCTTAAGTTTTCGTTGCCGCAGCGCGAGGACGTGGTCTGGAATATGGCGAATTGCCGGAATCGACGGATGTTCGACGACCGGACGGGGATTGCCGCGGCTTCCAGTATCAAGCGGTTTTTGTTGCAGACTTATCGTCGGGATATGGGGGGTGGGGAGTTTGTGCTGATGAAGGATGCGTCCGCGCCGGTGTTTGTTGGCGGGAGGCATTGGGGTGGGGTTCGGGTGGGGTATCGGGTTTAGGTTTTTTTTGTCTATGCGACGGTTTGTTTTTTGGCCTTTCCTTGTATTCTTATTGGTCTATTTGCGTTGCCCCTGTGCGGGGCGGCACCTACTTCTCTTTGCCGCGGTGTATGGACCGGAGACATAGGTAACGGGTGTACGGAGACATGGGTAACACTCTTGGCGAGCGAATCGCCTGGAGCCGGTCATGCCCTGGAATCCGAGAGACACCATGAATCTGCGTCTGGAATTCGTCCATCTGGCCTTGCAGGAAGGCGCCAACCGTCGCGACCTGTGCCGGCGCTTTGGCATCAGTCCGAAGACCGGCTACAAGTGGCTTGAGCGCCACGCGCAGGGCGGCGTTGCCGCGCTGACAGATCACTCGCGCCGCCCCCTGCAGAATCCGGCGCGCACGCCACCGTCAGTCGAGCAGCAGGTAGTCGAACTGCGGCGGGCACACCCCGCCTGGGGTGGACGCAAGATCAGCCGGCGTCTGTGCGACCTGGGCCACAGGGACGTGCCGGCCCCGAGTACCGTGACGGACATCCTGCATCGTCACGGGCTCATCGACCCGGCTGCCTCCGAGGCCGCCACGGCCTGGCAGCGCTTCGAGCATGCACAGCCCAACGATCTCTGGCAGATGGATTTCAAGGGCTGGTTCGACCTGCAGGACGGCCGCCACTGTTCGCCCCTGACCCTGCTGGACGATCATTCGCGCTACAACGTGACGCTCGATGCCTGCATTCGCACCGACACCCGGATCGTGCAGCATCATCTGCAGCGCACCTTCCGCCGCTATGGGCTGCCGCGGCGCATCAACGCGGACAACGGTTCGCCGTGGGGCAGCCCCAGCCAGCCGGGCCAGTTGACCGAACTGGCCATCTGGCTCATCCGGCTGGGTGTGCGCCTGTCACACAGCCGCGTGGCGCATCCGCAGACCAACGGCAAGGAGGAGCGGTTTCACCGCACGCTGAAGGCCGAGGTGATCGCCGGACGCCACTTCAGGAATCTGTCCAGCGCGCAGCAGGCGTTCGATGAGTGGCGCACGGTCTACAACCATCAGCGCCCACATCAGGCGCTGGACATGGCGACCCCGGTTACGCGTTATCGACCGAGTCCGCGCGCCTATCCGGAGATCCTGCCGCCAATCGAGTACGGCGAAAACGATCACGTGCAGTGCGTGAAGTGGAACGGCGAACTACGCTTCAGGAACCGGCGATTCAAGGTATCAAATGCATTGCAGAACCTGCCCGTGGCCATCCGCGCGCGCGTCGATGAAGAGAACTGCTACGACCTGTTTTTTGCGCATCACCGCTTCGGAACCATCAACCTGAACCAGCAGGAATGAGCGGATCATGTGTTACCCATGTCTCCGCACATCTGTTACCTATGTCTCCGGTCTAAACACCGCGGCAAAGAGAAGTAGGCAAGAGAAAGCCGCTCACACCGCCAGCTCATAAGCGGGCGCCTCGCACAGTATTGTTAGTGGTCCATCTGGAATCCGTGCCCTCGCGCATTCCGCGCTAGTGACAAAGGACTCATTCATCCCGTCTCGCGCTGCGCGCTCGGCGGAGCGGTACGCCCCGAAACGGAGGGCGGCGTTAGATTTACCCGGGGGCGCGCGTAGCGCCGCCCGAAGAATGACTGCTGTGCCACGAACGCGAAATGCGCGGGGGCACGGATTCCAGATGCACCACTAACAATACTGCGCGGGGGACCCGCTTAAGAGTTAGCGGTGTGAGCGGCTTTCTCTTGCCTACTTGTATATTCCCTCCTGTGACGACGACCCGATCAGTTGTCGCCACAGGGACAGTCAGCTCGTCTGCCTTCAGTGCTTCGAGCACGCAGAGAAGCTTGAGCGACTGTCCTTTTCATCCTCATAACCCGAACAGTTGACGGAGCCTCGAGCTCGTATTTTCCTGCAAGTATGGGTACCACGATGAATCCTGTTTCTTCCGTTTATATCGGCATCGACGTCAGCGGCACAACGCTCGACATCGCCATTCACGACACGACCGACCATTTTCGTGTCGACAATGAGCAGACCGCCATCGATCAACTGGTACAACGTCTCATCGCGTTGAACCCCACCCTGATCGTGATGGAGGCCACCGGCAAGCTCGAACTCGCCGTGCTCAGAGCCCTCTGCGAGGCGGGTCTGCCCGCTGTCGCCGTGAATCCCCGGCAGGTGCGCGACTTCGCCCGCGCGACCGGCATGCGGGCCAAGACCGATCGCATCGACGCCTTTGCCATCGCCCGTTTCGCCGCGGTCATCAAGCCCGTGGTGCGCCCGCTCACCGATGTGCAGACCGAGCAGTTGCAGGCCCTGCTGCTGCGCCGCGCCCAGCTCGTGGACATGCTCGTGGCCGAGAAGGCCCGTCTTGAGCGCGCCCACGCCGCCGCCCGCGAAAGCCTGAATGACCACATCAAATGGCTCAAGCAGCAGATCAGGATCGCGGACAACGATATCGACTCGTTCCTGCGCTCGTCTCCCGCGTGGCGTCAGAAGGAAGATCTGCTGCGCTCCGTGCCCGGTATCGGTCCCGGCGCCGCCGCAACGCTGATCGCCTTCATGCCGCAACTGGGTTCGCTGAACCGCCGCGAGATCGCCGCGCTCACCGGCGTCGCTCCGTTCAATAGCGACAGCGGCAAACACATCGGCAGGCGTCGCATTCAGGGCGGGCGAGCCGTCGTACGGCGCGCTCTTTACATGGCCTGCGTGCCCGCGCTGCGCTTCAATCCGACCATTCGCGCTTTCTATGACCGGCTACGCGAGGCGGGCAAGCCGTTCAAGGTCGCCATCACGGCGTGCATCCGCAAGCTCATCGTCACACTCAATACGATGGTCCAGCATGACACGCACTGGAGGCCGTCGATCATCTGAACTTCTTCAAGCGTTCTTACCGAAGGCGCGATCGGAGATCGTGCGGCATGCGCTCGCCTGTACGTCGCCGGCGGATCGACATGTGATCCGCCGCCCACCCGATACCCGTCGCTTGACTTCCAATACGGTTGCTTCTCTTTGCCGCGGCAAAGAGAAGTAGGTGCCGCCCCGCACAGGGGCAACACTAATGGACCACTAACAATACAAGCAAAGGCCAAATAACCAGAAAAAAACCACAAAAAAAGCATCACCCAGACAAACAAAAAAAAACCATCAAACCGCCATCACCGCCCTCTTCCTCTCAGCCCGCTGCATAAAATAATTCGCAACCACCACCCCAACAGTAACCACCGCAATAAACAACGTAGCCAACGCATTCATCTCCGGATTCAACCCCAACCTGACCCGGGAAAAAACAACCAGCGGCAACGTCGTCGACCCAGGCCCCGACAAAAACGCCGACAAAACAAGATCATCGATAGACAAGGTAAACGACAACAACCACCCCGAAACCAGCGCCTGCGAAATCAACGGCAACGTAATGAAGAAAAACACCCGAACCGGCGTCGCCCCAAGATCGAGCGCAGCCTCTTCAAGAGAAGGATGCAGCTCCTTAACCCGCGACTGCACAATAATCGCGACATAAGAAATACACAGCATCACATGCCCGATCCAGATGGTGAAGATACCCCGCCCCGCGGGCCATCCCAGCCACTTCGCCATCTCGATGAACAGCAGCAGCAACGAGATCCCCTGAATCACCTCGGGAATCACCAGCGGCGCATTGATCATCCCGGTGTAAAGCGTGAACCCGCGAAACCGCCCCATCCGCGCCAGCACGAACCCGGCCCACGTGCCGATAATCACCGACGCGAACGCCGTCAGCAACGCCACCCGCAACGACAACCACGCCGCCGCGATCAACTCGTCATCCTGCAACAACGCCGCATACCACCGCGTGGAAAACCGCGTCCACACCGTGACGAGCTGCGACTCGTTGAACGAATACACCACCAGGCTGACGATCGGGATATACAGAAACAGAAACCCGATCCCCAACGCAATCCACTGCAAAATCCGGTTCGGCTTCATCAGCGCCTTTCCTCCATCGCCTTCGCCTGCGCGTACTGGAAAAACGCCATCGGCACCAGCAGCAACAACACCATCGCACACGTCACCGCGGAGGCCATCGGCCAGTCGGCATTGTCGAAGAACTCATTCCACATCACGCGGCCGATCATCAACGTATTCGCGCCGCCAAGCAGTTCCGGAATCACGTACTCGCCCACCGCCGGAATGAACACCAGCAGACAGCCGGCAATGATCCCGTTCTTCGACAGCGGCAGCGTGATCTGCCAGAACGCCTTCCACGGCTTCGCACCGAGGTCGTACGCCGCTTCCAGCAGCGTCATGTCCATCTTCACCAGATGCGCGTACAGCGGCATCACCAGAAACGGCAGGTACGAATACACCATGCCGATATAAACCGCCGTGTTCGTGTGATACAGCTCGATCGGCGAATGAATCAGCCCGATCGACATCAGGAAGTTGTTCAGCAAACCGTTGTTCTTCAGAATGCCGATCCACGCGTACACGCGAATCAGGAACGACGTCCAGAACGGCAGCATCACGGCCATCATCAACAGATTGCGGCTCGCCGGATTCGATCGCGCGATGTAATACGCCATCGGATACCCGATCAGCAGGCACAACAGCGTCGAGATCGCGGCGACCACCACCGAGTTCACATAGGTCGCGAAATACAGGCTGTCGGTCAGCAGAAACGCGTAATGCGACAGATCGAGCGTGATGTGTATCGCGCCGTCCGCGAATGTCGACAGCTCCGTGTACGGCGGAATGCCGAGCTGCAGATCCGCGAAGCTGATCTTCACGACCAGCAGGAACGGCACGAGGAAAAACAGCAGCAGCCAGACGAACGGCCCGGCCACCACGGCGGTGCGGCCCGTCAGATTGAAGCGCCGCACCGGCCAGTTGGCGAGGGAATGGAGCGAGCGTTTCATGAGGTCAGCACCACACCGGCCGATGCGCTCCAGCGCACGTACACTTCGTCGCCCCACGTGGGCGTATCGATCTCCGTCAGCGCGAGACTGGTCACGTTGGCGATCACCGTTTTGCCTGCGTCGAGCTTCACGTGATAGAGCGAATAGCCGCCCATGTACGCGATATTCGTGACGACGCCCTTGCCCCAGTTGTACGCGCCCTCGGGCGGCTTGCGCGTCAGCGCGATGCGCTCGGGCCGCACCGAGATCGTCACCGGCATGCCGAGCGGACCGGTAATGCCGTGGCTCACGTAAAGACGGCACGGCAGGTCCGGCGTGTCGATGAACACGTGATCGGGTTCGTCCTCGACCACGTTGCCGTCGAACAGATTGGTCGAGCCGATGAACTCCGCCGAAAAACGGCTGTTCGGGAATTCGTACACTTCATGCGGCGTGCCGAGCTGCACGATCTCGCCCTCGCTCATCACCGCGAGGCGGCTCGCCATCGTCATCGCCTCTTCCTGATCGTGCGTGACCATCATGCAGGTCACGCCGACCTTGTCGAGAATGTTGACCAGCTCGATCTGCGTGCGCTGACGGATCTGCTTGTCGAGCGCGGACATCGGCTCGTCGAGCAGCAGCAGCTTGGGCCGCTTGACCAGCGAACGGGCGAGCGCCACGCGCTGTTGCTGACCGCCCGACAGCTGATGCGGCTTGCGCTTCGCGAAGCGGCCCATCTGCACGAGTTCGAGCGCGGTCTGCACGCGGTCTTTCAGCTCGGCTTTCGGCACGCCTTCCTGCTTCAGACCGAACGCGACGTTCGCCTCCACGGTCATGTGCGGAAACAGCGCGTACGACTGGAACATCATGTTGACCGGCCGGCGATACGGCGGCAATTGCGCGAGGTCCTCGCCGTCGATCAGGATCTTGCCCGAGGTGATGCTCTCCAGCCCGGCCAGCATGCGCAGCAGCGTCGACTTGCCGCAACCGGAACTGCCGAGCAGCGCGAACAGCTCGCCCTTCTTCACCGACAGATTGACGCCCTTGACCGCCACGGTCTCGCCGAACTTCTTGACGACATCGACGATCTGGACGAACTGGTCCGCGGCGGCATCCGTCGCGGCGCTCGAACTGAAAGACGGCGCGGCGGTTCCCGCCAGTGCGCCCGACTGCTCACTACTCATCACAATGCTTTACTCCGGCGTTTGACGAACAAAGCCCCCGGTGGACGCCGAGGGCTTCTTGATGATGCGCTAACCGTTCACGCGAGCCGCGGATCAGCGGCCGGACTTGAACTCGGTCCACAGCCGCGTCTGCAGACGCTGGATTTCCGGCGGCAGCGGCTTCAGCAGGAACAGGGTCTTGATGACTTCAGGCGGCGGATAGACGGCCGGATCGTTCGCCACGTCCTTGTCCACGTACTTGCGCGCTTCGAGGTTGGCGCTCGGGTAGTAGACGGCGTTGGTGATCGCGGCATGCACCTGCGGCGTTTCGATGTAGTTGATCCACTCGAGCGCGGCTTCCTTGTTCTTCGCGTCCTTCGGAATCGCCATCACGTCGAACCAGACCGGCGCGCCGCCCTTCGGAATGTAGTACTCGACCTTGTACGGCTTCTTCGCCTCGGCCGCGCGATGCTTGGCGATCACGACGTCGCCCGACCAGCCGTACGCGAAGCACACGTCGCCGCCGACCAGATCGTTGATATAGCCCGACGAATTGAACTGCGTGATGTACGGGCGGATCTTCTTCATCATCTCGAGCGCGGCGCGATAGTCGGCCGGGTTCGTGCTCATCGGATCCTTGCCGATGTAATGCAGCGCGGCGGCGAACATCTGGTCCGGCGCGTCGAGCACGGACACGCCGCAGGCCTTCAGCTTCGAAATGTTTTCCGGCTTGAAGAGCACGTCCCAGCTATCGAGCGGCACGTTCTTGCCGAGAATCTGCTGGGCCTTGGTGACGTTGTACGCGAGGCCGGTCGTGCCGTATGCCCAAGGCACCGTGTACTTGTTGCCCGGATCGGCGCCGGCCACCAGCGCCATCAGCGACGGGTCGAGGTATTTGAGGTTCGGCAGCTTCGACTTGTCGAGCGGCGCGAAGATGCCGGCCGCGATCTGCTTGCCCGCATAGTTGCTGGTCGGCACGACGATGTCGTAACCCGAGTTGCCGGTGAGCAGTTTGGCTTGCAGCGTGTCGTCGCTGTCGTAGTTGTCGTATTTGACCTGGACGCCGGTCTGCTTCGTGAAGTTCGGAATGGTGTCCTTGGCGATGTAATCGGACCAGTTATACACGTTCAGCTGCGTATCTTTCGCAGCGGCCGTCAACCACGGCGTCGCGCACAAGACCAGCGCCGCCACCTGCCCCACTACCCGTCTTTTCATTCCGTTCTCCGATCCTGACCGGCTCAGGCCGGCCGTCCTCACCCACGCCGCGGCAACGCGCGCACGGCTCCCCTGAAAAACCCGAAAACTACCATTAATTATTGCGCGCACCAAAAAAAATGCCGGGCTGTCGCGCAAACGGTACAGCGCAAGCCGTACCGCTGGAAAATTGGCCGCAATTTTAGCGGGTTATTCGCGCGTGTCTACCCGAAAAAAAGCCGACTCGCGCCGCGCTGTCAGCTGGTTGTCAAACTCATGCGGCCTCGGTGCGCGGCGACCCGATCCGCATTCCGGTTTTATAGACCATGCAGTCGATTTTTATGCCGCCCGGCTAAGCTCGCGGCACGCGTAAACGGTCACGCGCACGACGGTGCACAATAGCTCTCGACGCCATCGCGCGATCAGTACGATGACGATGCGCGCGACACGCAACGATCCGCCGCGCCACGCAGCCGGCGCGGCGGGCACGTGGCTTGCACGATCAGGCAGTCTCGAACCCGGGCATTCATGAACACCCATCCCTCCGCCATGCGTGAGCACCGGCGCCGGCGTCTGCCCGGCGGCGGGCCCGTGCGTCCGGCGCGCTGGTTCGCGTTCGTCGGTGCGGGCGCGCTGATCGCCGTCGGTTATATCGATCCGGGCAACTGGGCGACCGCGCTCGGGGCCGGCGCGGGCTACGGCTACCGCCTGCTCGGCATCGTGCTGCTGGCGAGCCTGATGGGCATGCTGATGCAATGGCTGTCGTCGCGCCTGGGCGTGGTCACCGGGCGCGATCTCGCGCAGATCTGCCGCGAACGCTCGAGCCCACGCGGCACCCTGCTGCTGTGGCTGACCAGCGAGGTCGCGATCATCGCCTGCGACGTCGCCGAGGTGGTCGGCAGCGCGGTCGCGCTGCAGTTGCTGCTCGGCGTGTCGTTGACGGTGGGCGTGCTGATGTCGGCGGTCTGCACCTTCGCGCTGCTCGCGCTTCAGCATAACGGCGGCCGCAAACTGGAAGTGGTGATCGCCGCGCTGATCGGCTTCGTCGGGCTGTGCTTCGTGATCCAGGTGGCGCTCGCGCGGCCCGACTGGCATGCCGCGCTGGCCGGCACCGCGCCGAGCGTCGAATTGCTGCGCAACGCCGGCATGGTGTGGCTGGCGGCGGGCATCGTCGGCGCGACGGTGATGCCGCACAACCTCTATCTGCACTCGGCGCTCGTCAAGCAGCACGCGCCGGACGGCGGCGACGCGCAGATCCGCGCCGCGCTGCGCGTCGTCAATCTCGATACCTTCGGCTCGCTCGCGTTCGCATTCGTGATCAACGCGGCCTTGCTGATCGTCGCGGCGGCCGTGTTCTACAGCAGCGGCCATCGCGACGTCACCGATCTCGCCGATGCGCATCGCCTGATCGCGCCGCTCGTCGGCACGCACTGGGCCGGCATCCTGTTCGCGGCGGCGCTGCTCGCGTGCGGATTGAGCGCGACGGTCACCGGCACGCTGGCGGGGCAAACGGTCATGGAAGGCTTCCTGCAGATCAGCCTGCCACGCTGGCAACGCGCGCTGCTGACCCGCGCGCTGGCGATCGGACCGGCGCTCGTCGCGGTCGGCCTGTTCGGTCCGCACGGCTCGAACCAGCTGCTGGTGGCGAGCCAGGTCGTGCTGAGCCTGCAACTGCCGCTCGCGGTCGTGCCGCTGATCCGCTATACGTCCGACGCCACGCTTATGCGCGGCTGGCGGGTTCGCGGCATGCCGCTTGCACTGGCGTGGTTCTCCGCCGTGTTCATCGTCGTGCTGAATGCCGCGCTGCTGTGGCAGTTAGCGGTCGGCGGGTGAGGCGAGGCCTGGCTATGCCGGATCGAGCGTGTCGTCTCTACCTGGCGATGCAGTGATTTTGTAAGTATTCTCAAGCTTGCGGATCCAGCGAGCGTGCTTATCGACCTGGGTCGCGCAGCGAGCCGTGGGATTGTCGTGCAGCGATCGCGATGGGGTCGCGCTCGTCGTGCCGTGGTCATGTCGTGGTCGTGCCTCTGCTGTGCCTTTTGTTTCGACGCGGCTGCCGGATGGTTGCGGCAGCCGTTTTTGTGCCGTCTCCGTCGTCATCATTTCGCGCGCCTCCGGCATTGCTCGCGGCCTCCTGCGCTTTCCCGCGCGGTCGATGCCGGTGCGCTCGCCGTCAGTCCGTCCGACGCCGTGCCTATCTCGCCCGTCGACGTTGCCGCCTTACCTGGACACCCGCCCATGCGCCTGCCCGTTTCGTTCGACCGTGTTGCTTCCCGCACTACTCGCACTTCTCTCGCTTCTCTCGCTTCTCTCGTTCCCCCTCCTTCGCCCGCTCAGCGTCACCTCGCCATCCACCGATTGCTGCCCCGCCAGGCAGTCGCAGCGCGCCCGCCGCTCGCTTCGATTCCCGCGCGTGCCGCGCGCTTCACGCACGCCGCCCTGCTGTGCGCATTCATCGCCCTGGGCGGCTGGAGCGGCGAGGCCTGCGCGAGCGTTGCGATGTTGCAGCCGGCGCGCGTCGCCGCGGCCAACGAACCGCTGCAGATCACCCTGCTCTATTCCGCCGACGATGCCAGCCCGCTCACCGTCACCGTGCCCCCCACGTTACGCGTGACGCTGAGCGCGGCCGAACAATCGCCGCAGCCGCTCGATCTGCAACGCGAGCCGGGCGTACCCGACACGCTGCATCTGCGACCCGGCCAGTTCCGCAAGGTGCATTTCGCCGCGCCCTGGCCGCAAACGGCACGCGGCGAGGTGCGCATCGATCCGGTCGGTTTCGATGCATCGCCCGCGCTCGTCGCGATCAATCGCGGCCCGCAGCAGGACGCCATCGCCCAGGCCGAGCGCTCGGAGGCTCACGCGAGCACACCCGCGCAGGCCGCGGCGACAGCCGCGCGCGTCGACGGCCCGGACGGCGACGCGATGTCGCCGCCCGGCGATTCGCTCTCCACCACCGGACGCGGCGTGCTCGCCCACGTGTCCTACTACGAGCCGATGTACTTCGCCGCCGGGCACAACGGCGACACCAACGCGCGGCTGCAGCTGAGCTTCAAGTACCGTCTGCGAATCCCGGACGATCTGCGCTCGAAGGCCTTCACCGACAACCTGTATTTCGCGTACACGCAGACGTCGATCTGGGACCTCTCCGCCGATTCGCGCCCGTTCCGCGACACCACCTACTCGCCGCAACTGTTCTACTACGTGCCGGACACCGGCTGGCGGAGTTCATGGTTCACGCGGATGGGTTTCGCCGCCGGTTTCGCGCACGAATCGAACGGCAAGGCCGGCAACGACTCGCGCAGCATCAACCTGCCGTTCATCCGGCCGACATGGGAGTTCGGCGATCTGACGGCCAACCATCTGACGGTGTCGCCGCGCATCTACTACTACCTCGGCACGAGCAACAATCCGGATATCGCCGATTACCGCGGCTATGTCGACCTGCTGGTCAAATACGGCAGCCCGGACGGCTGGCAACTCGCGACGACGCTGCGCAAGGGCACCAAGCACTGGTACGGCAGCGTCGATACGCAGTTCACGTATCCGCTGGCCAAACTGCTCGGCAGCGCGTGGGGCGGGTATCTGTTGATCGGGTACTTCAACGGCTACGGCGAGGATCTGCTGGACTACAACAACCGGCAGCACTGGATGGCGCGGATCGGGTACAGCATCGCGCGGTGAGCGGTGAGCGGTGAGCGTTGAGTTGCGATGCCGGCGCGCGCGACACAAACGCCGCCGGATGCTGCCAGACGCACGTGGACCCCGGCCAGGTCCACGCGCCTCGCCGAGCTACGGGGCGCGCATCGGTTAACATAGCGGGACTCCGCTTTTCCGCTCAAGGTTTCCGATGGCTTCGAATCTCCACGCTCTTCCCGACAGCCCGTGCATCGGCGTCTGCTCCACGCTTTTCGACGAAGTCTGCAAAGGCTGCGGCCGCACCGCCGCCGAAGTCTCGAACTGGGTCTTTCTGAGCGACGAGGAAAAGCGCGCGGTGTGGGTGCGCATCGAGCAAGAGGGCACGGCGATGCGTTTCAAGTACGACAAGATCTAGGCTTCGGTCCGGCTCGCGCGCCGGACCCGATTCGCCGGACGCCGTATCGGGCACGTCCCGCCCGTGGCGCTCGTGCCACCCTTCCCGCCCGTCCAGCAACATTCACACGACGGTCAGAACCGCATCCCCACGCCCAGACCCACTACCACCGGGTCGATATTCAACCGTCCCAGCGACTGGCCGCCGAGCGATGCATCGGTATGCATCCAGATCTTCTTGATGTCCGCGTTCACGAATAGCGACTTCGTCACCTGCACGTCCACGCCCGCCTGCAAGGCCGGGCCGAAACTGTGATTGCTCACCGAAATCGGCGCACCGCCCGCGTTCAGACCGTTGTTGTAGAACAGCGTGTAGTTCAGACCCGCGCCGACGTACGGCCGGATTTTCCCAGCGTGATTGAAGTGGTATTGCAGCAGCAGCGTCGGCGGCAGCACGTTCACGCCGCCGAGATTGCCGAGACTCGACGTCAGTTGATGCCGCGACGTGCCGAGAATCAACTCGACGCCCAGGTAGTCGCGGATCATGTACGTCAGATCCAGTTCCGGCACGATCGCGTTGTTCACGCCGACGTTGAGCGTCGACAGCGTCTGGCTGGTGCCCACGTTCGGCATGATGCTGATCGCGCGCAAACGCACCAGCACGTCGCCGGCGTGGATGCCGTTCAAGGCGTCGTCGCCGGCCGCGTGCGCCTGCGTCGCCATCATGCCCGCGCCGAGCAGACCCGCCGCGAACGCGACGGTGCGGATACCGTTTCTGAGTGAGAGCTTCATCTGCTTCCCCGATGTTGTTTGCATGCGGGGATTGTCGAAGTTCTCCCTGGCCGATGCGTTGATACGCATCAACCGAGGGAAAACGCCCAGCGCCCTGCGACAGCGGGTCGCGTCGCGCCGGTCAGCAACAGCTCGATGAGGTCGTGCACGCTGCGAATCGCGGTGCCGAAGGGCAACGCCTCGCGGCCGCGGAAGAACAGACCGTTCGCGACATCGCCGCGCAGGGCCGCGGCAAGGCGCGTGTCGATGCAGAAATGGCCGAACTTCTCGATGCCGTCGCGCCAGCCGCACGCGCTCAGGCATTCGAGCGCGGTCGGGCACGCGTGCTTGAGCGCGCCGAGTTTGTCGCGGATCTTGTTTTCGTGACGCAGATAGCGCATCAGCCATGGCGTTTTCACCGCGCGCGCGGGCAAGCCCGTCACGCTGACGAATTCGACGATGTCGTCGGGCGTCGCCTCGGCGAGTACGCGCTTGAAGTTCGGATGCGCGTCGCCTTCCTCGGTGACGGCGAACGGCGTACCGAGCTGCACGCCGCTCGCGCCGGCTTGCAGCAGCTCGCGCACCTTGTCGTGGCTGTTGATGCCGCCCGCGAGAATCAGCGGCACGTCCTTGCGTTGCAGACCGAGCGACGCGAACATCGCGTCGAGTTCGTCGAGAATGCGGCGGAAGTCGAAGCGCGCGTCGTGCATGCCGGCGACATCGTTGACGCCGAGATGGCCGCCCGCGTGCGCGGGATGTTCGATCACCACCGCGTCGGGCAGACGCCCCTTCTTCATCCACTTCTTCAGGATCAACGCGACGCCGCGGCTGTCCGACAGAATCGGAATCAGCGCGATGTCATGGCCTTGCGTCATGTCGGGTAGATCGAGCGGCAGGCCCGCGCCCATCACGATCGCGTCCGCGCCATTTTCGCAGGCGGTGCGCACGTAATCGGCCTGTGCGTTGACGGCGCGCATCACGTTGACGGCGATCATTCCGCGGCCTTCGGCGAGCGCTTTGGCGGCGTGGATTTCGCGGGCCAGCGCGGTGAGATTCGCGCGTTCCAGGGTGGTCCGGCCGGGTGACTCGCCGCACTGCTCGAGCAGGTCGCGATGATGATGCCGCAAGTCGGTGCTCGCGATGGTGCCCATCGCCCCTTCACGCGCGACGCTACCGGCCAGCCGATGCGCGGAAATGCCGACGCCCATGCCGCCCTGGACGATCGGCAGTAACGGGCGGCCACGGATGACTAGCGGTGGGAAGGAATGTGAGGTGAACATGGCGAGTTCGAGAGAGGATTGTCGAACTCGGGATCATGGGCGGCCGGGCTTGATGGGGGTTGTTGCAGGTCAAGCGGCGCGTGGGTGATTTAGATGGTCGCCGTGGCAATTTGATGGGGGTCAAACGCGGCGTTCGCGAGATGAGAAAAAGAGGCTGCAAAAAGCAGCCCCAAAATTCAAACGATCCCGCCTGCCTTCACCGAGGCGGAAATCGCATACCCGCTTACTGCACTCCCTGACTCGTCAGGAAGTCCTCATAATTCCCACCAAAGTCGTTCAACGAACCGTTCGTCTTCACTTCGATAATCCGGTTCGCCAGCCCGCTGACAAACTCGCGGTCATGCGACACGAAAATCAGTGTGCCTTCGAACTTGTCGAGCGCGATCTGCAGCGATTCGATCGACTCCATATCCATGTGGTTGGTCGGCTCGTCCATCAGCAGCACGTTGTGGCGGCCCAGCATCAGCTTGCCCCAGATCATGCGGCCCTTCTCGCCGCCCGACAGCACCTTGACCGACTTGCGGATGTCGTCCGCATTGAACAGCAGACGGCCCAGCGTGCCGCGCACCATCTGCTCGTCGTCGCCTTCCTGACGATAACCGTCGATCCAGTCCATCAGCGTGACGTCGTTCGGAAACTCTTCGTAGGTATCCTGCGGCATGTAGCCGACGTTCGCGTTCTCCGCCCACTTCACCGTGCCGTGATCGAGCGTCAGCGCGCCGAGCAGCGAGCGCAGCAGCGTGGTCTTGCCCGCGCCGTTCTCGCCGATGATCGCGATACGCTCGCCCGGCTGCACGCTGATGCTGAAGTCGTTGAAGATCGAGCGCTCGTACTTCTTCGAAATCTTCTCCGCGACCACCGCGATGTTGTGCAGCTTCTTCTCGTACTCGAAGCGGATGAACGGGTTCTGCCGCGACGACGGCTTGAATTCCTCGATCTTGATCTTGTCGATCATCTTCAGACGGCTGGTCGCCTGACGCGCCTTCGACTTGTTCGCCGAGAAGCGGCGCACGAAGTCCTGCAGATCGGCGACGCGTTCCTTCGCCTTCGCGTTGGCGTTCTGCTGACGCTCGCGCGCCTGCGTGCTGGCCAGCATGTAGTCGTCGTAATTGCCCGGATAGACCTTCAGCGTGCCGAAGTCCATGTCGGCCATGTGCGTGCACACCTGGTTCAGAAAGTGGCGATCGTGCGAGATGATGATCATCGTCGAGTTGTACTGGTTGAGCACGTCTTCCAGCCAACGGATCGAGTTGATGTCCAGGTTGTTGGTCGGTTCGTCCAGCAGCAGCACGTCCGGCTTCGAGAACAGCGCCTGCGCGAGCAGCACGCGCAGTTTCCAGCCCGGCGCCACGTTGCTCATCGGGCCGTTGTGGTCTTCGATCGCGATGCCGATGCCGAGCAGCAATTCGCCCGCACGCGCTTCGGCGGTGTAGCCGTCGTACTCGGCGAACTTGGCTTCGAGTTCGGCGGCGTGCATGTAGTCGTCGTCGGTCGCGTCGGGGTTCGCGTAGATCGCGTCGCGCTCGGTCATGGCGGCCCACATTTCGGCGTGGCCCATCATCACGACGTCCAGCACGCGCACGTCTTCGTACGCGAACTGATCCTGGCGCAGCTTGCCGAGGCGGATGTTCGGCTCGAGCATCACGTTGCCCGAACTCGGTTCCAGATCGGAACCCAGAATCTTCATGAAGGTGGACTTGCCGCACCCGTTCGCGCCGATCAGGCCATAGCGGTTCCCGCCCCCGAACTTGACCGAGATGTTCTCGAAGAGGGGCTTCGGCCCGAATTGCATGGTGATATTGGCGGTAGACAGCACGGCGCGTCCCTTTGAATGATATATCGGCGAAAAACCCAATATTTTAGCAGGTTATCGCGAATTCGACCCGCACGCGCGCCGCGCTACTGGCTCCGGACGCCGCGCGGCGTCTGCAGCACGTCGATGAAGCCCGACAGGTCGGCCTCGGCGAGCCCCATCGCCGCGCCGAGCCGCAGCAGCTGCTGCACCGTCGACGACACCGGCATCGGCGTGCCGGTCTCATAGGCGGTGGCGGCCACGGTGTCGACATCTTTCTGAAAGGTGCGCAAGGCGCCGATCGGCGCGAGACCGCCCTGCGTCATGCGCGGCACGAAAATCTGCAGCAGCACCGAATCGGCCCAGCCGCCCGCGAGCCCTTCGGTCAGCCTGGCGGCGTCGATGCCGCTGCGCTGCGCGAGGCTCACCGCCTCGGCGATCGCCGCGACCGTCGCGGTGACGATGGTCTGGTTGCAGAGTTTGGTGGTCTGCCCGGCGCCGACATCGCCCATATGAGTCACGCGGGACGAATAAGCGTCGAGCAGCGGCCTGAGCGCTTCGACATCGGCCGGCGTGCCGCCCGCCATGATCGCCAGCGTGCCGGCGCTCGCGCCCGCCACGCCGCCCGATACCGGCGCGTCGATCCAGCCGATGCGCGCTGCCCGCCGCGCAAACTCGCGCGTGGCCGCCGGCGGAATGCTGGAGTGATCGACGATCCAGCGCACCCGGCCCGGCGCATCGCCCGAACCCTCTGCCGCGCCGCTCAGCAGGCCTTGCGCGCCGAACACCGTCTCCTCCACCGCCGCCGCGTCCGCGACGCACAGCAGTACCGCTTCGCAGCGCGCGGCCAGCTCGCGCGGCGTGTCGACCACGTTCGCGCCGTCGGCGATCAAGGCTTCCGCCTTGGCCCGCGTGCGATTCCATACATGCACGGTATGTCCCGCGCGCAGCAAATGCCGGATCATCGGCGCGCCCATCAGACCGGGACCGCAAAAACCAATTTCCACGTTCGAACCTCGTCGGCTGTCGGATTAAGTTGCGCGGACATGATAGCGGCCGCGCGTCATCGACGGATATCGGGCATGCGATGTGCGGCATGACTCGTTCGCGCAGCGAGCACGCGCGTTCGCGGCGACCGGCGCGGGCAGCAAAAGCCGCCTGCCGCGCGGAACCCGTTGCCTATACTTTTTGAACACCAACCGAACGAAAACGGAGGCAGTCCATGTCCGAACACGTCTACAAGCAGATCGAACTGACCGGCTCGTCCACAAAATCCATCGACGATGCGATCAGCACCGCCATCGCCAAGGCAGCGAAAACGCTGCGCCATCTGCACTGGTTCGAAGTGACGGAA
The DNA here is from genome assembly GCF_029910215.1 of Paraburkholderia sp. D15. Taxonomy (NCBI): domain Bacteria; kingdom Pseudomonadati; phylum Pseudomonadota; class Betaproteobacteria; order Burkholderiales; family Burkholderiaceae; genus Paraburkholderia; species Paraburkholderia sp. D15. The sequence goes on along the minus strand of NZ_CP110395.1, from coordinate 1,894,226 downwards.
ACGCGCGGGCAGATCGAAAACGACAAGGTCGCGTACTGGCAGGTGACGATCAAGGTCGGCTTGCGGATCGACTGACGCACGATGTTTGACGCACGATCGACGTACGCTTGACGGTCGATCGGCGCACGATCGACGCGCATAAAAAAAGCTGCGTCCGGCCCGGACGCAGCTTCCTCGAACAACCCCAGCCAGAACCGCCCGCTTACTTCGGCAGCGACCCGTCCACGCCTTCCACGTACCAGTTCAGGCGTTGCAGTTCCGGATCGGTCAGCGTCTTGCCGTCCGGCACCTTCACCGTGCCCGACTGGTCCTTGATCGGCCCGGTGAACACGTCCCACTTGCCGCCGGCGAGCTGATCGCGTTTGGCCGCGACCTGCTTCTGCGCATCGGCGGAAATCGCGCCGGTGTTCAGATCCTCCAGATTGACGGCCTTCTGCGGAATGCCCCACCACACCGGGTCGCTCTTCCACTTGCCGTCGAGCACCTGCTGGATCGCCGCGTTGTAATACACGCCCCAGTGCGCGACCACCGAACCGAGATGGGCGTCAGGACCGAACTTCTTCATGTCCGAATCCCAGCCGAACGCGTGCACGTGTTTCTCCGACGCGGTCGCGAGCGTCGCGCTCGAATCGGTGTTCTGCAGCAGCACGTCGGCGCCCTGGCCGATCAGCGTTTCGGCCGCCTGCTTTTCCTTGCCCGGATCGAACCAGCTGTTGATCCAGATGACCTTCGTATGCACCTTCGGATTCACCGACCGCGCGCCGAGCGTGTACGCGTTGATGTTGCGGATCACTTCCGGAATCGGCACCGACGCGACGAAGCCGAGCGTGTTGGTCTTCGTCACGTAGCCCGCGGCGACGCCCGCGAGATACGCGCCCTGATACATGCGCACGTCGTAGGTGCCGAAGTTCGGCGCCTTCTTGTAGCCGGTCGCGTGCAGGAACACGGTGTCCGGGAAGTCTTTCGCGACCTTCAGTTCGAAATCCTGATAGCCGAAGCTCGAGCCGATGATGATCTTGTTGCCCTTGTTCGCCAGATCGCGGAACACGCGCTCGGAGTCGGCCGATTCCGGCACGTTCTCGATGCGGGTGATCTTGATCTTGTTGCCGAACTTCGCTTCCACTTCCTTCGACCCCTGGTCGTGCGCGTAGGTCCAGCCGGCATCGCCCGGATTGCCGAGGTAGACGAACGCGACGCCCGGCGCATCGGCCGCCTGCGCGCTTTGCGCGAGCGGCGCGGCCAGTGCGAGCGACGCCGCGCCCCACGCGAAAGCGGTCAGCAGATTTCTTCTCTTCATGGTTTCTCCTGTCGTGTTTATCGAATGATGGGAACGTGTAGTCAAGCTCAACGGTAGGTCGGGTGGTCGGTCAGCCTGCCGAGAAAAACGGTTTGCCCAGCGACGCCGGCGCGTTCAGCCGGATCGTGTTCGGATTGCGCGAGATCAGCACCAGCACGACGACGGTCGCGACGTACGGCAGCATCGCGAGAAACTGCGTCGGCACCGGCACGCCGATCGCCTGCGCGTAGAACTGCAAACCGGTCACCGCGCCGAACAGCAGCGCGCCGATCAGCAGACGGCCCGGGCGCCAGGTCGCGAACACCACCAGCGCCAGCGCGATCCAGCCGCGTCCCGACGTGAGCTGTTCCTGCCACAGGTGCAGATTGACGATCGAGTAATAGCCGCCCGCGAGCCCCGCCATGCCGCCGCCGAAAGCCACCGCGCCATAGCGCACGCCGACCACCGGAAAGCCGACCGAATGCGCGACCTGCGGCGACTCGCCGACCGAGCGCAGCACGAGGCCGGCGCGCGTGCGGTACAGGAACCAGCCGATCACCGCGAACATCAGGAACGCGAGGTAATCGAGCGGCGTGAGGCTGAAAAGCGCGGGGCCGAGTACCGGAATCTTCGAGAGGCCGGGAATGGTCCACGTGTCGATGGTCGCGCGCACCGCGGCCGACGTGTACGGCTTGCCGACGTACGCCGACAGCCCGATGCCGAAGATCGTCAGCGACAACCCCGTGGCGACCTGATTCGCGAGCATGGTGAGCGTGAGAAAGGCGAACAGCAGCGACATCGCGAGCCCGGCGCCGATCGCCGCGAGCACGCCGAGCCATGGGTTGCCGGTGATCGCGGTGACCGCGTAGCCGCTCACGGCGCCCATCAGCATCATCCCCTCGACGCCGAGGTTGAGCACGCCCGACTTCTCGGCGACGAGTTCGCCCGCGCCCGCGAACATCAGCGGAATCGCGGCGGTGACGGCGCTCGAGGTGAGCGCGCTGGCTTGTTGAATATCCATGAACAGTCCGGCGAAGATCGGTGAGCGGTTAATGAGCCTGCGGGGCCAGGGAGCGGCGCCGCACGCGGTAGTTCACGAACAGGTCGGCGCCCAGCAGGCAGAACAGCAGCAGGCCCTGGAACACGCCGGACAGCGCCTGCGGCAATTGCATCGAGGTCTGCACCGCCTCGCCGCCGAGATACAGCAGCGCCATCAGCAGGCTCGCGAGCACGATTCCCAGCGGATGCAGCCGCCCGACGAACACCACGATGATCGCGGTGAAGCCGTAGCCCGGCGACCACGTCGCCTGCAACTGGCCGATCGGCCCGGCGATCTCGCCCATGCCGGCCAGACCTGCGAGGCCGCCGCTGATCAGCAGCGAGGTCCAGATGGTCTTTTTGTCGGAGAAACCGGCATAGCGCGCGGCGAGCGGCGCCAGACCGCCGACGTTCATCCGGTAGCCCGCGAAGCTCTTGCGCATGAACAGCCACACGAGCGGAATCGCGATCAGCGTGATGAACACCGACGCGTTCAGGCGCGTGCCGCGCAGCCATTTCCAGTGCCAGTCGCCGGAGAACGTCGGGAACAGCGCGTCGCCGCTGAACATTTCCGAAAGCGGGAAATTCATCCCCTGCGGATCGCGCCATGGGCCGCTGACCAGATAGATCAGCAACTGCGTGGCCACGTAAGTCAGCATCAGGCTGACGAGAATCTCGTTGGTGTTGAAGCGGCTCTTGAGCAGCGCGGGAATCGCCGCCCACACCATGCCGCCCAGCACGCCGGCGATCATCATGGTCGGCAGGATCCACCAGCCGCTCGCCTGATCGAAGTAGATCGCGACGCCGCTCGCGGCGATCCCGCCGAGCAGCATCTGCCCTTCCGCGCCGATGTTCCACACGTTCGCGCGATAGCCGATCGCGAGACCGAGGCCGATCAGGCACAGCGGCGAAGCCTTCAGCAGCAGCTCCGACCAGCCGTTCACGCTCGACAGCGGCTCGATGAAAAACGCGTGCATCGCCTGCAACGGGTCGCGCCCGACGAGGCTGAAAATCAGAAAACCGATCGCCAGCGTGAGGAGCGCGGCGATCAGCGGGACGGCGAGCTGCATCGTGCGCGAGGGCGTGGTGCGGGCTTCGAGTCGATACGGAAGCATCATGGGTAGCGTGTGATTTATCGGGTTTTGTCGTCTGGGTGTGCCGGCCGGCTTGTCATTCAGCGGCGCTAACGGCGCGGCGAATTTCCGCCGATGCCGACGCGCGTCACGCGTGCGCCGTCTGTTCGGCCGACGGCGCCGCGCCTTCGCGGCCGCCGAACAGGCCCGCCATCCAGCGACCGATTTCCTCGGCATTGGTCGCCCCGGTGGCGCGCACCGGCGACAGTCTGCCGCCCGCGAGCACCGCGATGCGATCGCAGATGTCGAACAATTCCTCCAGTTCCTCCGAGATCACCAGAATCGCCACGCCGCGCGCCGACAGATCGAGCAGTTGCTGGCGGATAAACGCCGCCGCACCGACGTCCACGCCCCACGTCGGCTGCGCGACGACCAGCACCTTGGGCGCCTGCAGGATCTCGCGGCCCATGATGTATTTCTGCAGATTGCCGCCCGACAGGCTTTGCGCGAGCGCTTCGGCGCCGCCGCAGCGCACGTCGAACGCGTCGATGCAGCGTTTGGCGAACGCGCGCATGGCGCCCGCCTTGATCCAGCCCGACTTCACCATCTGCTGACGATGCGCGGTGAGCAGCGCGTTCTCCGACAGCGTCATGGCCGGCACCGCGCCGCGCCCCAGCCGCTCTTCCGGCACGAAGCCGAAGCCGAGCGCGCGCCGGCCGCCCGCGCCGAGACGCCCGGCCGGCTTGCCGCAGATCGTGACGGCGTCGGCGCTCATGCCGCGTACGCCGCGCTTCTCGCCCGACAAGGCCGACAGCAGTTCCGCCTGACCGTTGCCCGACACGCCGGCAATGCCGAAGATTTCGCCCGCATGCACGCTGAACGACACGTTATCGAGCGAGGTGCCGAACGGATCGTCGCTCTCCACCGACAACGCCTTCACGTCGAGCAGCACGGCGCCCGGGTTGTGCTCGCGGCGCGTGTAGTCGGGCAGCGAATGGCCGACCATCAACTGCGCGAGCGACGCGTGGGTCTCCTCCCTCGGCGTGACGTGGCCGGTCACGCGGCCGCCGCGCATCACCGTGGCGGTGTCGCACAGTTCCTGGATCTCGTCGAGCTTGTGGCTGATGTAGAGGATGCTGCAGCCTTCGGCGGCAAGGCGGCGCAGCGTCGCGAACAGCTTGCGGACCGCTTGCGGCGTGAGCACCGACGTCGGCTCGTCCATGATCAACAGGCGCGGGTTCTGCAACAGGCAGCGCACGATCTCGACGCGCTGGCGCTCGCCCACCGTCAGGCTGTGCACGTGGCGCTGCGGGTCGATGTCGAGGCCGTAGTCGGCGCAAACCTCGCGAATGCGTTTGGAGAGCGTCTTCAGATCAAAGGGTTCGTCCAGCGCGAGCGCGATGTTTTCGCCGACCGTGAGCGTCTCGAACAGCGAAAAGTGCTGGAACACCATGCCGATGCCGAGCTTGCGCGCGGCCGCCGGACTGGCGATGTCGACCGTCTGGCCCTCCCAGCGAATCTCGCCGGCGTCGGGCCGCACCGCCCCGTAGATGATTTTCATCAGCGTGCTTTTGCCGGCGCCATTCTCGCCGAGCACGGCATGGATTTCACCCGGCGCGACGATCAACGTGACGTCGTCGTTGGCGCGTACGGCCGGATACTGTTTGGTGATGCCCTGAAGCATCAACCGGGGCGCCGCCTGTTCCGGCCTCGTTGCCGGCTGCGGGGCGGCGCCTTCGCTATTGAAAGAGTCGCTCATGTGATTCCGTAGTACGTCGGTCACTACCAGTCCGGTGCGTTCGCCTGCCGGCCGCTTCTACCTTGTTCTGTCGCTTATGCCTTTTTGTGCCTTTTTTGCCCTTTTGTTGCTACCCGGCAAACGATCCGTCACCTTATCCGGATGACGATACCTAATTCGACTCACCCAGTCGAGCCGCCAAAATTCCCCGCAAACCCGCGCCGCTGCGCGATCTGCGGGTATCCCACCCTTGACGTGAACACGCGTTCATATTAAAACGCATATAAACCCACGCCCGTTCGATCAGCCAGAACATATATTTCGGAGAAGTCATGAGTCAGCAACGCGAGGCGATCGATACGTATCTATTACGCGTCTTGCATACCCTGTTGATGGAACGCAGCGTCACGCGCGCGGCCGTCAAACTGAATCAATCGCAACCTGCCATCAGCGCGGCGCTGCGTCGTCTGCGCGACATCACCGGCGACCCGCTGCTGGTGCGCGGCAAGTCCGGCATGGTGCCGACCGAGTACGGCCTGCGCCTGCTCGAACCGGTGCAGAACGCGCTGCGCGAAATCGAACGCATCAAGTTCCAGCAGCACAATTTCGATCCGGCGACCTCGATCCGTTGCTACCGGATCGGCTGCCCGGACTACCTGAACGTGCTGTTCGTGCCGACGGTGGTGGAACGCTTCCGCCAGGCGGCGCCGAACGCGACGCTCGAGTTTCATTCGCTCGGGCCGGCGTTCGACTACGAGCTCGCGCTCGAAGACGGCAAGCTCGACATCGTGGTCGGCAACTGGCCGGAACCGCCGGAGCAGCTGCACCTGTCGAACCTGTTCGTCGACCAGATCGTCTGCCTGATGAGCAATACGCATCCGTTCGCCAAGCGCGGCGGGTTGACGCTGGACCAGTACCTGAATGCACCGCATCTTGCGCCGACTCCGTATTCGGTGGGCCAACGCGGCGCGATCGACGTGCATCTCGCGCGCGAACGACTCAAGCGTCATGTCGTCGTGACCCTGCCGTACTTCAATCTGGCGCCGTACGTGCTGATCAAGTCGGATCTGATCTTCACGACGACGCGCCTGTTTGCCGACTACTACGCGAAGTTCCTGCCGCTTACCGTGGTGCCCGCGCCGCTCGATTTCCCGCCGATGCAGTACTACCAGCTGTGGCACGAGCGCGTGCATTACTCCGACGAAGTGCGCTGGCTGCGCAGTCTGGTCGCCGAAGCGACCAAGACCCTGATCGACAAGCCTTAAGCGTTGGTCACGCGGTTCTGCCGCGCGCTTCAAATCGTCAGCTTTGTATCTTCAGCTTGAGCGGGTTATCGGCAGCCGTTGCATGGCGGCCGCCGGAAACCTCGCTTCTTCCCTGCGGTTTTCCCCGCGGGTTCACTCCTCCCGCGGTTTCGTTCCTCCGCAGTTCGCTCCTGCTTACGCCGCTGCCTCGTAAAGCGTCTTCGCCAGCCGGTTGTGCTGTTCGATGACCGGTCCGAGTTCCAGCGTCGCCAACTGCCCGTCCTTCACGACCACCCTGCCGCCGATCACGCTGTAGCTCACCTGCGACGGTGCGCAGAACACCAGCGCCGCGACCGGGTCATGCAACGCACCCGCGAACAGCGGCTGACGCAGATCGAACGACACGAAGTCCGCCGCCATGCCCGGCGCCAGCGCGCCGATGTCGTCGCGATTGAGCACCTTCGCGCCGCCGAGCGTCGCGATTTCGAGCGCTTCACGCGCGGTCATCGCGTCCGGGCCAAAACCGACCCGCTGCAACAGCAACGCCTGACGCACTTCCGCGACCATCTGCGCGCCGTCGTTCGATGCCGAGCCATCCACGCCGAGCCCGACCGGCACGCCGGCGAGACGCATGCGCTTGACCGGCGCGATGCCCGACGCGAGCCGCATGTTCGAACACGGGCAATGCGCGACGCCGGTGCCGGTCCGCGCGAACAGTTCGATGCCCGCGTCGTCGAGTTGCACGCAGTGCGCGTGCCATACGTCATGACCGACCCAGCCGAGATCTTCCGCATACTCCGCCGGCGTCATGCCGAACTTTTCGCGGCTGTAGGCGATGTCGTTGACGTTTTCCGCCAGGTGCGTATGCAGCGACACGCCGTACTGGCGCGCCATCACCGCCGATTCGCGCATCAGATCGCGGCTCACGGAGAACGGCGAGCACGGCGCGACGACCACGCGCAGCATCGCGTAACGCCCTTCGTCGTGATACGTCTCGATCAGGCGCTGCGTGTCCTTCAGAATGTCCGACTCGCGCTCGACCACCGAATCCGGCGGCAGACCGCCGTCTTTCTGCCCCACGCTCATGCTGCCGCGCGCCGCGTGAAAACGCATGCCGATGCGGCGTGCCGCGGCGATGCTGTCGTCCAGACGGCTGCCGTTCGGGTAGATGTACAGGTGATCGCTCGAGGTCGTGCAGCCGGACAGCAGCAACTCCGCCATCGCCGTCAGCGTCGAGACTTCGATCATTTCCGGCGTGAGGTTCGCCCACACCTTGTAGAGGTTGGTCAGCCAGCCGAACAGTTCGGCGTTCTGCGCGGCGGGAATCGCGCGCGTCAGGCTTTGATACATGTGATGGTGCGTGTTCACGAGCCCCGGAATCACCAGATGCCCGCGCATGTCCAGCACTTCGTCGGCCGTTTGCGGCAGCTCGGCCGTCGGTCCGACCGCGACGATGCGGTTGTCCTCGATATACAGGCCGCCGTCGCGCAGTTCGCGCCGGGCGCCGTCCATCGTCACCAGCACGTCCGCGTGCTTGACCAGCATCGTTTTCTTCGGCTTGGCAGCCGCTTGTTCCATCGTCATTCGATTCTCCGCTTTAATGCTTCCGTGCAAAGTCGTCCGAACGCGATGTGACGGCACACTGATACCGTGCCGCCGCGTCCCGTCGAACGCCGTTGGCCCGGTTACCCAGCGTAATACGCCGTCTTCGGGGTGCCTCCTCACGGAGGACTTCTCCGCAACCTCGTCCATCGGACAGTGTTCCGGGGTGCGCCGCCTGCCCTGCCGGATCCGGCTGTGACGGGCCGCGGCGCACGGGTGTAACCTTCGACGGTCAAAATAATACTGACAACTCGCGCCACAGCGATAACCAGTTTCAGCCTCCCGATATAGTGGGCCTTTTTTGGCCCCGGTACGATCCGCTGGTGCATCGCACGTCCTGCAATCGGCCAGCGACGTGCGTCGCCGCGGCTTTCAGCAGGCTGTCTGTCATGCGCCAGGTATTATCTTTCCTATCTCGTGCGTCCTGAACGGAACAACCTTTTTACAATGGCTGCCACGGCGCTCGCTTCAATTCGCCGACGGGTATGTAGCCACTGACGTGGAGCCTCGATCCGCCGCAAACGTATCTGGATCGGGCTGCCGCCGAAACCTCGCAAACACACAAGGAAAATTGCGAATGGGAAAGCTCACTACCCACGTGCTCGACACCGCGAACGGCCGTCCCGGCGCGGGCATCAAGGTCGAACTCTTCGCGCTCTCCGGCGACACGCGCCGCGCGCTCAAAACCACCCTCACCAATGACGACGGCCGCTGCGACCAGCCGCTGCTCGAAGGCGAAGCGCTCGTTCCCGGCGAATACGAACTCGTATTCGGCGCGGGCGATTACTTCGCGTCGATCGGCACCAAGGTGCCGGAGCCGCGTTTCGTCGACCGTGTCGTGCTGCGCTTCGGCGTAGCCGATGCCGGCGCGCACTATCACGTGCCGCTGCTGGTGTCGCCGTGGTCGTACAGCACGTATCGGGGCAGCTAAGCGGTTCTGCCTCGATACCTGGAGAGACACGGTCGGGGTCGGGTTCGAGCCGCGTGACGCACGCGCCCGATTGCATTGCGCAGATGCCTGCCGGCGAGATTGCATCGCCCTTCCGGCAAGCACCCGCGAAACGCATTTGGACGCATGCGGCTCGACCCGCCCCGCCCCGACCCGAAGCTGAAGTTGAAGTCGAAGAGACATCATTAAACGATGCCGTGCGAACTGAGCGCATTGCATCTTTCATCCCCGCAGTTTGCGCCGCGACGTTCGATTCGCCGACGAACCCTTAACCGGGTCTCCCAAGGCACCAACGTCGCGGCGCGTACAACGAATCAGAAGTGGAGGAGTTCATGGAAGGCTTTATCACCGACTGGTTGAATCTGGCGATTCGCTGGTTTCACGTCATTGCCGCGATCGCCTGGATCGGCGAATCGTTCTATTTCGTCGCGCTCGACAACAGCCTGACGCCGCCGACCGATCCGAACCAGCGCAAGCGCGGTGTGTTCGGCGAGTTGTGGCACGTGCACGGCGGCGGCTTCTACAACATGCAGAAGTACACCGTCGCGCCGCCGGAAATGCCGGAAGACCTGCACTGGTCGAAGTGGCCGTCGTACACCACGTGGCTGTCGGGCGCGGGTCTGTTCACGGTGCTGTATCTGTTCTCGCCGTCCACGTACCTGATCGACAAGAACGTGCTGGACATGGGCCCGGTGGTCGCGGTCGCTTCGGCGCTGGGCTTCCTCGCCGCCGGCTGGATCGTGTACGACTCGCTGTGCCGCATTCTCGGCAACAAGGACAAGGTGCTGGGTATCTGCGTCGGCGTGTACGTGCTGATCGCGGCATGGCTCGCCTGCCACATCTTCGCGGGCCGCGCGGCGTACCTGATCATGGGCGCGATGCTGGCGACGATCATGTCGGCCAACGTGTTCTTCGTGATCATCCCGGGTCAGCGCAAGATGGTCGACGCGATGCTCAAGGGCGACACGCCGAACCCGATCTACGGCAAGCGCGGCAAGCAACGCTCGGTGCACAACACGTACTTCACGTTGCCGGTGGTGTTCGCGATGCTGTCGAACCACTACGCGATGACCTACACGAACCAGTACAACTGGGCCGTGCTGCTGATCATCATGCTGGCCGGCGCGCTGATCCGTCAGTTCTTCGTGATGCGTCACCGTGGTCAGGTGCTGTGGTATCTGCCGCTGATCGGTATCGTGCTGATGTTCTCCGCCCTCTTCTGGACGATGCCCAAGCCGATCGTGCCGCAAGCGCAAGCCGCGAACGCGCCGACCGTGAAGGTCGCCGACATCGCGCCGATTCTGCAGCAACGCTGCGCGGCGTGCCACTCCGCGCATCCGACGATGATGGGCAGCGCCCCGGCCGGCGTGCTGCTGGATACGCCGGATGAAATCTCGCAGAACGCGCAGCGCATCTATCAGCAGGCTGTGACGCTCAAGGCGATGCCGCTGGGCAACGTCACGCACATGACCGACGACGAGCGTACGAAGATCGCCGCGTGGTTTGAAGGTGGTGCGACGAAGTAAGTGATAAGTGATGTGGCCGGGCCTCGCGCCCGGTGTTGGTGAAGTTGGCAGGACATGAAGCGGGCTTTTCGCGTGAGCGGGAAGCCCGCTTTTTTTCGTGAAGGGTTTTGCTTGGCGGGTTTTGCGCGATATCGAATCGGCCTGGAAGCGGCTGAAGCTGAAGCCTCATTTCCTGCGAGAGCACGTTCTTCGACCTGCCGTCGCGTACAGGCTCAGTGGGCGACGCTTAAGACCCCACGCCGAACAGCAAGGTCCGGACGCGGAACGGCAAGGCGCGCGACGGTACGACGCGAAACGTGCGAACCAGAATGACGCGCTCACAAGAAAGCCCGAAGACGCGAACGGGCCGTATCAACAAACGCCGCAACCTCGCGCTCCGCCATCGGCACGCGCTCCCGCGTTCCCGCGTTCCCGCGTTCCCGCGTTCCCGCGTTCCTGTGTTCCTGTGTTCCTGTGTTCCTGTGTTCCTGTGTTCCTGTGTTCCTGTATTCCTGCGTTCCTGCGTTCCTGCGTTCCTGCGTTCCTGCGTTCCTGCGTTCCTGCGTTCCTGCGTTCCGCTGCGATGCGCCCCGCTCCGCCCCGCCCAAAAGCAAAAAGCCCACGGCGTCTCCGCCGTGGGCTTTCTTTCCTGCACCGGACGGGTTACTGGAACCCGCCGGAAAACAACCTCAAACCGCCACTGCGCTCAACGCCTCTTCCGTGAGCCACAGCGACTCGGCCAGATCCTGCTCGTTGAGGTTCAGACCATCCCCGCCGCGATCGACGACGATGAAGTCGCTCACGTCGCCCAGCGCGATCAGCGGATGATGCCAAACGCCCTTCGCGTAGTTGACGCCCTGCCACCCGCTCGTCACGAACGCGCGGATCTTCGATGCGTCCAGCTCGCCCGCCGGCGCCACCACGACCAGATACGGCTTGTCGTTCAGCGGCACGAAGGCCTGGCTGCCGAGCGGATGACGTTCGAGCATCTTCACTTCGAACGGCAGCGTACGCGGCTGACCGCGAAACAGGTTCACGAGCGTACGGCCGCTCTCGTCGGTGACATCCACTTTCGCGAGATCGTGATAGCGGATCGTCGTGCCGAGGTTGATCGGAATCTGCTTCGCGCCTTCGAGTTCGACCACGTCGCCGAACGCGGCGAACGCTTCCTTCGTCAGCGGTTCGATCGCGAGCGTTTTCATGATGCGAGCGTGCCCCACAGACGCAGACGCGACACGCCGCCGTCCGGAATGATGTTGAAGCGCACGTGCGTGACCGGGCCCAATGCCGCGATTTCGCTTTCGAAGTAATGCTGGTTGTCCATCTTCAGCTTCTGTTCGCCCAGCAGCACCGGCCAGAACATGGCCTGCGTGATCAGCGAGCTGTCCGTGCCGCCCGTCACGTAGGCTGCCTGGATCGAGCAGCGATCCGGGAAGTTGCCCTTGAAGTGCGCGGTATCGACTTCGATCTTCTTGATCACGCCCGGCTGTGCCAGCGCGACGATCGCCCAGTCGTTACCCGGCTCGCGACGGCGGCGCGTTTCCCAGCCGTCGCCCATGTTCACGCCACGACCCGGCATCAGGATCGTCGACGCTGCGCCGAAGTGCTGATTGTTCGCCGCGACCAGATACGCGCCGTTTTCCATCGCGGCCAGATCGAACTGCTCGGTGCGGCTCGCGCCGGCCCAGTCCACCTGCGGCTGACCATACACACGCAGACGCGCGATGCCGCCGTCCGGATAGATGTTCACGCGCAGGTGCGTGTAGGCGTTCGTGTCGCTGACTTCGTGATAGTGATGGCTATTGCCCTGCAACGTGGTCGAGGGAACGATTTCGGTCCATTGGGTCGACTGGTTCGGTGCGCCGTCCACCACGCGCGCGGCTTCCACCGACGCCGCCGGCGGGAAGTTGCCGGTGAAGTGGCTGGTGTCGAGGTCGAGACCCTTGATCACGCCCGGGCGTGCCAGCTTGATGACGCACCAGTCGTAACCGTTGGCGCGCTTGCGGCGGGTTTCCCAGCCGTCCATCCACTTGCCGTGATCGTCGTATTTGCCCGGGATGAAGACGGCCGGCTCCGGATTCAGCATGCGCTCCTTCGGTGCGAAGAAATCGTCGCTGGTCTCGAGCGCCTGCGCGCCCAGACGCGGGTCCGCCAGATTCACGAAACGACGCGTGAATTCCGGTGCATTGGGGTCGAGAATCGGGAGTGCCATCTTTGTCTTCCTTAATGTTTGTTAGTGCTGAAAAAACGTTCCGGACCGGGTCCGCGACGCGAGACGTGCCTCGTCAGGCGTCGATCAGGTCGTCGAGCCGGAAACGTGCGATGCGGTAGATCTGATCGAGACTGGCGCGCAGTTCGTCGGCGCGGCTGTTGTTCACGCGCGCCTCGAAGTTCGCGATGATGCCGTGGCGGTCATAGCCGCGCACCGCCAGGATGAACGGGAAGCCGAACTTCTCGCGATACGCGCTGTTCAACGCGAGCAGCTTGTCGAACTCTTCCTGCGTGCATTGCGACAGGCCCGCGCCGCTTTGCTCGCGGGTCGATTCCGCGGTCAGCTCGCCGCGCACTGCTGCTTTGCCGGCGAGCTCCGGGTGGGCGTTGATCAACGCCAGTTGCTTCTCTTCGCCGGCGTTCTCGACGATCGCCGACATCTTGCGATGCAACTCGTCGATGCTGCCGAACGGCCGTTGTTGCGCGGCGATTTCCGCGACCCACGGCGAATGCTCGAAAATGCCGGACAGCGCTGCGACGAACGCGTCGGCCGAGGTGCTGTTGAGTTGGTCCAGAGTGTATTGCATCGCCTTCATGCCGCAGCCCCGCGGTGGTTTTGTTGGTAAGGGTGATGTTCGCGCCAGTGGCGCGCAATATCGACGCGCCGCGTCACCCACACGCGATCGTGCTTTTCGATGTGATCGAGGAAACGTTGCAGTGCGCGGAAACGCCCAGGGCGTCCGAGCAGACGGCAGTGCATGCCGATGGACAGCATCTTCGGCGCTTCGTCGCCTTCTTCGTACAGCACGTCGAATGCGTCGCGCAGGTACGTGAAGAAGTGGTCCGCCGTGTTGAAGCCTTGCGGGCTCGCGAAACGCATGTCGTTGGTGTCGAGCGTGTACGGCAGGATCAGTTGCGGCACATTCGCGCCGCCGGTGATTTCGACGTCCTGCCAGAACGGCAGATCGTCGCCATAGTTGTCCGAGTCGTACAGGAAGCCGCCGTATTCGGCGACGAGACGGCGCGTGTTGGGACTGTCGCGGCCGGTGTACCAGCCGAGCGGACGCTCGCCAGTCACGCGCTCGATCGCTTCCATGCCGAGGCGCATGTGCTCGGCTTCCTTCTCCGGCGACGCGTCCTGATAGTGAATCCAGCGATAACCGTGGCAGGCGATTTCATGACCCAGCTCGACGAACGCGCGCGCGACTTCCGGATGCCGTTCGATCGCCATGCCGACGCCGAACACCGTAAGCGGCAGGCCGCGCTTCTCGAATTCGCGCAGAATGCGCCAGACGCCTGCGCGCGAGCCGTATTCGTAGATCGACTCCATGCTCATGTGGCGCGCCGGGTAGGCCGCGGCGCCGACGATCTCCGAGAGGAACTGCTCCGAGCCCGGGTCGCCGTGCAACACGCAGTTTTCACCGCCTTCCTCGTAATTCAGAACGAATTGCACTGCAACACGCGCTTGACCCGGCCAGTTCGCCTGCACCGGGTGGCGGCCGTAGCCGATCAGATCGCGTGGGTAGTTCGGGTCGAGTGACATGGTTTGACGAATGCGTGGTGACGGTACGTAAACTTCGCGTGGGAGGTGGCGTGGTTGCAGCGCCGGAGTGCGGCGGAACAGCGTGTCGCGGGGGCCAGCGCAGAGTGGGACCAGTGTAGCGAAAACGCCCGGGTGCGCCCATACACCCGGGCAGATAGTGCGTGTCAGACTGAATGTATGTGCGGGCCCGGTTTGACCGTGTTTACCCGCAGTAAATCAAGGGCTTGCGCGCTCTCCTCCCGATTCGCCGAGGCACCGGCGGGCGCTCCGCGCGGCAGCGCCGGACCGGCTACGTCGACGCCCGGGCTGAACGCCTGCAGCGCGCCGTCGTAGCGTTTCGCGAGCGGTCGCGCGTAGTCGCCGCGCTTGGCCGTCGCGAGACGCAGCGCGATCAGCGCCTCGGTCCATTTCACCGCGGCCGTCACGCCCTCGATCACCGGCGCGCCCAGCGCGTCCTCGATTTCCGCGCACAGTTCGGCCATGCCCGCACAGCCCAGCACGATCGCGTCCGAGCCGTCTTCCTCGAGCGCGCGGCGGCACTCGTCGAGGATGATGCGGCGCGCCGCCGAGCCCGGCTTGTCGAGATCGAGCACGGCGACGTCGGTGGCGCGCACGTTGCGGCAGAAACGTTTCATCCCGTAACGCTCCGCGAGATGCCATGCCATTCCGCAGGTCCGCGCGAGCGTCGTGACGACCGAGAAGCCCGGCGCGAGTACGCTCGCCGCGTGCATCGCCGCCTCCGCGATGCCGATCACCGGGCCGCGCGCCAGTTCGCGCGCGGCGTACAGGCCGGGATCGCCGAAGCAGGCGATCACGTAGCCGTCGCAGCCTTCGCGCTCGCCGGCCATCACCTCGGCGAGCAGACCCGGCGTGGCGAGCGCCTCGTCGTAATAGCCTTCGATCGACGGCGGCCCCATCGTCGGGCTGACCGCGATCACCTCGGTGCCCGGCGCGGCGACCTCGCGCGCGCAACGGCCCATCGCGTCGGTCATCCGCTGGGTCGTGTTCGGGTTGATCAGTTTGATGCGCATATCGACTCCTGTTGCTTGTGCCGCGCTCGTGTTGCGTTGGCGTTGGTGTTGCTACTACCGTTGCGCTTGCCGTGCCGCGCCGTCCGGCGAATCCATCGCCTCGGCGGCCCGGACCGGCGATGCCTAGCGAGCAAGCGCGCGATAGAACAGCGCGGCCAGTCCCGCGCCGATGAACCACGAGAAGTTCGCCATGCCGTCGAGCCCCGGCACCATCACGCACAGTACGGCGATCAGTGCAGCCGGCAGCAGCGCCGCCACCGCGCGATAGTTCACGCCGTTGCGATACCAGTACGAGCCACTGGGCGCGACCGTGTACAGATCGTCGAGCACGATCTTCTGACGCTTCACGAGGTAGTAGTCGACGATCAGGACGCCGTACAAAGGTCCGATGAAGCTGCCGAGTACATCGAGCGTGTAGTGGATCACGGCCGGGTTGTTGAACAGATTCCACGGCGTGATGAAGATCGACGCCACCGCCGCCAGCATGCCGCCCGCGCGCCAGCTGATCAGACGCGGCGCGACGTTCGAGAAATCGAACGCGGGCGACACGAAGTTCGCGACGATGTTGATGCCGATGGTCGCGATCGTGAACGTCAGCGCGCCGAGAATCACCGCGGTCGGATAGTCGATGCGGCCCACCGTTTCGACCGGGTCCGTGATCAGTTGGCCGAACACCGGCAGCGTGGCCGCCGTCGTGATCACCGTCACCAGCGAGAAGGCCAGGAAGTTGACCGGCAAGCCCCAGAAATTGCCGCGCTGCACGCTGCGGAAACTCTTGCCGTAACGCGAGAAATCGCCGAAATTCAGCATCGGTCCCGAGAAGTACGAGACCACCAGCGAGATCGCCGTGATCATCACTGGCACCACCGCCATGCCGTGATACTTGACGCCGCCCAGGTTGATGCCGATGTTGCGCCAGCCCGCGCGATACACCATGTAACCCGCGAGAATGAACATCACCACGTACACGGCCGGACCGGCGAAGTCGATGAACTTCTTGATGGTCTCCATGCCGTGCCAGAACACCAGCGCCTGCAGCACCCACAGCAGCATGAAACCGGACCAGCCGAGCGTGGACAGACCCAGAAAACCGTGATGGTGGACATCGGCATAAGGCAGCAACTGCGGCACGAACTTCAGCACCACGATCACCAGCGCGCTCGATGCGAGATACGTCTGAATGCCGTACCACGCGACCGCGATCAGACCGCGAATCACAGCGGGAATGTTCGCGCCGAGCACACCGAACGTCGCGCGACACGCGACCGGATACGGCACGCCGTTCGCCTGGCTCGGCTTCGCGATCAGGTTGCACAGCAAATTGACGATCGTGATGCCGACCAGCAGCGCGATCAACACCTGCCAGCTGGTTAGACCGAGCGCGAACAGGCTGCCCGCGAACACGTAACCGCCGACGCTGTGCACGTCCGACATCCAGAACGCGAAGATGTTGTACGCGCCCCAGGTCTGCTGGCGCAGCGGCGCGAGGTCTTCGTTGTAGAGCCGCTCGCTGTAGCCGGCGGGCATCGACGGGTCGCTGGACGCGCCTTCGTCGCCGTATGCGTGAATGGCCGGGTTACCGGGCGCTGCACTGAACTGAGCCATGATTCCTCCTTGGGATGGGGACCGTCGATTGCGAACCGAAGGACATTGCATCGGCCATGCCAGTCGTGCCCCGTTTCCAGGTGGAAGCGAGTCGGCGTCTGTCCGGCCGGGCCGCGGGTGTCTCCGTACTTGAAGTACTTGTGGTTGTCGTCGCGCCCGCAGCCGCGAATGGCGGGCGTGACGTCGCTGCTCGATGCCTTTCAGCGTCCGCATTCCGTCGACGGACGGGCGTGCACAAGCCGGCAGCGCTCACGACGAGCCGCCTTGCGACGCCAGATTCGGTTCAGTTCAATTCAGTGCGGCGCGCACCATCGACAGGCGCACACCGGCCGCATGCCTCAGCCTGGCGCGGACTTGTTCTTCGACGACGCCTTGACAGCGTCCTGGGACATTTCCTTCGATGCACCGCCGAGCGCGCCGAACACTTCGTGCAGATCGGCCGCGCCGCGCGCGGGGCGCTCCAGCATCTTCAACTCGACGCTTTGCAAGTGGCGCGACATCAGGGCCGCGGCCTCCTTTGCGTCGCCGGCGTCGAGCGCGGCGAGAATGGCTTCGTGGTCCTCGAACGAGCATGGGCTCCGTCCAAGCGACTCGTACAGCGCGGAAATCAGCGTGGAACGCGCCACCAGACCGTTCAGGCAGTCGCATAACACGGCATTACCGGTGAGACCGGCCAGCTCGGTGTGAAACTCGCCCGACAGGCGGATCCACGCCGGAAAATCGCGCGTTTCGAACGCCTTGCGTTCGCGGCCGATCATGCTGCCGATGCCCTTCAGGCGCCGCATGCCGTGCCCATTGCAAATCTTTTCGACGACCGCCAGTTCGATGATGCGGCGCATCTCGAACACTTCATGCACTTCCTGCAGCGACGGACTCGCGACGAACGCCCCGCGATTCGGTTCGAGGTCGACGAGATGGTCGGTGGCCAGTTGCGCCAGCGCTTGCCGGATGGGGCCGCGCTTGACGCCGAATACTTCGCACAACTGGGCTTCCGTCAATTTCGCGCCCGGCGCGAGCCGATGCTCGAGGATCGCGGCGCGGATGCGCTCGGCGATCGCTTCGGGTTTCGAACTGTTGACGGCCGCGGTATCTGTATCGGACATGATGTGCGTCTCGGTATGTTGGTCATCATAGGATGGACATAAAGATTGTCAACAATTTTTATCTTGAATATCGACAATCTTCGGGGAGAGGCTTGGCTGCTCTGGCGCGGGGACGCTGCGATGGCCCTACTATCCTTATTCAGGCTCTGTAGGAGTTTAATTAGATGCCTCGGTTGTCGTCCATTGGAAGCTGTTTTTGTCAACAATATTGGCTGACAGTCGCTGCCGCGCTGCTTCTTGAGACGGTTTAAATAATGACGGTTAGTTGCTTTCGTGACGTTAAAGAAAAGCGGGCAAACTGCCCGCTTCGCGCTTGCCGACACGTCAAGCTAGCGTCGGATACCCCGACAGGTTCAGCTTGAATCCATGTGCATCGGCGACCAGATGCGCGTCGGCGCCGACCGGCAACGTCAGCATGTTGTGGATGTGCCCGAACTGCAAGCCGGTGAGAACGGGAATGCCGACCACCGAGCGCACCTGCTCGATCATCGCGTGCAGGTCGTAGCCGTTGTCGTAGTCGTATGCCTTGCCGCCGGAGAAGTCGCCCAGCACCAGCGCCTGCTGCTGCGCGAGGATACCCGCCAGATGCAGTTGATAAATCATCCGTTCGACGCGGAACGGCTGCTCGTTGACGTCTTCCAGAAACAGGATGCCGCCCTGCACCGGCGGCATGTACGGCGTGCCGATCAGCGCCGACAACACCGCCAGATTGCCGCCCCACAACATGCCGGAGACATCGACGGCATGCGCTTGCGGCGCGTTGACCGTGACGGTCAGGGTCGGTTTGGTAAGCGCCGACCAGAAATGCTGCATCGTGAATTCGCTCTCCTGCTCGGCGCCGAAGTCGCTCATCACCATCGGACCGCCGAAGGTCTTCACGCCGGCGCGCGCCAGCAGCGCGAGCTGGATCGCGGTGAAATCGCTATGCCCGACCAGCGCGACCGGCTGATCGGTCAGGCGGCGTTGCAGCCCTTCGTAGTCGAGTCCATGCAGAATGCGCACCGCGCCGTAGCCGCCGCGCACCGCCAGCACGATGTCAGGCAATGGACGCGACGGGTCGGCGAGCCGGTTCAGATCGGCCGCGCGTTCGCCGTCGGTGCCGGCGAAACGCTGATAGCGGCGCTTCGTCACCTCCACGCCTTCGACGCGATGCCCCTGCGCATGAAAACGCTGCAACGCGCGGTGCAGCTTCTCGGGATCGTGCGGATAGCCGGACGGTGCGATCAGTTCGATGGTGCGATGGACGGTCATGGGGAGAGACCTGTTCTGGATGAGTAGTGTTGGCGAGACTCAGACCGGGGTGGATGGGCTGGCCGGGCTGGTGGTCGCGTTTTTGTTGGCTTCGTTGCTGGTTTCGTTGTTCGAGTCGTTGCTGAGTCGGTTGTTCGAGTCGTTGCCTGCTTTCAGATTGGCGGCTTCGGCGCGCGCCGCCGCGCGTGCTTCGCGGCTCGCGCGACGCCGATCGGCGAAGAACGACTGAAGCGCCGCCCCGCACTCGCGCTCCAGCACGCCGCCCATCACCGACGTGTGATGATTCAGTTGCGGATTCGCGAACGCATCGACGACGCTGCCGCACGCGCCCGTTTTCGGATCGCGCGCGCCGAACACCACCCGGGCGATGCGCGCATGCATGATCGCGCCCGCGCACATCAGACAGGGTTCGAGTGTGACGTAGAGTTCACAGCCGGGAAGACGGTAATTCTCGACGGCTTGCGCCGCCGCACGCAGCGCAACCATTTCGGCATGCGCGGACGGATCGTGCCCGCCAATCGGATGATTGAAGCCGCTGGCGATCACTTCGTCGCCGCGCACGAGCACGGCGCCGACCGGCACTTCGCCGGCCGCGCGCGCCTGTTCGGCGGCGGCCTGGGCTAGCGCCATGAAGCGGAGATCGCGTTCGGAAATGGGAGAAGGTGCGGACGAGGAAACCGAGGCTGCGTCGATCGATGTGGCCGCAATAAGCAGTTGCGACGTGTCGCTGCTTGCATGCAATGCGGGAGATTCGACGGAGTTTGCCGACTCGGCAGCCTGATGCGCTGAGTTCGGGATGTCGGACGTACGGCCCGGTTCACCCGATGCCGAATCCGGCGACGAAGACTTGACGACAAGCGGCCCGCTCACTGCGAACCCGCGTCTGGACGACCTGCAGGGTCTGCCGGATCTACCGCATCTGCCGCATCTGTCGCATGTGCAAGATCACCGCGGCCGACACGCTCGGACAGACGTTCGGCAATACGCCGGCAATATTCGCGCGGCAACACCAGCGGGCCGCCGCGCAGCGATTCCAGCGCCATATCGAGCGCGAGCATCCGCGCTTGCAGACGGCAACGGGTAGTCGGGTCGCTCACGGCATTCAGCTCCGCTTGCAGATCGCGCAGTGCGCGCAACTGCTCAACGGCGGGCGGCACGAAGCCCGCGTTCTTCAGTATCCGGTTAGCGACCCGCACCTCTTCAGGGACCAGTGCGTCGTCCTCGAGCGGCAGCGGCGCGCCGGCGCCCGGTAAGTCGTCGAACTCGCCGCGCGCGGCCGCGGCGGCAATACGCTGTTCGACTAGCGCATCAAGCAATTTCATCTGCAATCCACTACGTTGCGGCCCGTGCATTCTATCAGGGAGCGCTGCGCCGCTCGCTGGGGACAACCGACGAAATCACCTGGTTTCCGGATTCCAGGTATTTCGGGAACTGCGAGCGTTTGCGTGGCCCGGCAAGCGCTTGTCGATTGCCGTGTGGTGCGTGTCGACTGCTATGTGGCGTACGCATCGGGATGCCGTTGGCGTTGGCGTTGGCGTTGGCGTTGGCGTTGGCATTTTGACTCGGACGACGCTCAAAGTGCGACCGCATCGGCCACAACCCCGCATCCTTCGCCACTCGACGTACCGGCCCACGCGATCAGCGCACGCCCTCCAGACGCCAGCGCGCTAGCGGCACATGGCGCGTGCGCCCAAGCAGGCTATGCATCAACACGAACTCACGCACATTCCAGCTAACGGGTTCGATGGGCCTTGTCGCAACCCACGGCATGCCGTAAGCCAGCGTGACATGCGGCGTATAAGGCACGACGGAAGCCCCCGCCCGCCCCTCGATACCCGCGCTACGCAACGCCTCGACCAACATGTCGTGAAGCGCGTACAGCCTCACCACGCCGTCGCCACCACCCAGCACCAACGGCCCCGGCCGAGGCCTCGACGCAAAGCTGACCAGTGAATCGAACTCGACCGTGAATGGCTCGACACGGACCGATGCTGCCGCTCGTATCGCCGCCTCGACGCGAGCCGGCGGCAAACCGCCTGCAAAATTCCCCAGATGCTGCAACGTGACATGCAATCGCCCCGCGCCGAGCGGCTTGCTACGCACGCGCATTTCCCCGCAAAGCTGCTGCGCGAGCTTTGCGATGCCGGCCGCCGTGTGGGCATCGGGGAAAACGGCGAGAAACAGGCCGTCTGTCGGCGTGGGTGGCGCCTCCAGCCCGGGCAGCCAGAGTTGTTCAGGCATGGCGCTCCTGAGCGGGAAAAACTGGCATCAAGCGACTCTCCGTTTGCTATGTAGTTTTAACCAGGCCCCGCCTGTATGTGTCCGATCGACCATTCAGTCCCCTTTCGAAAACCCTTGCGCAAGTGGATGGCTTACGTACAATACTGTACATCCATACAGTATTGGCGGCAACGTGGAATTGCTTAAAAAACTCGAGGTATTGGCTGACGCGGCAAAGTACGACGCCTCGTGCGCGAGCAGCGGCGCGCCCAAACGCAGCTCGCGCGGCATCGCCGGGCTGGGTGCGAGTACCGGCGCCGGCATTTGCCACAGCTTCACGCCGGACGGGCGCTGCGTATCGCTGCTGAAAATCCTCTTCACCAATTTCTGCCTGTACGACTGCCAATATTGCGTGAACCGGCGTTCGAGCAACGTGCCCCGCGCGCGCTTCACGCCGGAGGAAGTGGTCGAGTTGACGCTGGATTTCTACCGGCGCAATTACATCGATGGACTATTCCTCAGCTCCGGCATCATCCAGTCGTCGAACTACACGATGGAACAGCTCGTGCGCGTCGCCCGGTCGTTGCGAGAGGATCATCAGTTCCGCGGCTACATCCATCTGAAGACGATTCCGGACGCCGACCCGCAACTGATCGCCCAGGCCGGGCGCTATGCCGACCGTCTGAGCGTGAATATCGAATTGCCGACCGACAGTAGCCTTGCAACGCTCGCGCCGGAAAAGAGCGTCCGCACCATCAAGCTCGCCATGGGGTCCATCCGCCTTGCACAGGAAGAGGCGCAGAGCGAGGCCGGCACGCCCAGGGCCGGCGGCAAAACTGCGCCATCAGCCAAGGCAAAGGGTGCGCCCAGATTCGCGCCCGCCGGCCAGAGCACGCAGATGATCGTCGGCGCCGATCAGACGAACGACAGCACGATCCTGCAGACCGCCGGCACGCTATACGGCGCATACAAACTGAAGCGCGTGTACTACTCGGCGTTCAGTCCAATTCCGGACAGCCCGTCCGCGCTGCCGGCACAGGCACCGCCGCTGTTGCGCGAACACCGGCTGTATCAGGCCGATTTTCTGATGCGCGGGTATGGCTTCAGCGCCGACGAACTGTTCGAGCAGCCAGGCAATCTGTCGCTCGAGATCGATCCGAAACTCGCGTGGGCGCTTGCGCATCGCGACCAGTTCCCGGTCGATCTGAATCGTGCACCGCTGCGCATGATCGCGCGCGTGCCGGGCATTGGTTTGCGCAATGCGCAGCGGCTGGTCGAGTTGCGGCGTTCGCGGCGAGTGCGCTATGAAGACCTTGTGCGTTTGCGTTGTCCGCTGCAGAAAATCAAGCCATTCGTGGTCACGCAAGACTATCGGGCGGCGATGCACGATGCTTCGTCCGCACAGTTGCGTCGGGTGCTGACGCCGCCGCCCGTGCAACTCGCGCTGCTCTGAGTTGGCGAGATGCGAGCCATTCTGATCGAAGACGATTTCTCCGCCTGGCGCGAGGCGTCGCTGCGTGCGTTGAGCGAAGGGCTCGCGCCGGAATATATCGAATGGCGCGTCAAACAGGCGCCGGAACTCACGCAGGGTCAGGCGCTGTTCGAATATGGCGAGACAGACGAATTTAATCCGCTCCGTGAAACCAGTTCGCCTTGCAAGCTCGCGGCAACGCGCGACTCTGATAAGTCGCATGGCTCCGATACGCCGCGTGATTCCGGTGCGCCGAGCGATTCCGACAAACTGCGCGACTACGACACCAAGCGCGACTCCGGCAACTCACGTCATTCCGACGCGTCGCGTGATTCATCAGCGCCAAACGATCCCGCCCCGCCGAGCGACTCCGACACCCCGAGCCATTCCCACGCCGCGCGTGATCCCGCCACCTCCTACGACCCCGGCACACCCCACCGCTCCGCTATACCGCACAGCCCCAGCGTGCGCGTCTCCAAGGCACTATCGGCGCTGCTGAACGACGCCGCGCTGTACCGCGATCCGCAGCGCTGGGCGTTTCTCTACAAAGTGCTGTGGCGCTGGCATCAGGGCGAGCGCGAAGTCGCCTCGCCGGCCGACGTCGATGGCGCCCGCCTCAACGCCATGGCCAAAAGCGTGCGGCGCGCGAAGCACGACATGATCGCCTACGTGCGGTTTCGAAAGCAGCCCTCCGCCGACACGCAAGCGCCGGAATACATCGCGTGGTACGAGCCGGATCACGATGTGCTCGGCTGGAGCGCCGAACATTTCGCCCAGCGCATGGGCCGCTCGACGTGGATGATCGCCACACCGCGCGCCGCCGCGTTCTGGGACGGCGATCGCCTGCATCTCGAACATCGGCATGCGTCTGCGCACGCACCTGCCGGCGACTCCGCCGACGAAGCCGAAGCGCTCTGGCTCACCTACTACCGCAGCACCTTCAATCCGGCACGTCTGAACGAAGCCGCGCTCGAACTGCACATGCCCGTGCGTTTCTGGAAAGGCCTGCCCGAGGGGCATCTGATACCCACGATGATCAGCGAGGCGAAAAGCGGTGCGCGTCGCGTGGCGCAAGCGAGCGGCGTCGGCACGCTCGGCGGCAAATCGATTCCAATCGAAGCGGAACTCGCGCAACCCATGCGCGACGCACCGTCTTCGCTGGAGCGTTGCCGGCGTTGCGAACTATGGCGCAACGCGACTCAGGCGGTCGGCGGCGTCGGCCCGAGCGACGCGCGCATCATGCTGATCGGCGAACAGCCTGGCGATCAGGAAGATTTGAGCGGTCAGCCATTCGTCGGACCCGCGGGACAATTACTCGACGCCGCCATCGAGCGGGCGGGCCTGTCGCGCAGCCAGCTTTATCTCACCAATGCGGTCAAGCATTTCAAATGGGAACCGCGCGGCAAACGCCGGCTGCACAAAACCGCCGGGCAGCGTGAGATCGAAGCATGTTCGCACTGGCTTGAACAGGAATTGCGCACGGTACGGCCGGCCGTGATCGTCGTGCTCGGAGCGACCGCGCTGAATGCGCTGCTGCATGGCAAGGCCAGCCTGCGTGATTACGTCGGCGCGCCGTTCGAGATTGCAGGCGCGTGGGCGATCGCGACGTGGCATCCGTCGTTTGCGCTCAGGCAGCAGGACGACGCGGCACGTGACAAGGTGTTGGGCGAAATCAGCGAGGCGCTGACGCGGGCAAAAGTGTTGGCGGCCTCGCCGCATGCAGCGCGGAATCCGCCAGACGCACCTGAAAGCTGAAAGTTGAGCCGAAGCATCGAACGAGTCGACGATATTCGACAACGCCAGGCCAGCAAATTCCGTCAAGACCAGCAGCTTCAAAAGTCAACTGACATTCGCAAAGTTCACGAACGCACGACTCTCCCCTGCAACCACTGCCATCAAAGCATCTCAAACGTATTCACCAACGCGGCGCCATCGCGCACCCGGCGCCGCGTGCCGAAGCGCGACGGGCTGCTGCGCACCTGACGCGTCAGTCCGATGAACGGCACGCCATGTTCGAGATACGGTCCTTCGGTCTTGCGGAAACCGAACTGCTCGTAGAAGTCACGCAAGCCGAGCGGCGCGCTCACGCGCATCGCGTGCCCAGGCCAGCGCTCGGCAATCGCCTGCAGTACGCGCTCGACCAGCAGTTCGGCCGTGCCATCGCCGCGCCGTAACGGGCTGGTCAGCACCTTGTCGATGGTAATCTCCGGATCTTCCGCATCGCCCGGTTGCACGCGCGCATAGGCGAGAATCGGCATGGGCCGCGCAATGTCCTCCAGCGCAAACACGTGCAGCGAGTTTTCGTCGCGACCATCGGCATCGAGACACACATGCGACTGTTCGACGACGAACACCGCACTGCGCGCCCGCAGAATCAGATAAAGCTCGCGTGCCGAAAGCTGCTCGAATTCCAGCGTTTTCCAGTTCATCACGTTCCCCAGCGGTCGAATGGTCCAGCGAGCGCGGCATGACACGCCGTCCTCGCCGACGTGGCCCGGCATGCCGGTTCGTTTGTCATGGAGATACGGTACGTGGCCGAACCGCGCGTTTCCGTGCGGCATCGCACTGACCTCGGGCGTTGACGATTCTTGAATACGAGTTATTGAACCACGCATCCACGCATGCGAGCCGCCACCACTCTTTGCATGGATGCGTTCGCGCACAACCGCCTCGCAGTTGTTTCTTCGACGCTACGTTTTGCCCAACCGCATGCAGGCATCGAGTGTCGAACATCGTTCAATTGCGACTGCGCTGGTTCGTCCTTCCGGAGGATCGATGCATATACACTGGTCAGAACAATCCACGTCGTTCGCACGTGCAAAGACTGCGAGCGCGCCTGCACCGCGAGCCCACTTTATATCCTCTGACGTTGCAGCTCGATGACGCTCGCGTGTCAGCGAATTCGTCATATCAGCGACAGCGTCGCACAATCGTCCCACGCGTTGGCGTCGATGTTCGACATTGCCGCGAACCCGTCGCGCGCGAACCGTATCCGATGTACGAATCCGATACGTTCTACGCACTGCCCGCCAAAACCGGTGTGCCGGTTCGTCAACACATCGTGCTGGCGAAATTTGACTACCCGAACGACGCCGCGTTGAGTGCATTCTCTCGACGCAATACCGCCCAACGCCCGGCTCGCACGCGAGCGTCCCCACGACAGCAACGCCGCGCGACGCGGCCTACAGCGCAAATCGTCGAGCGAAACCGTTTCGTCAGACAGAGCGACAAGCTCGAGAGCGTCATCGACCCGGCCTGCGAAAATAGTTGCGCGCGCATCGAACCTGGCGTTTAAAGCCGATACCTCGCGAACATTGCAACGTGATGAACCGCACGCAGTGAAGACAACTTCCGCCAGCTTCGACCGTCGACCGTGCACATCATGCAAGGGCACGTCCCGGAACGCCCATGCAGCCTGGCGCAGCGCGTAGCGGCCTGTTGGATCGACAGCAGCACTGTCGGCTTTCATCCGACTCAGGCGCCGCGCAATCGGGCCGCGCGTGCGGCAGCGAACGAGGCGTATGGAACACATGTGAATCAAATCCGGCACATTCGGGACATCCCTCGATAACGGTCATGCAAAGGGCATTGCATCCGTGAGACACCTCTCGCCAGGCGTTGTCGAACAGGCACAAAGTCAATGCGATCAAAGACTTGAGTCGAATAAAAATGTCCACGGCCACGACAGCCGGCGCGACCCGGGGTGTACAGATTTGAAACAAAAAGCCACATTTTGCTTCTCGCGAAGGTGGTCTTCCGCTCGCTGCGCCGCACCAGGACTGGCTTTACCCGCCATTGGCACACTCCTCGCTAAAGGGAAAGCGCGACACCGCACCACCGCAAACGAAATCAACAAGAACAGCGGCGGCGCACCAGGCCATTACGGGGCCGATCCTGTTCATCCATTGCTGCTCGCCAGGCAGCTGTCGTCACCGACGGATACGGGAATCGGATCAAAAACACGAAGCCACGCAGCGCGCGGCTTCACGCGAGGACCGATCATGTTGACACTTCAATCAGATCTGCACGGCAACCATTTGCTTGGCGCATTGCCCTCCCATGAATGGCAGGCGCTCGCTCCGCATCTCGAACTGGTTCACCTGCGCACTGAGCAACTGCTGTGCGACTCCGGTCAACGCATCCATCACGTCTACTTCCCGACCACCGCGATCATCTCGATGCTCTCGACGATGGAGGACGGCAGTTCCGTCGAAATCGCCGCGGTAGGTCGCGAAGGCATGACCGGTGTACCGGTGCTGACCGGCGGCGAAACCATGCCGAACCGCGTGCAGGTCCAATGCGCGGGCTTCGCGTACCGGATGAGCGCTCAGGCGCTCAAGCAGCAATTCGCGCGCTCGGACTTCCTGCGCCGCCTGATGCTGCTGTACATGCACGCCCTCCTCACCCAGGTCGCGCAAACCGCCGCGTGCAATCGCCATCACGCGCTGAACAAGCAATTGTGCCGCTGGTTGCTGATCGAAGTGGACCGCGTGGCGTCGAACGATCTCACCGTGACCCAGCAGCTGATCGCCGACATGCTCGGCGTGCGCCGCGAAGGCATTACCGAGGCGGCCGGCAAGTTGCACGACGAAGGGCTGATCCATCACAGCCGCGGCCACATCAAGGTGCTCGACCGCAAGGGCCTCGAAGCCCGCGCGTGCGAATGCTACGGGCTCGTCAAGCGCGAATTCGACCGGTTGCTGCCGCGTCTGCGCCAGGCTGAAACAGTCGAGTAAATGCCGCTTCGTTCGACTACCGGGTAGAGTTCATCATGTTCAGGAATACTGCGCGATTCCTCGACGCGCTCTTCGTGATTGCGGGCGGCCTGCTCGCTCACTGGATGCGTTTTTCGACACCGATCGCGCTCTCCGACACCGAGCGTCTGCTGATCGCGTTCAACTGCGTGCTGGTGCTGCTGCTGTTTCCCGGCTTCGGCGTCTACGACACGTGGCGCGGCAAGTCGTTGCCCTCGATGCTGGCGCGCGTCGCGGCCGCCTGGCTGGTGGTGGTCGCGACCGCGCTCGTGCTGGCTTTCACGCTGCATCGCATGGATGCGGTGTCGCGCCTGTGGTTCGGCTATTCCACGCTGATCTCCGGCGCGCTGATCGTCGTCACCAAGTGCCTCGTGCACGTGGCGCTGCGTAGCCTGCGCCGCCGCGGCATGAACTATCGCACGGTCGCCATTGTCGGCGCGCCGGGTTTCTCGCGGACGTTGCTCGCCCATCTCGAGCACGCGCCGCAAGCGGGCTTCAAACCAGTGTGCGTGTTCGACACCAGCGACAGCCGCATCGAAGGCGCCGGCGCTTACAGCACGCGGCTCAACCGCCTGCCCGTGCTGACCGATCTGCATACGTTCGTGGACAAGGTGCGCGACGAACACGTGAACGAGGTGTGGCTCGCGCTGCCGCTCTCCGAGGAACATACGATCTATCGCTTCACGCGCCTGTTCAGAAACGACTTCGTGAATCTGCGCTTCATTCCCGATGTCCGCAGCCTCTCGCTGTTCAATCACGGACTCGTCGACGTGGTCGGCTTGCCGAGCTTGAACCTGAGCACCGCGCCGGTGCCGGCGCCGAAGATGTGGCCCAAGCTGATCTTCGACCGTCTCTTTGCCGCCGCCGCCCTGCTCGCGCTCGCGCCGATCTTCGTCGTGCTCGCGATCGGCATCAAGCTGACGTCGCCCGGTCCGGTGTTTTTCCGTCAAACGCGCAAGGGCGTGGATGGTCAACCGTTCGCGATCTACAAGTTCCGTTCGATGACCGTGCATCACGAAGCACACGGCACGGTGACGCAGGCATCGCGCAACGACGCGCGCGTCACGAAGCTCGGCGGCTTCATGCGCCGCACCAGTCTCGACGAACTGCCGCAGTTTCTCAACGTGCTGCTTGGACAGATGTCGGTGGTCGGTCCGCGCCCGCACGCGGTCGAACACGACGATCTCTACAAGGACCAGGTGTACGGCTACATGAACCGCTACCGCATCAAGCCCGGCATCACCGGCTGGGCTCAGGTGAACGGCTATCGCGGCGCCACCACCAAGGTCGAGAAGATGGAGGCGCGCGTCAAGTTCGACCTCTTCTACATTCACAACTGGTCGTTCTGGTTCGATATGAAAATCGTGCTGATCACGATCGTCAAAGGGTTTGTCGGCCGCAACGCTTTTTGATCGCGATGCCGGCGGCCTCCTCGGGCACTAAGCATCGAAGAACCGAAGCATCGACGCAGCTGTTACGTGACCCACCCATGCAAAGGGGCTGTGCCTGGCAATCAGACACAGCCCCTTTATCATTCTCGACTTCTCTGAACGGTTGAACGCGCCAGACGAATTCGAAGCGAATGCAACGCAGATCCGATTCGGACGCGGACTCCATCGCATCCGAATCGCGACGCTTACAGAAACGCGCTGACGTCGGTATGAAAACGCACGGCGAGCGCCTTGGCGACTTTTTTGCTGATCGCGCGGCGGCCGGCGAGAATGTCGCTCACCACCGTCGGCGAGGCAATGCCCATCAGATCCTTCTGTTTGAGCCCGTGCGTTTCGAGCAGGTGCCGCAACACCTCGCGCGGCTCGGCTTTCGGAATCTCCACGTGCTGCTCTTCCCAGCGCGCGATCAGATCGCCGACGATCGCGAACAGATCGGCAAGCGGTTCTTCCTCGTTGCCGTTCAGATGGTCGGCGAGCGAGTTGGCGAGACGCACCATTTGCTGGTAGTCCTCTTCGCTACGGATGGGCTTGAGCAGCAACTGCGTTTGCAGCGCGGCCCAGATAGGGGCGACGTCGGGAAAGACTCCCGGAAGGCGATCGACATTCATGATTTTGAATTCTTCCTCGTCCAAAGGTCGTACTCCGCATGCGTCAATACGTGACGAACGAATAACGACTGCCTGTTGTAGTGAATCGCCGCGACGATCCTGAACTTGTTGCCGCCTACGTCGAAAACCGTGTACTGCGGCGGCACGTAGTCCACGCCGGCGAATGTCCGCTTCAGGTCGTTATAACTATTCGCGAGGCAAGCCTGCGCCAATGCGTACCAAGCCATTAGCGCACCGCGCGCGCCCGGATGTTTGTTTATAAAGTCCAGCAGTGCCTTCTTTGAAATAACCCGCATTGTGTTGTCCTCATCAGATTTCGCGCGCTGAACCTGCACGCTTCATCTGCAAGGCTAAACATTGCGGACCCGCACCGATAGCTAGCCTGAAGGCATAAGACGAAGGCTGGTTTTCGGACTGCAGCGGGACAACGTTTCAACATAATATTCGCGTTTCGAGAACTTCGCAATATGCGAATATTGAGACAACCAACTTTTCATCTCACGACGCTCGTTTCGAGGTCGCGGCGTGCCGCGGCGTTCACCCCGTGCCGCGGCCCCGCCGCCACGATCGTGCGGGTCACTTCGGCCATGAACGCACGCCGGAATGCCGCCGCCGAAAACCGCTCGGCGTTCGCGCGACAGGCAGCGGGCGTGATCTGCTCGCGCAGACGTTCGAAGCGGTCGATCGCGCCGAGCATCGACACCACCGTCTGGCGCGCGAAATACACGCCGGTCGGATGCGGTTCGCCGACCGGCACCACGGTGTCGAGCACGCCGCCCTTGCCGAAGCCGATTACCGGTGTGCCGCACGCCTGCGCTTCGAGCGGCACGAGGTCGAAGTCCTGTTCCGCCGCGAACACCAAAGCCTGCGCACGTTGCAGATAGTCCCTGAACACGTCGGATGGCTGATGGCCGAGCATCGTCACGTTCGGGCCCGCCTTCGCGCGGATCGCGCTCAGCTCCGGCCCGTCGCCGATCACCACCAGCTTGCGATGCGGCGTCGCGCTGAACGCCTCGACGATCAGATCGACGCGCTTGTCCGGCACCAGCCGCGCGGCCGCCAGATAAAAATCGTCCTTATCGGTACGCAGAGCGAAATCATGCACGTCGACGGGCGGCGGAATCACGGCGGCATCGCGACGATGAGTCTTCAGCATGCGGCGCGCGGTGAGCGGCGAATTCGCGATCAAACGATCGACGCTGTTCGCCGAGCGTGCCTCCCAGCCTCGCAGGTAATGGAGCATCGCGCGCGCTGCCCACGACTTCGGCCCGGCCAGCAGCCGCGCGTCGCGCAGATATTGGTGTTGCCGCTCCGCCGCGTAGCGCATCGGCGAATGCACATAGCTCACGTGCGTTTGATGGGGGCTGACGAGCACGCCTCTGGCGAGCGCACGGGAACTGGTGACGATCAGATCGTAGCCGGACAGATCGAACTGCTCGATCGCCAGCGGCATCAGCGGCAGATAGGCGCGAAAGCGTCGCCGGGCAAACGGCAGGCGTTGGATGAACGAGGTCGTGACCGGTTTGCCGCCAAGCGGCCGGCGGTCTTCGAGGAAGTCGACGAGACTGAAGAGATCGGCGTCAGGAAAGCATTCGATGATCTGTTCGAGCACCTTCTCGGCGCAGCCGGGTGCGACGAGCCAATCGTGCACGATCGCCACTCTCATGATCTCTCGCCTGTGGATGAACGATTCCTGGATATAGCGATGAGTGTAGGGGGCGTATCGTTTGTCGTGCGTGCGGGTGCCCACATTCGCCGACCGACAGTGCGCGAATAATGACGCCTCGCGGTTCGCCTCTTGCGAATCCGCACCGGTCGATCGCTCGTCCGCGCAGGTTTGCCCGCGCCGGGCGCGTGAAACCGAATTGGCAGACGAATCGCCGGTGCGATAGCCGCACGCGCCGGCCAACGTCGTGAAGACCCGCTGAAAAACAAAAACGCGCGAGCCCGTTTCAATCCGCCGAAACAGGTCTCACGCGTTGCGCGAGCTAAGCGCCGAGTTCGAGTTTGAGTTCGAGTTGGCGATCAGTCCTTGCCGTACTCGATCGTCCGAACGCCGGTATCGCCGCCGAGCAGGCACAGATTCGCGCCGCGCCCCGCAAACAGGCCGACCGTTACCACGCCCGGCCATGCGTTGATGTGCATTTCCAGCGTACGCGGGTCGCTGATGCGCAGACCCTTGACGTCGAGGATCTCGTTGCCGTTGTCGGTGATGAACGGCACGCCTTCCTTCGTGACCCGCACCACCGGCACACCGCCGAGCGCGGTGACGCGGCGGCCGATCGCGGTGCGCGCCATCGGCACCACTTCGATCGGCAGCGGGAAGTTGCCGAGCGTATCGACCAGCTTGCTCGCATCCGCGATACAGACGAACACGTCCGACACCGACGCGACGATCTTCTCGCGCGTCAGCGCGCCGCCGCCGCCCTTGATCATCGCGCCGCCGTGATCGATCTCGTCCGCGCCGTCGACATACACGCGCAGCGACTCGACTTCGTTCAGGTCGAAGACCTTGAAGCCGTGCGATTGCAGACGCGCGGTGGTGGCGAGCGAGCTCGACACCGCGCCGCGATAACGCGATTTGCTGGCGGCCAGCGCATCGATGAAACAGTTCGCGGTGGAGCCGGTGCCGACGCCGATCACCGAGCCCTCGGGCACGTTGGCGTTCACGTAGTCGGCGGCGGCCTGGCCGACCAGTTGCTTGAGTTCGTCTTGAGTCATGGGAGAGGCTGAGGTGCGGTAAAAACCGCTAGTTTACCGGAGTGGCGCGGGAAAACCGGACGATTGCATTCCGACCGGCCGATGCCGCGCGCCCGCGTGTCCGGCTGCGGACCGTTACGGCCCATGCGTGTGCGCAGCCGGGCGCTTCAGCACGCGGCAAGATCGGCATGCGCGCGCAATATCGAACCCAGTTCGCGGCCGAAAAACCTCGCCTGCGCAAGACTCAACGCAGAGTAGCCGACGATGAACGCCGGTCCGAACGACACGTTGCGGCACAGCGATGCGAGCGGCTGCAATTCGATCCCGGCGGCGGCCGCCTGCGTGACGATCGCCTGCTCGTCCATGCCGTCCTTAAGCCAGTTAAGCCAGAGCACGAAGTGAAATCCCGCATGACTGCCGGTTACCGTGATGTGCTCGCGCGCGTGGCGATCCAGCTCGCGAAGCACGACATCACGACGCTGTTGATAAGCCTGCCGGCTGCGCCGCAGATGACTGGCGAAATCTCCGCTCGCCATGAAGCTGGCCAACGCGCGCTGCACTGTCGCGCTGACGGGCGAACCGATCGTCTGCCACAACGCCAGCACGCGGGGCTGAAGCGCCGCGGGTATCACCATGAAGCCGACGCGCAGCCCCGCGTGCACCGTCTTGTTGAATGAACTGCAGTAGATCACCCGCTGATGCCGGTCCTGCGATTTGAGCGCGGGCAGCGGCGCCGACTGGAAGCTGAATTCGCCGTCGTAATCGTCCTCGATGATCCACGCTCGATGCGCATGCGCCCAGTCGAGCAGCGTCTCGCGACGATCGATCGACAGGCTGACGCCAAGCGGCGACTGATGCGCCGGCGTGATGTAGACGAGCGACACGTCGGGGTGCTGTTCCAGCTCGGCGACGCGCATGCCGTGTTCGTCGACCGGCACGTCGATCGTGCTTGCACCAGCCAGCTCGACGATGCGCCTCGCGCCCGGATAACCCGGGTCCTCGATCGCCGCCTTGCTGCCGGGCGTCAGCACCACGCGCGCGACGGCATCGATCGCATAGCGGATGCCCGAGGTGATGAAGATGTCTTCCGGGCGGCACGACAGTCCGCGGAATGCGCCCAGGTAAGCGACGATCTGCTGGCGCAGAGACTCGAGACCTCTCAGCGGCGTTGAACCTGCATCGGCCGCCGATTCGCCTTTGGCCGCCTCGGTCGAATGCTTTTGCCAGGGCGACTGCTGCAGAAGCTCGGGTGCCGCCAGCCGGGCCACGAACGGAACGCCGGCCCGCACGGGCGAGTCCGGCGACGCGGCCGGCAATCGTGCGTCCTGCACCGCGTCCGCGGTCTTTTCGGCCGGTCCTCGCCCCCCGCCTGCCGACGACGGCGGCGGCAGAAAACTGTCCGGCACGATGGCGCTCACGCGGGTGCCCGAACCATGCGTGCGCGTCACATAGCCTTCCGAATGCAACTGATCGAACGCCGCCTCCACGGTGCCGCGCGACACCTGCCAGCGCTCGGCCAAGGTGCGTGACGACGGTAGATCGCCCTGTGCCGGAAGAAGGCCTGTCGAAATAGCGTGGCGAATCGCATCGACGATGCAGTCGCGCTTGGAGCGATTTCCTGCGAGGGGGAAAGTGGCCGGTAAAGGGAGGTCGAGTGAAGAAGCGGTCTTTCCCCGAGGCATAGTGGTCTAACGCCAGTCTGATTATGTGGTCCTTCAGTTTATACCGAACGATTTGTATAGTCGCCCCACTGCTTCGGCCGGCAAAGCGTTGCAGACCCTATCTCCAATCATTCTTCCGCCCACGCGAGGCCCCCATGCTGCGATTGTCCAGTAGACCCGTTCTGTTTGGTGTTGCGAAGGTTGCAAGCGTCGCGAGTGTCGCGAGTGTCGCGCTCGCGGCGATGGCGCCGTGTGCACATGCGGAAGATGCGCAGGTGGTCGTGATCGGCGTTGCCGGTCCGTTGACGGGTGAAAGCGCGAACCTCGGCAAGGACAGCGAGGCCGGCGCGCGACTCGCGGTCGACGAACTGAATCACAGCGGTTTGTCGATCGACGGCAAGAAGATCACGCTCAAGCTGCAATCCGAAGACGACGCGGCCGATCCGAGAACCGCGACCCAGGTGGCGCAACGGCTGGTCGACGGCCACGTGAGCGCGGTAATCGGCCACGTCAACTCGGGCTGTTCGATTCCGGCATCGAAGATCTACAACGACGCGGGGATTCCGGAATTGTCGCCGGCCTCCTCCAACCCGGCCTATACCGCGCAGGGCTTCAAGACGACTTTCCGTCTGATCGCCAGCGACGCGCAGCAAGCCCCGGCCATTGCCGACTTCGCCAGGAAGACGCTGAAGGTGAAGACTGTCGCGATCGTCGACGACGCCACCGCCTACGGCCAGGGTCTGGCCACCGAATTCGAGAAGCGGGCCAAAGAGCTCGGCATCAACGTACTCTCGCACGACGAGACCAACACCAAGGCAGTCGACTTCCGCGCCATCCTCACGAAGATCAAGGCAGAGAAGCCCGATGCGATCGTCTACGGCGGCGTCGACGCGACAGGCGGCCCGTTGGCGCGCCAGGCGCGACAGCTCGGCATCGCGTCGAAGATCGTCGGCGGCGACGGTCTGTGCAGCACGCGCATGGCGCAACTCGCGGGCGATGCGGCCGGCGACGTCTACTGCACCGAAGGCGGCCGCGCCATCGAAAAGATGAACGGCGGCGCGACATTCAACGCGTCCTTCAAGCAAAGATACGGCGACGCGCCGCAAGTGTTCGCACCGTTTTCGTACGAAGCGGTGTATGTCCTCGCCGATGCGATGAAGCGTGCGAACTCGACGCAGCCCGACAAGATTCTGGCGGTCTTGCCCGCGACGAACTACTCGGGCCTGCTCGGCGTGCTGGCCTTCGACGCGCACGGCAACGTGCGCGACGGAACGGTCTCCGTGTACTCGTTCCGCAATTCGCGCAAGACGCTCATCGAGGAAGTCGGCTTGTGAGTTCGTACATTCAGTGAGCGGAGCCGCTGCGCGGGCTTCGCGACAGCCAGTCGGGCCGCACCCTGACTATCCATAACGGAGGCGCCATGCAGGCACTCGTACAAAGCCTCGAACATCGCGGGGGATCCGTCGTGATTCTCCGCTTGTCCCCGACGGATACGTCCTTCACCTATCAGGAAGGGCAGTATCTGAGTCTCTCCGTGCCGGGGACGAACGAGCACCGCTCGTATTCGATGGCTTCGCCCTGCCATCCCGATGGCACGATCGAACTGCACATCCGTTTGCACGCGCAGGGTTTGTTCTCGCGCATGCTGCGCGAGCAGATCGAGCCCGGCAGTTCGTTGACGATGTCAGGGCCCTACGGAGACTGTGTCTGGCAAGTCCCGCCGGACGCGCACGCCAAGGTGATCCTGCTCGCCACGGGAACCGGCATCGCCCCGCTCAAGGCGATGATCGACCGATACGTCAGGACCGCGACCCAAAACGAGATCTGGCTGTACTGGGGCGGCGATCGTCCCGACGATCTGTACATGGCGCAAGCGCTGCATGCACTCGAACGGGAGTGCGCACATTTTCATTTCGTCCCGGTCATGCGGACCGGCACGCCGGACTGGCCATCGGCGGAAGGTTTCGTGCAGGACGTCGCGGCCGCCGCGCATCCGGATCTCAGCGACGCTTATGTGTTCGCCTGCGGTTCGCCCGCGATGGTGCGCATGGCGCGCGAGCGGCTGGTGTCGGATTGCGGCCTGTCCAGCGAGCGCTTTTTTTTCGACGCTTTCGAGCCGTCGGCAAGCGATCTCACCGCCACCGCGCAACCGGATGCGAGCGACGAGGTTTCCGTTTCGATTTCGCTGCCGGATGGCTCCGCCCGATCGTTGCGTTGCCGGGTCGGGGAATCGCTGATGCGCGCGCTCGCCGCCGAGAACCTGGTCCAGGCGATTTGCGGCGGCAACCAGTCGTGCGGAACCTGCCGCGTGACGATCGACAGCGCGCATCTGCCGAAGCTAGCCGCGATGTCGAGAGCCGAGAAACGTCTACTCGGCGCGCTGTCGGCCAGTGGTCCGCTAGATCGACTGTCGTGTCAGCTGGACATGCAGGCCGAACACGAGGGCTTGCATATAACCATCCCCACGCGGGATTTTTGATCGCATCGTCAATCTGAACCGAACCGCTCATGAACGAAACAAATCATCCGCTCGAGGCCGTTGGAGCCCATTACGACGCCGCCCAGATGCTCGTCGCGCGCGAGCACACTCGCCTCGCCGTCAACGCGATCGCCGCCGCGATCGAACCGGGCATGGTCGAGGCCGACGCGATCGAAACCGCGAAGGATATTCTGGCCGAGATGGGCTTGCTCAGAGGCTGGCACGACGTCTACGTCCGCTTCGGCAAAAATACCGTGCAGATTGCCGGCACGCCGATCGACCCCAACCTGACGCTAGGCGAAGACGATATCTTCCTGGTCGACATCGGGCCTTGCTGGAATCAGTGGGAAGGCGACGGCGGCGACACCTTCGTCACCGGATCGAATGCGGATATGGCCCGCTGTGCCGCGGACGTCAAGACGATTTTCCACGAAGTGCGCCGCCATTGGCTGAGCACGGGCGCGTCGGGCAAGGAGCTTTACGACTTTGCGCAAGCCAGTGCCGAGCAACGGGGTTGGGAACTGAATTTCGATCTGCCGGGACATCGCATCGCCGATTTCCCTCACAAGGCGATCGTCAACGTGCCCTTGTCGGGCATCGACTTTCACCCGTCGCAGCAGCTCTGGGTTCTCGAGATTCATATCCGCGACAAAGACCGTCGATTCGGCGCGTTCTTCGAAGATATGTTGCTCGACGATTCGTATTTCCAGCTGTAGGAAAGTTTGAAGCAAGGCGGCCCGCCGGTTTGCGGGCCAGCCGCCGTCGCAGATTTACTTCTTCACCGCCCGCTGCCGCACCGCTTCGAACAGGCACACGCCGCTCGCCACGGAAACGTTCAGGCTTTCCACCGTCCCCGCCATCGGAATCTGCATGACCACGTCGCAGGTCTCGCGCGTCAGGCGGCGCATGCCCTCGCCTTCCGCGCCCATCACCAGCGCGACCGGACCGTCGAGCTCCGTTTCGTAAAGGCTCTTGGTCGCCTCGCCCGCCGTACCCACGACCCACACGCCCGCGTCCTTCAACTCGCGCAGCGCACGCGCCAGGTTCGTCACCGTGATGTACGGCACCGTGTCGGCCGCGCCGCTTGCGACCTTCGCCGCCGTCGCGTTCAAGCCGACCGCGCGATCGCGCGGCGCGATCACCGCGTGCGCGCCGACGGCATCCGCAACGCGCAGGCAGGCGCCCAGGTTGTGCGGATCGGTCACGCCGTCCAGCACCAGAATGAGCGGCGAACCGTTGATGCCGTCGAGCAGTTCCGCGAGGTTCTGCGCGAGCGGCAGATCGCCCGCGCGCGCGACCACGCCCTGGTGACGCTCGGTATGCGCAAGGCCCCACAGGCGCGTTTCGTCGGCGGCGATCAGACGCACGCCGGCTTCCTTCGCCGTGTGCAGGAACTCCGTCATGCGACGGTCCTTGCGGGTCGCGTCGTAATAGACGTCCTCGACCGTCGATGCGTCGTGCCGGATACGCGCGGTCACTGCGTGGAAACCGTAAAGAACCTTGTGACGTGCCATGACTGATACAACCTTTGATTGAGCGCGCGTTCGCCGCGCGCTGCTGTGATGAAGAATACGAACTGATTCAAGAAACGAAGACCGCGCGCAGCCGGTACGTTGCGGCGTACCCGATGCGCGCGGTTCTCTGCGCGAAGCTGCTTCAGCGCTTCTTGCGAGCCTGCGATTTCGCTGCCGGTTTGGCGACGGCGCCATGCTTCTTCGCCGCGCCGCGCGCCGCGCGCGCTTCCTTGACCGCCGCGGTTTGCGCCGGCGCCGCCTTCTTGCGCCGCGCACCCGGCACGCCCGCCGGCCCCGCACCCGCGCCGCCATCAACCGGCGGCAACGAGCGCACCCGTGCGCCACCGTTTTCGCCCGACGATTTGTCGGCCAGCGACGCACGCGGAACCGGCGGCTTGATCGGCGTATCGCGCACGAGGCGGAAATCGATCTTGCGCGCATCCAGATCGACGCGGCTCACCTGCACGCGCACGCGATCCGACAGACGATAGCGAATGCCGGTACGCTCGCCGCGCAACTCGTTCTTGATCTCGTCGTACTGGAAGTAGTCGGAGCCGAGTTCGGTGACGTGCACGAGGCCTTCGATAAAGAGCGAATCGAGCTGCACGAAAATGCCGAACGACGTCACGCCGCTCACCATGCCGCCGTACTCTTCGCCGAGCTTGTCGCGCATGAAGTAGCACTTCAGCCACGCTTCGACGTCGCGCGACGCCTCGTCCGCGCGACGCTCGTTGGCCGAGCAATGCAGGCCGAGCTCTTCCCAGATCGCGATGTTGTTCGCGCGTTGACGGCCGCGTTTTTCCTCGTCCGCCTGCTGCATGGCGCGGGCGCGCGGCGACAGCGCGGTATTCAACTCGACGCCGTGCGGCGGCTCCGGCTGATACTTGCGGCCTTGCAGGATCGCGTAGATCGCGCGGTGCGTGAGCAGGTCGGGGTAGCGGCGGATCGGGCTCGTGAAGTGCGCGTACGCCTCGTATGCGAGGCCGAAGTGGCCGATGTTGTCCGGGCTGTAGACGGCCTGCTGCATCGAGCGCAGCAGCATGGTTTGCAGCATCGGCGCGTCCGGACGCTCGCGGATCTGCGCCATCAACGCGGCGTAGTCGCTCGCGTGCGGCTTGTCGCCGCCGGCCAGCGTCAGGCCCATGCCGCGCAGGAAGGTACGCAGATTTTCGAGCTTCTCGGCAGTCGGACCCGCGTGCACGCGGAACAGTCCCGGATGCTTGTTGCGCTTGAGGAAGTCGGCCGCGCAGACGTTCGCGGCCAGCATGCATTCCTCGATCAGCTTGTGCGCGTCGTTGCGGGTGCGCGGCACGATCTGTTCGATCTTGCCCTGCGCATTGCAGACGATGTACGTCTCGGTCGTGTCGAAGTCGATCGCGCCGCGCTTCTGACGCGCCGCGAACAGCGACTTGTACACGCCGTAGAGATTCTGCAGTTGCGGCAGCAACGCGGCGCGGCGCGTGGCTTCCGGACCCTTGGTGTTTTTCAGCACCGCGGCGACTTCCGTATAGGTGAGCCGCGCGGCCGAATGCATCACGCCGGGATAGAACTGATACGCCTTCACTTCGCCGCGCGCGGTGACGATCATGTCGCACACCAGCACGCAACGGTCGACGTGCGGATTCAGCGAGCACAGACCGTTCGACAGCTTTTCCGGCAGCATCGGAATCACGCGACGCGGGAAGTACACCGAGGTGCTGCGCTCGATCGCATCGGTATCCAGACCGCTCTGCGGATGCACGTAGTGCGACACGTCCGCGATCGCGACGATCAGGCGGAAGCCCTCGCCACGACCCACCTGCACCGGCTCGCAATACACGGCGTCGTCGAAGTCGCGGGCGTCTTCGCCGTCGATCGTGACGAGCGGCACGTCGCGCAGGTCGATGCGATGCCGCGCGTCGGCCGGACGGACTTCGTCGGGAAGCTTGGCGGCTTCGTTGAGCGCGGCCTCGCTGAACTCGTGCGGCACACCGTATTTGCGCACCGCGATTTCGATTTCCATGCCGGGGTCGTCGATATCGCCGAGCACTTCGACCACGCGGCCGAGCGGCTGCGAATGACGGCTCGGGAAATCGGTCAGCTCGACCACCACCACCTGGCCGACCTTGGCCTTGCGGGTGTTCTGCTGGATCAGGATGTCATGACCGATGCGCTTGTCTTCAGGCGCGACGATCAGCGCGCCGTTCTCGCTGAGCAACCGGCCGATCACGCGCTTGTTGGCGCGATCCGTGACCTCGACCACATGCCCTTCCGGACGGCCACGCCGGTCATAACCGACGATGCGCGCGAGCACGCGGTCGTTATGCATGACCTTCTGCATTTCGCCGTTCGGCAGGAACAGATCGTCCTGACCGTCGTCGCGGATCAGGAAGCCGAAGCCGTCGCGATGACCTTGCACACGGCCCGCGACGAAGTTCGACGGATGCGTCAGTTGATAGAGATTGCGCTGATCGAGCCGGATCTGGCCGTCGCGCTCCATCGCGCCTAAGCGCTTGAAGAATCCTTCGCGCTCCTGGCGCTTGATCGACAGCGCTTCGGCGATGTCGTTCGCGGCGAGCGGCGCTTCACTCGTGCGCAGAACGCCGAGAATTTCTTCGCGGCTTGGAATCGGGTACGGAAATTTGCTCAAGGGCTTGTCGATGATTTTTTCTCGTTGCATGGACGTCGGTCGGCGATGTGGCTCGGCTTAAGAAGCGTTTGCTTGGCGCTAAAGTCGCACCTGACTTGCACCTGAGTTGCTCTTGCGATTGCACAAAAAAGACTCTTTCAAGTCCGGCTCGTTCAAGGCTGAGTCCGACGGGCGTGTGCACCGTGCCAACGAACTACTGCGAGGCATTCTAACACCCGTCTCGCGCGCCAAGCGGCCCGTCAATAGTCGCTGAGCGGTCGCCGGGCGCGCGTCGCGCGACACCCGGGAAGAGCGCGCCGGAATGTTTAAGCAAGTTTTGAGAAACGCTTGACAGGTCCGAATCTGTCGCTATAATGGTGGTCTTTGCTGTTCATCACCTGCCCAGGTGGCGAAATTGGTAGACGCACTAGGTTCAGGTCCTAGCGGTGGCAACACTGTGGAGGTTCGAGTCCTCTCTTGGGCACCAGATTCAAAAGTAAAGCCGCCTCCGGGCGGCTTTACTTTTAGTGTGAGGCCACGTTGATCCGGCTCCAGTTGTTTGGAACGAATCGGCGGGTTTCAGGTAGTTGGCAGGACGGTGGTCGGTCGTGAAGTTTTCGCTTCGTCGAACGATTTAACCGGGCGTTAGAAGTAGGCGTTGAAGCAGCGAAGTTTGTT
Organism: Paraburkholderia sp. D15; assembly: GCF_029910215.1. Lineage (NCBI taxonomy): Bacteria > Pseudomonadati > Pseudomonadota > Betaproteobacteria > Burkholderiales > Burkholderiaceae > Paraburkholderia > Paraburkholderia sp. D15. Next base: position 1,852,913 of record NZ_CP110395.1, on the reverse strand, counting down.
TGTCGGCAGGGTTGACACGCTGAATCTTCACGCTAAAATAGCGGTCTAGTTTGAAGACGTGCCCAGGTGGCGGAATTGGTAGACGCACTAGGTTCAGGTCCTAGCGGTGGCAACACCGTGGAGGTTCGAGTCCTCTCCTGGGCACCATTAAGTTGTATCGGCGAAAGCCGGCAGTAGTACAAAAGCTGTTCGAGAAACCCCGTAAGATTTCTGGTCTTACGGGGTTTTTTGCTTTCTGCGGATCCCTTGCGCTCCTCTGACATCGACGATTTTTGCGGATCCTGTTGCGCATACCAGACTCGCGGGCGAACCCATGCAGCTCATGGGACAACTGCGGGATCTGTTCGGAAAACAGCGATCGGCTCGGCGCACCCGGAAGGCGCTAGTCAGTCTCCCGAACGTCTCAATTAATAGGCGCGCAGCCTGACCAGCCTTGCCCCTCCACGGCGATACAACGAGCACCCTGTGATGGTGGCGCCGGCTGTTGGCAGGTATTCCGGCCCATCTCATCGATACATTGATTGGGCGGCCCCATTCTGGCGGCAGCTTCGGTCGCCGCCTGGCTGGCCCTCTGAGCGGTCGCCAAGACAGCCTGGATTTGCTTGTTCACCTGCGCACGCAGCGTCACCAGTTTTACGAACTGCGGATCACGTTCATTCTGCAACGGTGGCAAAGGCGGATCATTGGGTATTAAAACCGAATTGGGAAAACCTGCCGCTGACGATCGCCACATCGCCGCGTTGATCCGCAACGCGCTTTCATAAAATTGATCGAGACTTGCGATCGTGGGGGTTTCGGGCGGGGTTGATACGAGCCCAATCGCGGGAGGATTGGAAGCCGGCGCCTTCTCCATCTGCGCACGCGCCCAATATGATGCTGCTTTACCATAATCAAATAACACGGCCTGATAATCGCGCAGAATCCTGTCGGATGTCTCTCCCCGAAACCCAGCTTCCTCGCTGGTCTTGTAGGCTGCCAACTCCTGTTCATAGACGCGCTTCATCGCCAGATATTGGTCGAGCGCAGATTGCTCACGCGCAATCGCGCCCGACACCCACACTGACATGGCAAGCGATGCGCCTAAAATCCGGGTCAAGCTGCCCATTCGTGGCCCCCTCGACTTGCCATTGCGCAAAATCGCCTGATGGTGCTGCGTGAATATCCGCGTGCCGGGATGGTCCGCGTCCAGAGTACCGCTGAATCCTGCAACGCCATCTCACCAGTTCCGCGCTTCCGCCCACCATAAATGGTCAACGCAACCGGGACCCTCGGTGGATGCACTGACGACCGTATTGGATCTGTCCGTTTTCAGCGTCAGCGAACATCGATAGGTGTTCGTCTGGTAATAGCCCGTCGGCGCATACTGATCCTGGAGAATCGGCATTCCAGCCACGCCATTGCCTCCTGCCGTCTGCCCGACCTGCACCTGCCCGGCATAAGCACTGCCGGTCTGAACGAAGTCCTGTTGCGTGTTCGAATGAAAGTTTGTCCAGTACTGGACTTTCAACGGGTGCGTGGGGTCGCTACTGTCTTGCGTGACAGACGCTGGGCGGCCGATCCGGGCGTAGACATCATTGACATTCTTGCCGATGAATACGTTGGCAAGGTGCTGCTGGTAGGTACTGCATCCCGCAATCAGGATGGCGGCGGCACAGACCGCGCAAACCCGCGATGGCTTCCAGTTGATATAAAACATGACGCGTCTTCCCCGTGTTTAACAATGCCGATGTGCAAAGGCAACCGCCGCAACCGCCGCGACAGGTTTCATGCATGTCCTCAGAATAAAAGTCACGTCCTTGCGCCGATAAAACGGGCGTAACAGCGCAGCCTCCCCCTACGGGCTGATTCACTCAAATCCGATTTACAGCTAGACCTCGCGGATCGATCTCGATGTGAATCAACCGACGCGTCCATGCCGACGCGCAGCAGCATGGCTGCTGATCCACGGATAAGACGGCACGCCCGGATATACCGAATAGCATCGTGAGTCCAGGCTTATGCCGCCTTGAGCCCGCTACCGGTATGCCGGAAAGCGATAGTCTTCGAACCCGGGTGCGTTATGAAGTGATTCGTTGACGGATTCTAGGGTGATCCGCATACATCCGGGGCATGCAAATGTCTCTATTTAGGTGGATTTCTGTTGCAGCCGACCCGAATATTTACCGGCCCCTGGCGACCGGCATTTTTAGACAATTGGCTCGCGTAGGCAAAGCACAATGAAGGAAACATACAGCGCAATATTGTTATGAGATCACTTGTAATTTTTTAAGTCGCTCGTTCGGTATCGCGCGACCTGTTTCCGGCCGACGCCGGTCCGTGGCACGGCGGCTCCCTGACCCGGCGGACGGCCTCACTCCCTGTCACCATCTTTCGAACCTGCACCCTACGTCTCACCGGCTAAACAACTTCCGCTCCTTCTCCCGAATATCGTTCGCCGTGTAATAACGCGACCACCATTTCTCACCGTCGAACTTGAGCCGCAGCGGTTGCGCGTTCGACCCCGCCTTCTTCAGCGCCTCGGCGAACGCGTAGTGATCGACGAGGCGAATCCCTTCGATCGCAAACGCCGTCGCGATCGCGCGGTCGTACACGGCCATCAGGTTGTCGCCGTTCAGCTTTTCGCCGCCCTCGGCGAGATTCGACGAGCCGACGAACACCACCGGATTCGTGCCGTTGAAATCCACCACCACGAACTTGTGATGCACGATGTGCGCGGCCGGCCCATGCACCTCCATCTCGGACGAAAACGGCGGCGGAAACTTTTCCGGATTCGCTTTCGAATACACCAGCTCGCCGCCCTTCGAAGACGGCGTGAACACCGTCGTACCGTTGATGGTGTCGTCGTCGGCATTCACGGAATCGGAGATGCCGTACGAGAACACCTTCTCGTCGCCATGCAATTGCGACAGCGCCTTCAGCACCTCGCCCTGGCCGTTCAGATCCATCACCGCGAAAATCACCGAGCTGTCCGCGCCGTCGATCGCGTCGAGCACGCGCTTGAGCGAAATCTGCGGATTCTCGTGCGGCGCGAAGGTCACGACGAGCGCCGGCATCCCCGCTTCGTTGATCGGGTATTCCTTCATCGAGATTTCGTCGTCGTGGAACGCGCGCAAGGACAACTCGTCCTTGAAGGCGGCGTCGAAGGCCGTTGCGTACTTCGCCGCGACTTGCGCGTCGTTGAACACCAGCACGTGATTCGCGTTGACGTACAGGCCCGTGATCGAGAAATTCGTCGAACCCATCAGCACCTTCGTCGCGACGCCGCCCACGCGCTTGATCAACACCTTGTTGTGCTGGAAGCGGCCGAATTTCCCGCGCTGGAAGTCGTTCTTCGTGCCGGCGCTCGCCGCATTCTGGATATCCACGAAGGCCTTGCCGGCATCCGTCGACGGCGCGTGCAACGTCGCGTTATCGGCCAGCAACCTCAGCTTGCCCTTGGCTGCGAGGTCGATGAACGCGGTGATGATTTCCGGCTCGTTGAGGTCGTAGACGAAGGCATCGAGCGTCGCGCCTTCTTCCGCGTGAATCTCGTTGAAAAAATCGACGATGGTTTGCCGCGCATGGCCGCCGAGCCACGTCCATTTCGGCAGATACGGCGTCCAGTCGAATTTCCAGCCGTCCTTCCCTTGCGGGCTGGGTTGATACGGCTGATTGTGGAATTCATCCGCGTAAGCCTGCGACGACAGATATCCACGCGTGAACGCGACTTCGATATTGCCCTCGGTAAACGGCCCCACATCGATCACGACCTCGACTTGTTCCCCCTCGGTCAGTTGCGGCGACTTGTCCGCGGTGAAGCGCATCGCGGTCACTTCGTAGCGGAACGTGCCCGCTACGCCATCGGGCGGAAAATCGAGCCACCAGAATTTCTGGAACGGTGCGACGTTGGAGTCGTAGAACTTCGAACCGGTCTGATCGGCGCTTTTCGTGTAAGCGCCGTCGAACGAGAGGCGGTTGCCGAGCCATTGCCACTTGTCCGTGCCGTTCGGCGCGCGGCGGATCGCGAAGCCCGCGAGTTTGTCGGTCAGATGGTCGGCGAGATCGAAGGCCAGCATCGCGCAACGGTCTCCGGAATAGGCCTTGACGGTCAATCCTTGCGACGTCGCCGTCGCACTGAAAATCTTGCTCATTGCGTCCCCCGTGTCGTGATGAACCACGGGGGCAAATTTACGCAGACTTGCATGACGAAATGGTGTCACGCAACGAAGCGATGCCTTTTACTTAGGATTGCCATTTTCAACGGGACGCATGGCGAATTTCGCCTGACCACAAGCGATGCCGGCAAAGGCTCAGCGAGCCTTACCCGCCCCGCCCCAAGTGATGAAACCGGAGCTTGCCTGCATCGACGGCGCCCATTTCACGCACGCCTGAAAACCCAGATACGAGCCGCCGACCGCGAACAATACCGGGATCAGAAAGTCGTGACTCACGCGGGTGAACTCGAACATGAGCACGACGGCGGTAATCGGCATCTGCATCGACGCCGCCAGAAACGCCGTCGCGCCGATGACCGCGAAGCCGCCCAGCGACGCGCCCGGCCAGACCATGCTCCACACGCCGCCGAGCACGATCGCGAGCAACGCGCCGTTCGCGAGGCCCGGCGTCAGCAGCCCGCCTTCCGCGCCCGCGCGCAAACTGCTCACGGTGATCACCACCTTCAGCACCAGCAGCATCGCGGCGAGACCGATCGTCAGATTGCCGTCGAACGCGAGGCTCGCCGGACCCTTGCCGTTGCCGAGCAGTTGCGGGAAATGCATCGCCAGCACGCCGACGATCGCGAAATTCAGCAGCGACAGCACGGGCAACCGCCAGTCCTTCGGCGCCGCCGCGCGCGAGCGCCTGGTGACCTCGGCGAAGCCCCACGCGGCCACGCCGAAAACCGGCCCGCACACCACCGACCACGCCAACAGCGAAGCATTCACCGTCAACGCCGGCACCAGGTATTGATGTTCGTTGCCGAGTCCGATCTGCGCGACCAGCGCGGCTACCGCCGAGGTGACGACGGCCGGCACCAGCGCGGTCCAGCCGAATGTGCCGAGCAGCACCTCGAGCACGAACACCGCGCCGCCGAGCGGCACGTTGTAAACCGCCGCGAGACCCGCGCCCGCGCCGCAGGCCACCATGATCCGGCTTTGCGCCACCGACAACCCCGCGCGGCGCGACAACCAGGCCGCCAGCATCGAACCGATCTCGCGCGGCGCGACTTCGCGGCCGAGCGGCGAACCGAGCGCAACCGTGACGATCTGCAGCAACGCGTGCACGGTCGTGCTGAGGAGCGGCATGTGCGGATCGTCGGATTTGACTGCCTGCCGGATGCTCACGAGCGGACGGCCGAAACGGTACAGGGCCCACCAGCCAAGCCCCGCCACGAGGCCGCACAGCGTCAGCACGGCCAGACGCCGCTCCGGCGCGGCGCTGCTCACGCCATGCAGAAAACTCTCGCCACTGATGAGATGGGCGACGCTATAGCCGTACGCGAGATGCTGAATGCCGTGCAGCAGCAGCGCGAGCAACATGCCGCCGAGTCCGGCGCCGAGACCGGTCAATAAGGTGACGATGGCGAGCGCCGGGAGCGAACCGCGTTCGCGGCGTACCGGCGGGGAAGTCAAAGTGTGGACGGACATGGCGTGCGAGCTGGAGCGAACGGGCGTTAAGAGAATTTCGCCATGTTATTTCGCGTCGCAACATGAGTCCAATTGATTTTTAATCTCCACTGATGCATTGAGCGCATAGGTTGAGGGTTCGTGCCGACGTTAGCTTGCCGAGCGCCGTTTCCCTGACGCTCGGCACACGCCTTCAGCCGCTCAATGCGCCGACACGAAAAAAATCGCCACCACGCACGCGACACCCACAAACCACACCAGCGAGCGCAGCGCCGCCAGATTGGCGACATACAGCACGCCATGCAACACGCGCGTGACGACGAAGGTCATCGCTAGCGCATTGACCGTCGGGTTCGATCCGCCCGACTGCCCCGCGACGACGATCGCCGCGGTGAACATCGCCAGCGCTTCCCACGCGTTCTGATGCGCGGCGTGGGCGCGCGCCCGCCAGCCTTCGAGTCCAGCGAGATAGGCACGCGGCGCGTGATTGTTGTAGCGCTTGTTGCCCTTGGCCAGCATGGTCCAGGGAAATGGCAGCAAGGCAACGATGAGCAGGCAGATATGCGGAATCGTCATGGTTCGGTGTCCCCGTCGAGCGGAATGAACGCTTCAGCGCTCCTCCGGCTCCGTTAGATGATTGCTGTGACAGACGCGACGTGACGCGGCGCGTACGCCGCGAGCCGCTTTTATACCTGTCACCGAACAGGCGGCCAACCGGAATCCCGCGAGCGAAGCCTCTACCGCCGCGCGAGTCAGCGGTCGAATCGACCGCCTGCACGCGACCCACCGGTATTAAATTCAGCCTCGCCATTACTTAATGACATCCACTCAAACTCATTACGATCAGCCGACGAAAATTCAAACAGAATTACTACAATAATTACAATAAACAAACATAACGCCTGCATCGCAGCGCAACATGAAATTCGCTCCAGGGATTAATACGGATAAACGCGCGTTCATTCATGCAAGCGCTTAACGGTCGGCGTACACTCGCTCGAAGCCCATGCCACGGGGCGTACGGGGAAATCGCGCAGCCGGGCGTGAAACGCGGGTTATTCGAGACTCAGGAGAACAATCAATGAGCTGGTCACGGGAACAGAGAAACGTCACGATCGCCGCCTATCTAGGCTGGACACTCGACGCATTCGATTTCTTTCTAATGGTGTTCGTATTGAAAGATATCGCCGCCGAATTCAATACGAAAATTCCGGCGGTCGCTTTCGGCATCATGCTGACGTTGATGATGCGTCCAGTCGGCGCGCTGATTTTCGGCTGGCTCGCCGACAAATACGGCCGCCGTCCGACGCTGATGGTCAACATCGCGTGCTTCTCGTTGCTGGAATTGCTGTCCGGCTTCTCGCCGAACCTGACCACCCTGCTCGTGCTGCGCGCGCTGTTCGGCATCGCGATGGGCGGCGAATGGGGCGTCGGCGGCGCACTGACCATGGAAACCGTGCCGCCGAAATCACGCGGCATCGTCTCCGGTCTGCTGCAGGCGGGCTACCCGAGCGGCTATCTGCTCGCCTCGGTGGTGTTCGGCGTGTTCTACCAGTACATCGGCTGGCGCGGCATGTTCTTCGTCGGCGTGCTGCCGGCGCTGCTCGTGCTGTACGTGCGTGCGCACGTGCCCGAATCGCCCGCCTTCAAGACGCTCGAAAAGAAAGCGCGTCCGGGCCTGGTCGCCACGCTCAAACAGAACGTCGGCCTGTCGCTGTACGCGATCATTCTGATGACCGCGTTCAACTTCTTCTCGCACGGTTCGCAGGATCTCTATCCGACCTTCCTGCGCGTGCAGCATCAGTTCGACGCGCACACGGTGTCGTGGATCACGATCACGCTGAACATCGGCGCGATTTGCGGCGGTTTGTTCTTCGGCTACATGTCGGAGCGGATCGGCCGCAAGCGCGCGATCTTCATCGCGGCCTTGATCGCGCTGCCGGTGCTGCCGCTGTGGGCATTCTCGAGCACGCCGGTGCTGCTCGCGCTCGGCGCCTTCCTGATGCAGATCTCGGTGCAAGGCGCATGGGGTGTGATCCCGGTGCACCTGAACGAAATCTCGCCCGATGAAATCCGCGCGACCTTCCCCGGTCTCGTGTATCAGCTCGGCAATCTGATCGCGTCGGTCAACGGCCCGTTGCAGGCGAGCGCCGCGGAAGCGCACGGCAACAACTACGCGCTCATCATGGCGATCGTGATCGGTATCGTCGCGGTGGTGATCGCGGCGCTGATTCCGTTCAGTCGCGAGCGTCGCGGCATCGACATGACGCAGTCGGCCAGGCAGGTGGCCGCACAGCTTTAAGCGTTCGAACTAAACAGCCATTTTGCTTGCCGACTCGCGGCGGCAGCAGGCACAATACGCACAAAGGCGGTTCGAACCGCCATGCCACGAAGCGCATGATGCAGGACACATCAGCACGCATGAGCAACGCATAGGCAAAGCAAGAACAGATAGATAGCAGGGCCAAACAAGTAGTATCGCCATACGAGGCCGTTCCGATTTCGATCGGAACGGCCTTTTTTATTTCCGCGCGATTCGACGCCCCGCGCACACCAGGGAAAGCCCGGCCTTCGTCAGGTCTTCTAGAGGAGTTAGTCCACAGCGGACACTTGATCGCAGTCCTGATCCTTCTTATCCTGAAAAAAACGGCTGTTTCAAATAACTATTTGAATCGCTTGTTTGCGGGCCGGACGCCCGGCAACTGGGAGACGCAACATGGCAGTTCGCACAACAGGCCGGCACGCCGGCGATACGAAGTCCCGCATCCTCGATGCCGCCGAAACGCTGTTCATCGAATGCGGTTACGAAGCGATGTCGCTGCGCCAGATCACGTCGCGCGCCGAAGTCAATCTCGCGGCGGTCAACTATCACTTCGGCAGCAAGGAATCGCTGATTCACTCGATGCTGTCGCGCCGCCTCGACAAGCTGAACCAGGAGCGCCTGAAGCTGCTCGACCGCTTCGACGACATGCTCGGCGCGCGCCTCACCTGCGAGCACGTGCTCGGCGCGATGTTCATTCCGGCGCTGCGTCTGTCGCGCGATCCGCGCGTCGGCGGCAAGGCGTTTCTGCGGTTGCTGGGGCGCGCCTATACCGATCCGTCGGCGTTCATCCGCGACTTTCTGAATGCGCATTACGAGTCCGTCGCGGTGCGTTTTTTCGATGCGTTCCAGCGCGCGTTGCCGCATCTGCCGCGCGAGGAACTCGGCTGGCGCCTGCACTTCGCGATCGGCGCGCTGTCGGGCGTGCTGGCCGGCACCGACACCGACAGCCTGATTTCCGAGTTCTCGCAGGGCAAGTCGATGAACGACCTGCAGTTGATCGCGCGTCTCGCGTCGCTGATGGTGGCCGCGCTCAAGGCGCCGTTGCCGGATGGCACGCAACTGGCCGCGTTCGCCGCGGTGCTGGGCGATGCGACCGAGGGCGGCGCGGAGTGTCCGTTGCAGAACGCGGCGAACACCGCCGACGCGGCGGGCGCGGGCGCGGCAGGCGCCTCGGCCACGGGCTCGCCGACGCAAGCATCGATGCAAACGTCAACGCCAAACCCGACGCAAAACCCGACGCAAAGCTCGACACACAACCCAGCGCCGCAACCCGCATCGAAAGCAACGGCATCATCCGATCCATCCGATGCCGCCGACGACAACCCTCGCTCCAGCAACGTCGCACAAGGCGCCTATCATCACGCGCTGCACGGCGCGGCCTGAGCATCCAGCGCACCCGCATGCAACGCCGCGCACGCAGCAACGCGGCATGCCGGGCAAGACAGGGCGGACGGCCTCCCGCGAAGCCGTCCGCCCATAACGGGGAACGAAACGTGCTCCATCGAAGCGTCATACCCGAGCGGCCCGTCTAATCGCCGCACTCAGGCGAAGCCGCCGTGTCGAACCGGAAAACCGGAAAACCGGAAACGGGAAGCGACCCGAACGACGGCACCGCCGGACGATCAACGACATCAACATAACGCGAGCCGTCCGCGTCACGTGGAGGCGTTCGCACGCACTATCGAAAGAGGAGGAAACGTCATGCCGTGGTTCATCCTGCTACTCGTCATCGCCGCCTTCGCGCTCGTCTTCGTTCAGGCGCGCGCGCTCTGGTGGCTGGCCTTGCTGGTCGTCTGGGTCGCGGCCGCGCATGTCGCCGGCGCGGCCGGTCCGGTCCTGACCACGCTTCTCGCGATCGTGTTCGTCGTCCCTGCTCTCGTGCTCGCGGTCAAGCCGCTGCGCCGCGCATGGCTGACGAAGCCGGTCCTCGACGTGTTCCGCAAGATCCTGCCGGAGATGTCGCCGACCGAGCGCGACGCGATCGAAGCCGGCACGGTCTGGTGGGACGCCGAGCTGTTCTCCGGCCGCCCGCACTGGGACACGTTGCTCGGCTACGGCCCCGCCACGCTCACCGCGGAAGAACAGTCTTTCCTCGACGTCGAATGCGAGCAGCTATGCGACCTCGCGAACGACTGGGAAACGACGATGGTCTGGCAGGACCTCTCGCCGCAAACCTGGCAATACATCAAGGAACGCGGCTTCCTCGGCATGATCATTCCGAAGCAGTACGGCGGCAAGCAGTTCTCCGCGTACGCGCATTCGCAGGTCATCATGAAGCTCGCGACGCGCTGCTCGGCCGCCGCCGTCTCGGTGATGGTGCCGAACTCGCTCGGCCCCGCCGAACTGCTGATGCACTACGGCACCGAAGAACAGAAAAATCACTATCTGCCGCGCCTCGCGCGCGGCGACGAAATCCCCTGCTTCGCACTGACGAGCCCGTACGCGGGATCGGACGCGGCGGCGATTCCGGACGTCGGCATCGTCTGCAAGGGCACGTTCGAAGGACGCGAGACGCTCGGCTTTCGCGTCACGTGGGACAAGCGCTACATCACGCTCGGTCCGATCGCGACCGTACTCGGCCTCGCGTTCCGCGCGCTCGACCCCGACCATCTGCTCGGGCAGAACGACGAACCCGGCATCACCTGCGCGCTGATTCCGACCGACCATCCGGGCGTGAATATCGGCCGCCGTCACTGGCCGCTGAATGCCGTGTTCCAGAACGGGCCGAACTCGGGCAAGGACGTCTTCATTCCGCTCGACTGGGTGATCGGCGGCCGCGCGCAGGTCGGCAACGGCTGGCGCATGCTGATGGAATGTCTCGCGGCCGGACGGGCGATTTCGCTGCCGTCGTCGAACGTCGGGATGGCGAAGATCGCGGTGCGCGGCACCGGTGCGTACGCGGCGATCCGCCGCCAGTTCCGCACCGCCGTCGGCAAGTTCGAAGGCGTGCAGGAAGCGCTCGGCCGCATGGGCGGCAACCTCTACGTGATGGACGCCGCGCGCCGCCTGTCCGCGCATGCGGTGGACCTCGGCGAAAAACCGTCGGTGATTTCGGCGATCGCCAAATATCACATCACCGAACGCGCCCGCATGGTCATCAACGACGGCATGGATATCGCCGCCGGCAAGGGCATCTGCATGGGGCCGTCGAACTTCCTCGCGCGTGCCTACCAGCAGGTGCCGATCGCGATCACCGTGGAAGGCGCGAACATTCTCACGCGCTGCCTGATCATCTTCGGCCAGGGCGCGATTCGCTGCCATCCGTACGTGCTGAAGGAAATGGCCGCGACTCGCGAAACCGATCGCGCGAAGGCGCTGCGCGATTTCGACGACGCGTTCTTCGGACACGTGAGCTTCACGCTGTCGAACGTGGTGCGCAGTTTCGTGTACGGCGTCACCGGCGGCGTGACGATCGCCGCGCCGCGCGCCGCGCACGCGCCGTTGCATGGGTACTACCGCGCGGCCACCCGGGTTTCGACCGCCTTCGCGCTGCTCGCCGACGTCTCGATGTTCGTGCTCGGCGGCGACCTGAAGCGCCGCGAGCGCCTCTCCGGACGGCTCGGTGACGTGCTGTCGCAGCTCTACCTGATCTCGGCGACGCTCAAGCGTTTCGAGGACGAAGGCCGTCAGGAGGACGATCTGCCGCTGGTGCGCTGGGGCGTCGAGGACTCGCTGTACAAGGCGCAGCAGGCGCTCGACGGCGTGCTCGCGAACTACCCGAACCGCTTCGCCGCCGCGCTCGTGCGCATGCTCGCGTTCCCGTTCGGCTTGCCGTACCGCGAGCCGTCCGACCGCCTCGGCGGCGAGATCGCCGAGTTGATGCAGACGCCCGGCGCGGCCCGCGATCGTCTGGTGTCCGACTCGTACGTCCCGCACCCGGACGTCGATGCGCTCGGTTACGGCGAACTGGTGTTCCAGCTGAATCCGCGCTTCACGCAGATCGACCAGAAGCTGCGCGACGCGGTCAAACAAGGCCAGCTCGACCCGATGCCGCAAAGTCTGCCGCAACTGGCCGCATGGACCGACGCGGCGCAGCGCAAGGGGCTGATCGACGCGGACGATCGCCGCGTGCTGGACGACTACGCCCGCTACGGCGCGCAGGTCGTGAAGGTCGACGATTTCCCGGCCGATTTCGACATGTTCGCGAGCCTGCAGAAACGCAAGGAGTCGCTCGACAAGGCGCTGGAACTGGCGGCCTGAAAGCGGCCGCCCGCGCGCGATGAAAAGGTGCACCGGACGCGCCGGACTCGGTGCACACTGACACACGTTCGCCGCCCCATGGGGGGCTTCCCGTGGACCGTCTGCCCGGCAGACTTCCCACGGGCCAGGTCCAGCGGAGCAAAGCTATTTTATGAACGACTCATATCTGAACTTCGTCAACTCGCCGTTCGGCGCGCGGCTCGCACGCTCGCTCGGTCTGCCGAAGCCCGAGGTGCTGCGCCGCCATCAGGCGGACCGGCCGGAATTCGACGGCATGGTCGCGCTCGGCGCGGGCCGCGAGCCTCAGTTGCTCGACGCGCTCGCGAGCCTCGTGGCGAGCATCGGCGTGACCAGCGTCGCGCATGAAAGCGCCGGGCTGTGGGTGCCGCTCGCGAATCGCCGCGGCCTGATGACGGGCCGCTTCGAAGCGGCCGAGAGCGGGTCGCATACCCAACCCACATCTCACGGCAAGCTCGCCGCGCTGCTGTTCGACGCGAGCGGCATCGAGGACAGCAGCCAGCTCGCGCCGCTGCATGCGTTCTTCCACGATACCTTGCGCTCGCTCGGCAAGTGCGGACGCATCGTCGTGCTGGGGCGGCCGCCGGAGTCGTGCGAGAACCCGCGCCAATGGACCGCGCAGCGCGCGCTCGAAGGCCTCACGCGCTCGCTCGGCAAGGAAGCGCGGCGCGGCATCACGTCGAACCTCGTGTACGTGGAACGCGGCGCGGAGAGCGGCATCGAGGCGACCTTGCGCTTCTTTCTCTCGCCGCGCTCGGCTTATGTGTCCGGACAGGTGGTGCGGATCGGCGTCGCTTCTCCGGCAGTGCAGGCGGCGACGCTAACGTCAACGCCCACGCAGCCGCAAACATCAACGCCCACGCCCACGCAGCCGCAAGCCGCTCCCGCCTTCGACTGGCAACAGCCGCTCGCCGGACGGCGCGCGGTCGTGACCGGCGCCGCGCGCGGCATCGGCGCGGCGATCGCGAGCGTGCTCGCGGCCGAGGGCGCCCACGTGATCGGCATCGACATTCCATCGGCACGCGACGCGCTCGACGCCACCATGCGTCAGTTGAACGGCACTGCCCTCGCCTTCGACATCGCCGCGCCGGAAGCACCCGCGCAGATCGCCGCCGCGCTCGACGAACAGGGCGTGGACATCGTCGTGCACAACGCCGGCATCACGAAGGACAAAACCATCGCGAAGATGAGCGATGCGGCATGGCAAAACGTGATCGACATCAACCTCGGCGCGCAGGAGCGGATCGACGACGCCCTGCTCGCCGCCGGCATTCTGCGCGACGGCGGACGCATCGTCGCGGTGTCGTCGATCAGCGGCATTGCCGGCAATCTCGGCCAGACCAACTACGCGGCGTCGAAAGCCGGCGTGATCGGCCGCGTGCAGAGCATGGCGCCGCGACTGCGCGCGCGCGGCATCACGATCAACGCGGTCGCGCCGGGTTTCATCGAAACGCAGATGACCGCGAAGATTCCGCTCGCCATCCGCGAGGCCGGCCGGCGCATGAACTCGATGAGCCAGGGCGGCCAGCCGGTCGATGTCGCGCAGACCATCGCGTGGCTCGCGCATCCGGGCTCGGCCGGCGTGAGCGGCCAGGTCGTGCGCGTGTGCGGACAGAGCCTGATTGGAGCGTGAGCATGGCCGAACCCGGTGATCCGTTCGGCGGCGACTCCAGCTCCGGTTTCCCGCGCGGCGATGCGGTGCGGCCGAAGACCGTGGTGATCGACCCGCTGCCCGCGCCCCACAAGCTCTATGCGCGCGCGGTGTCCGGCATCGTCAAACGCGGACGGCCCACGCAGTTGCCGGCGCTGCGCCTCGTGCGCCCCGCCGTCGCGCTGGACCCCGGCGCGGTATGGCGCTACGCGCGCGTGTGCGGCTTCATCCCCGAGCACGGCGTGCCGCTCACCTATCCGCACCTGCTGGCGTTTCCGCTGCATCTGCTGATGCTGACCGATCCGGCGTTTCCATGGCCCGCGCTCGGCCTCGTGCATCTGGCCAATCACGTGCGGCTGCGGCGTCCGCTCGCATTCAAGGATCTATTGCGCGTCGAGGTCGAATTCGGCGCGCTGTTGCGCCACGACAAGGGCCAGGCGTTCGTGCTGCACACCCGCATGTACCGGCGCGGCGAAGCGGTGTGGGACGGCGATAGCGTCTATCTGAAGCGCGGCGTGACGGCGAGCGGCAGCTCGCTCGCGCCGCTCGAACTCGGGCCCGCCGAGCTGCTGCGTATCGCGCGCTGGCAATTGCCGTCGCAACTGGGCCGCGATTACGCGAAGGCGTCCGGCGACTACAACCCGATCCATCTGAGCGCGCTGTCGGCCAGGGCCTTCGGTTTTCCGCGCGCGATCGCGCATGGCATGTGGACGCTCGCACGCGCCGCCGCCGCGCTGCAGCCGCCCAAGCCGCTCGCCGAGGCCACGCTCAGCGGCGAATTCAAATTGCCGATGCTGCTGCCGGGCGAAGCATCGCTGTGGAGCGCGTCGGCCTCGCTGATCGAACGCGACATCGAAGTGCGCGACATGAGCGGAGAAAAACCCCATCTGCGCGGACGCATGCAATGGAAACTGCTGTGACGCTCAACCCACCAGAACAACATCACTCGAAGGAGCCGAGCATGACCCACCCGCTGCCAGCCGTGCGCCGCGTCGCCATCGTCGGGGGCAACCGGATTCCGTTTGCCCGCTCGAACACCGCATACGCGACCGCGTCGAATCAGGACATGCTGACCTTCACGCTGCAGGGTTTGATCGACCGCTACAACCTGCATGGCGAACGGCTGGGCGAAGTCGCGGCGGGCGCCGTCATCAAGCATTCGCGCGACTTCAATCTGACGCGCGAATCGGTGCTGTCCACCACGCTGGCGAAGGAAACGCCCGCGTACGACGTGCAGCAGGCATGCGGCACCGGCCTCGAAGCGGCGATCCTCGTCGCCAACAAGATCGCGCTCGGGCAGATCGAAGTGGGCATCGCGGGCGGCGTGGATACGACCTCCGATGCGCCGATCGGCGTGAACGAGAAGATGCGCCAGATTCTGCTCGAAGCGAATCGCGGCCGCAGCACCGGCCAGCGCGTCGGCGCATTGACCAAACTGCGCCCGGGCATGTTCTTCAAGCCGCTGTTGCCGCGTAACGGCGAGCCGCGCACGGGGCTCTCGATGGGCGAGCATTGCGAACTGATGGCCAAGCGCTGGAACATTTCGCGCGAGGCGCAGGACGTGCTCGCGTACGACAGCCACCGCAAGCTCGCCGACGCGTACGCGCGCGGCTTCGTCAACGATCTGATGACGCCGTATCGCGGCCTCGCGCGCGACAACAATCTACGCGCCGACCTGACGCTCGAAAAGCTTTCCGGCCTCAAACCGGTTTTCGACCGCGACGCCGGCACGCTGACCGCCGGCAATTCGACGCCGCTCACCGACGGCGCATCCGCCGTGTTGCTGGCCAGCGAGGACTGGGCGGCCCGCCACGGTCTGCCGGTGCTCGCATACCTGACGTGGTCCGAAACCGCTGCCGTCGACTTTTTCGACAAGAAGGAAGGGCTGCTGATGGCGCCCGCCTACGCGGTGCCGCGCATGCTGGCACGCGCCGGCCTCACGCTGCAGGACTTCGATCTGTACGAGATTCACGAGGCCTTCGCCGCGCAGGTGTTGTGCACGCTCACCGCGTGGCAGGATGACGAATACTGCCGCACGCAACTCGGCTTGCCCGCTCCGCTCGGCGCGATCGATCGCACGAAACTGAACGTGAATGGGAGTTCGCTCGCGACCGGGCACCCGTTCGCGGCAACCGGCGGACGCATCGTCGCCGGCCTCGCGAAGATGCTTGCGCAACTCGACAAACCCGCGGGCACCGCGCGCGGGCTGATCTCGATCTGCGCGGCGGGCGGCCAGGGGGTGGTCGCGATTCTGGAGCGCTAAGACTGGCCGCGAGGCCAGCATATAAACAGATGAAGCCACGGCTTCAGGAGACGACCGATGACACAACCCACGCAAGCCCCGCAAGCCCCGCAAGCGCCATTCTCGCCCGCCGCCCAGGCGGCCAACGGTGCACCCGGCGCAACCGGCGCAACTGGAATCCCTGGAACGCCCGGCGCCGCTCAGGCGCCGAACACCGACGGCATCTGGTACGCGTCCTATCCCGCCGACGTCCCGCATGAAATCGACGTCAACCAGTACGAGTCGATCGTCCAGTTCTTCGACGAATGCATCGCGCAGTTCCGCGAGCGCGTCGCGTACGTCAGCGTGGGCGCGAACCTGACCTATGGCGAACTCGCACGCAAGGCCACCGCGTTCGCCGCGTATCTGCAGAGTATCGGCGTGAAACCCGGCGAGCGCGTCGCGATCATGCTGCCCAACACCTTCCAGTATCCGGTGTCGCTGTTCGGCGTACTCAAGGCGGGCGCGGTGGTGGTCAACGTCAATCCGCTCTATACCGTGCGCGAGCTCGCGCATCAGTTGAAGGACAGCGGCGCGACCACGATCATCGTGTTCGAGAACTTCGCGAAGACCGTCGAGGACGCGCTGCCCGGCACCAAGGTGCAGAACGTGATCGTCACGGGCCTCGGCGACCTGCTCGCGGACGGCCTGAATCTGAAGGGACGTCTGCTGAATTTCATGCTGCGCCACGTGAAGAAGATGGTGCCCGCGTACAACCTGCCGCAGGCGGTGCCGCTGCTCGACGCGCTCGCCACCGGCTACACGCGCACGGTCACGCCGGTGCGACTGTCGCACAACGACATCGCGTTCCTGCAGTACACCGGCGGCACGACCGGCGTCGCCAAGGGCGCGATGCTCACGCACAGGAACATCATCGCCAATCTGCTGCAGGCGAAGGCGTGGTCCGAAGGACAGTTGAGCGGCGAGATCGAAACCGTGCTCACGCCGCTGCCGCTCTATCACATCTATTCGCTGACGGTGAACGCGCTGATCTTCATGGGACTCGGCGGCCGCAACATCCTGATCGCCAATCCACGCGACATGAAGCGCGTGATGATGATCATCCGTCACGAGAAATTCACCGGCATGACCGCCGTGAATACGCTGTACAACGCGTTCCTCGACAACGAGGAGTTCTGCAAGCGCGACTTCTCGAACCTCAAGCTCGCGATGGCGGGCGGCATGGCCACGCAGAAAGCGGTCGCCGATCGCTTCAAGGCCGTGACGGGCAAACCGATCATCGAAGGCTACGGGCTCACCGAATGCTCGCCGATCGTGTCGATGAATCCCGTGGACCTGAGCAATATGCGCGACTTCGAAGGCTCGATCGGCCTGCCGGCGCCGTCCACCCAGGTGCGTTTTCGCAAGGACGACGGCAGTTGGGCCAGCATCGGCGAGGCGGGCGAACTGTGCGTGCTGGGACCGCAGGTGATGAAGGGCTACTGGAACCGCCCCGAGGAGACCGCCAAGGTGATCGACGACGCGGGCTGGCTCGCCACCGGCGACATCGGCGTGATGGACTCGCGCGGCTTCATCCGCCTGATCGACCGCAAGAAGGACATGATCCTGGTGTCGGGCTTCAACGTCTATCCGAACGAAATCGAGGACGTGATCGCCGCGCATCCGGACGTGCGCGAGGTCGCGGCGATCGGCGTGCCCGACGCGGCGCAGGGCGAGCGCGTGAAGGTGTTCATCGTGAAGCGCAATCCTTCGCTGACCGCCGAACAGGTGATCGCGCATTGCCGCAAGAATCTGACCGGCTACAAGGTGCCGAAGCTGGTCGAGTTCCGCGACGAGCTGCCGCAAACCAATGTCGGAAAAATTCTGCGCCGCGCGCTGCGGGACGAGGAACTCGCGAAGCAAAAGACTGCCTGACAGGCAAGGCGCGTGGCGCCGTCACACCTTTCGGAGAGATTCATGAAGCACCGCCTGTCCGGTTTGCGCGTGGCGCTGATGGCGTTCACGGCGCTGAGCGTCGGGGTCGCCGCGCCGTGCGCGTTCGCGCAGAACGACGATACCCCGCCGCCGCTCGACACCGCGAGCGCGGTCAAGGCGCCGTCCACGCCGCCCGCGCAGGTCGGCAAGCTCACGCTCGACCAGCAGGTCAAGTGGCTGCGCGCCGCGCAGCAGAGCGGCGCGCTGGAAAAGCTCGACGACGCGCAACTCGTCGCGCTGTTCCAGTCGCTCGATCCGCTGACCTTGCCGCGCTACATCAAGGAAGGGCCGAACGGCTACCCGTCGTACGAGTTCACGATGTCGCGCTCGGAACGCATTCATGGACAGTGGCCCGACAAGCCCGATCACATGCTGGTGCGGATCGCGCACGACCCGTTGCGGATCTACGCGAAGTGGCTGCCCGACGGCGCGCATGCGGGCCAGGAAATCATCTACGACGAGTCCAAACGGACCGACGAAATGTACGGGCACCTCGGCGGCATCATGAACGTGATGCCGCTGTGGACCTCGATCAACGGCGCGCTCGCCCGCGCGCAGTCGAATCACCAGGTGCGCGATCTGGGCACCGAGTACATTGCCGATCAATACCTGGTGGAGGGCAAGAAGTACGTCGAGGCCGGCCTGCCGCGTTCGACCCAGGTGGAAGTCAAAACCATCGACGGCGTGCGCGTGGTCACCTTCACGTTCGAAACGCCGACCGGCCAGCCGCAGTTCTACGCGAAGAAGGAAGTGCTCGGGCTCGACCTGCGGCATCCGTATTTCCGCACCGTCGAATCGTATGGCAACGACGGCAAGATCTTCGAGAAGATCGTGTTCGAAAGCATTACGCCGAAGACCTTCGACGATTCGACCTTCGATCCGAAGAACAAGGCGTATAAGTTCTGATCGCGGTGTGGCCGGCGCCTGCGGGCGTCGTACCGGCGTTATCGTTGCTCACGACGCGATAGCCCGCGCGTGCCGCGAGGTGCGCGAGGACGAAGTGGTCCGAGTCTCGCGTGCAGCCGAGCAGAATGGGGCGCATGTCCGGTGCTGAAATTGCGGATGCGGATGCGGTTTCCGTTTCGTGCAAAAGCGGCGCGAGTGTCGAATACCACAGCGCGCCGATGTCGCCGCTCAGGTCGAGAACCGGCACGCCGAGTCGTCGCATGGAGCGGGCAAACGCGCGGCCTTGCGGCAATGTCATGTCGGCGATCGCCAGCGCACCCCGGCTCGCAGGCCTGCGCCACGGCCACGCGTTGCGCTCCGGCACGACCGGGAACCACACGCTGCTCATCATGAAAGTGCGCCGCTTCATCGCCTGATTTCCTTGCCGCGATCCATTCGCGAAGTTCGTGCACGCCGCTCACGCTCTGACGCGCTTACGCGCTTACGTATACCCCCGCCGATCCCGCCACGCCGCCGGCCAGATCCCCTGCTTGCCGGGCGCGAGGATTCCGTTCGGATCGAGCGCGTCCTTGATCGTTTCCGACAAACGCAGCAACGCGCCGTCGTTGAATCCGTACTGCGCCGCCGCGAAATCCATGTACGCGAGATGCGCACGATATTGCCCGTACCCGGCCGCGCGCGCATCGCTCATCAACGAGCGCAGCAGCGCGCCCGCCTGTTCCGTCTGCTGCGCGTCGTCGCGATCGAAGATCGCCGCGAAAATGTGATGCAGATGCCGCGTGCCCGCCGTGAACCCGCCGTAGTAATCGAAGCCGTATTCCGCCGCGCGCGTCTTGACCATCGTGTACTGACGCAGCGCGTCGCGACCGCTCGCCGGGCACACCGGCGCGAAGTCCACATGCGCGCCCGCGCCGCCGCGCCAGTCGAGCATGCGAAACGCGCTCATCGCCGGAATGCCCGCGAGGTTGCGGTCGCCGCCATCGACGGGTTGCGCATCGCCCGCATAACGCGTCGCGAGAAAGCGCGCGCCGGGAATGCGGGCGAACGCGCGGCGCACCAGCGCGTAACGCGCGTCGATCAGTTCCGGCGTGCCATATAGCGCGAAATGCAGATTCCAGCGGCCGACGTTCAGTTCGCGCAGCATCGCCGTCACCGCGCTTTCCGGCATCGCACCCGGGCCGTCGTACCACCTGGAACGCGCCGACAATCCCGCCGCGCGCCGCAGACCGCCTTCGATCACCGCGTGGTTGCGGATCGTGTCGTCGAGCCGCAGCGGCCGCAACGTGTCGACGATCGCGTCGAGATCCGTCTCGTGCTGAAACTGGATCTCGCCGAGCAGATACGCGGGCGGCGCGGGCATCAGCCAGACGCCCAGTCTGGTGACGATGCCGAAGTTCGACTGCATGAACATCGCGTCGAACGACGGCCCGTAACCCGGCCGGTACACCTGCCACGCGGTGCCGGTATCGATCGCGCCCATGCCGGTGCGCACCACGTCGCCGTTGGCGAGCACGACTTCCATCCCGCACTGCGTCGCCGCGTGATCGCCATAGTCGGTGTAGCCGAAGCCGCGTTCGAGCGTATTGCCGACCACGCTGCCCCAGCCGGACGCGGGTGGATCGACCCAGAGCCTGATGCCGTTGGCGCGCAGATGCGCATGCAGATCGAAGTAGCTCACGCCAGGCTCGACCAGCGCATAGGCCAGCGTCTCGTTCACTTCGACGATGCGGTTCATCCGCTGCAGGTCGAGCACGACCGAGCCGGACAGGCGCGGCGCCGCGCCGCCGTACGCGAAATTACGGCCGGTCGATACCGTCCACAGCGGAATGCGGAATTGATTGGCAATCCGTAGCACGGCGCGAATCTCGTCGACGGATGCGGGCCGCAGCGCCGCGCTGGCCGCGAACGTGTCGTGCTCGTCCGTTCCGCCGAACGCGAACGGATCGCGGTACGCGGCGAGATCGGCGGCCGAGGTCAGCACGTGCGGCTCGCCGACGATCGCGCGCCAGCCGGCGAGCGCGCGGTCGAATTGCGCGGCGGTGACCGGGGCTGGCGTAATCGGTGGCGTGATCGGTTGATTCACCGGCGCATTCCTCCCCCGCCTCGCGACGCGCCGTTCCACACGTGCGCCGGCGCGCCACCGCGCCACACGCCGCGCACACCGGCGCCATACGGCCCGCGCACGTAACGCACGTGGTCCAGATGATGAACATGATGAAGGCGGTCGATAAACACGAACGACACGCCCGCGCCCACTATCACCGGCGGTCCCCAGTACCAGGGATCGTAGTAGTAGACCGGGTCGCCGCTGAACGCGAGCGCGCCGGGATCGTCCGCGACGATCCGCCAGCTGCCGTCGGATTGCAGGCACGCGCGGCCGCTGACCTGTTGCATGACGCCGTCGATTTCCGCCTGCCCGACGACGAAGCGGCACGTCGTCGTGTCGGTCGCGGTTGGATTGTCGTCGGATTGCGCGGCCGCCGTCGCGGCGCATGACGCGCTGAGACACAGGACCGTGAGCGTGCCGCCGAGCCGTGTGCCGGATCGATGAAATGTGAGCATGATGTCGCTACCTCGACGCATCGGCGTCGCGGCGCCTAGCGGGCGCCGACGCCGTAAAGACCCCGCCGGTTTGCCTTGCTCGAACCGTCGCCGCGGCCTGCGCGGGCAGGTCGTGACGTGTTCCAGCAAGCAGTAAACGAATCGTCGCGCGGCGCTATTCCGGTTGGCGCGAAACCGGGCGCGGTTGTTTCGTTACCGCTTGTTGCGATGATGGTTGCCGCGCTCGTGGCCCGACAACGAAACTACAGTTTGCGCGCGTTTTCATGCGCGCGCCGCGCGTCACTGCCACGCCTCCGGTTTGCCGCCCAGCGCGCTGCATACATCGACGGCGATCGACCGCAGCTTGCCCTCCGCGATCGGCCCGGATAGCGCGTAGCCCATGCCGTCGCTGATCCAGTAGAAGGTCCGGCGATTGCCTTCGCGAAACAGCCGGAACTTGGTTTCATCGCGCGCGGTGCCGGTCACGTACAACGTCAGACGCGCGCCGTGCGCGTTCTCGTACATGAACTGCGCGGCGGGCCCCGCTTCGCCCGGCAACAGACGGCCGCCCACCAGCGAGTAACCGTACTCCTGCAACGACGGCACGGACAGATTCCGGTTCAGGCGTTTGGAGAGCCAGCTGATCAGATGTTCCTCGTCGCTCGCCGCGACTTCCACCGGATGCCGGCGCTCCGGCGTGTACACCGCATACGCGATGTCGGCGCGCTGCGCGAAACCCGGCGTGCGGCCGCCGAGACCGTCCCACGCGCCGTTCGTCAGTCGCGGCGCGAGCGGCCCCAGGGCGAGCGCGAGACCGGCGCCGGCCGCGAGCCAGCACGCGGCGATGCCGGCGCGCTGCCACCACGGCGCCGCCCGCCGCACGACGACGAAAGCGGCGTCCCCATCGACAGCGGCGCGCGCGCCGGGGGTGTCGCGCAGGCCGCCGCGCGGCACCCCGCACAAGGCCCGCAGCGCCGCGTTCTGCGCGCGCCACGCCGCCACCCGCGCGGCCGCGCGCGGATCGCGTTCGAGCCGCGCTTCGAGCGCCGCGCGTTCGTCGCCCGGCAATTCGTCGTCGACATACGCCGACAGCGTTCGCGGATCGAGCCCGTCGGGCTGGCCGGTATCGTGGTCGTCGTTATTCATCACGGGTTTCTCACCACTTTCAACGGCGGAGTCTTGCGCGCCGGCTCGAGCGCCGGCCCTTCCGTCAACAACGCACGCAGATGTTCGCGCGCCCGCGAGAGCCGCGACATCACCGTGCCGACCGGCACGCCGAGCGCGCGCGACGCTTCCTGATACGACAGTTCCTCCACGCCGATCAGCAGCAACACCTCGCGTTGCTCCAGCGGCAGACAATACAGCGCGCGCTGCACGTCGCGCAGCACCAGACCGTCCACCTCGCCGCGCGGCGCTTCGAGATTGCGCCACGGCGCGCTGTCTTCATCGACGGCGATCTCGCGGCGGCTGCGTAGTTGATCGATATACAGATGCCGCAGGATCGTCAGCAGCCATGCGCGCAGATTGCTGTTCGGCCGGAACGCCGACCAACGGGCGAGCGCACGCTCCGCCGTGTCCTGTACGAGGTCGTCGGCCCATGCGCGGTCGCCCGTCAGTGCGCGCGCGTAGCGGCGCAGTTGCGGGAGCCAGGAGATCACTTCGGCTTCGAACGTCATCCGATGCGCGACACCCTCGTGACGCTGCACGCGATCATTCAGTAGCCGCCGCTGCTGCCGCTGCTGCCGCTGGTGCCGCTGCTACTCGAAGCGCCGGCGTCGGTCGCCGAGGTGCAGCCGCTCGTCGCGAGCGTACCCAGCGCGAGCGCCAGCACGACGAAGCATGCGGAAACGAGGCGGAACGGTTTCATGATGCGTCTCCTGATCCTGATGAGCGCTCCGCGGCAGTTGCGTGCCCGGAGTCGACTGGCCGCGCGCGGGATGCGGCGTCGCCATGTCTGTCATAACGTGGACCAGCGGCGTTTTATTCCGCCCGGCAACGCGCGACACGCTATCTTTTTCCGCCACCGATGCGTGGATCGTTGCCCGAAATGCGAGCCCGGCTGGAACAATGCGCCATTAGTCAGCAGATTCGTAACGCAACGTTACAGCCAATAGTTATCAGATGCTTATGTGCGCACAAGCCGTTATAGTGGTCGGAGAGTTCGCCCGCCGACGCGTTCCGCCCCCACACAGGGTAGAATCGCGGCGAACAATCGTCTTTCTAACCTGACTTGTCCATGGCTTCCGCAGAATCGCATCCGCAAAACGACTTCATGAACGCTGCGCGCAAAGAGCGTAAGCGCGTCGAAATTTACCTCGTCAACGGCATTCGCCTGACCGGGTGCATCGAGTCGTTCGATCAGTACCTGGTGATGCTGCGCACGCCTGTCGGCCTGCAAGGCATCTACAAGCGCGCGATCTCGACCATCCAGCTCGATACGGGCACGCGTCCCGCGCCGCGCGCCGGGCGGCCTTCGCATGGCGAACACACCACGCGCGGTCCGCATGGCTCGCGTGAGCCGCGCGATCATCGTGAACCGCGTGAGCCGCGCGAGTCGTATGGCGCGCCGTCGTCGGACCGCCCGCCGTCCGAGCGCGGCAGTTCGTCCGACGGTCCGGTCGTGGTCACGCGCCGCCGCCGGCTGTTCGGCACGGGCGGCGGCGACGGTGGCAACCACGGCGGCGGCAATCATGGTGGCAATAACGGCGGCCACGGCAGCAGCGAATAAGCCGTTCTGCCTTCCGCTTCAACGCTCGGCTATTCCGTCGGATAGCCGAGCCGCAACAAGATCTTCTCCAGACGCAGCAGCTGCTGCTCGGTCAATTCGAACCCGCACTTCACCGCCATCACGCGACGCCGCCAGTATCCGGCGTCGAGCATGCTGAGCGCCGGCTGCCGGGTCGCCCAATCCAGATGTTCCAGTTCCGCCTCGACGACGTGTAACGCGTTGAAGCGTTGCGCGCCCGCGGGTTTGTTCCGGTTCATGTCGTTCGCTGTCTGATGAGTTCGCTGCATGATGAGGTCGTGTAGCGTCGCGAGCGCACGCGTGTGCCGGTTGCGTCATGCTCAGCGCTTACGCTGCGCGGACGATGCTCGCGCCGGTTGAGAGAGAATGCCGGTTTGCACCGGCCGGCGACACACACAGAACGAGTTCATGCCAGATGATTTGAAGCGGCGTCGCGGGCGGACGTCATGGCTTCGCGTCGTGAATCAGCGTCTTAGGCCGTTCGGCCGATGTTCGCCGCCCCCGTCGATGCACTATGCTGAATCACCGCCCTCGATAGAACGGAGCACGCCATGACCAGCAGAAAGCAGCCCGCCCACGATCCCGCTCGCGAGCGCAAGCACGAGCATAAGCCGCTCGAATCCGACGACAGCCGTCTCGACGAAGCGCTCGACGAGAGCTTCCCCGCCAGCGACCCGATCGCCGTCGACACCACCGAACCACGCCGCTCGCCGCCGGAGGCCGACCCGAAGCCGCATGAAAAGAAGCGGCACTAGCGAACCGCGCAACGGCTGCGAAGCGGCAACGCACAACACGTCGAAGCGAACAAACCAACGCACAAACGAAGCGCAAAACCGCAGGCGAAAAAAAACGCCGCCACTGCCGAAGCAGTGCGACGTTTTCCGGATTCGATAGCGGCGGACCTCAGACCATCACGCGCGGCGCGACAGTCCGTTCACCGCGTAGCTCAATGCGCCGGCAGACCGCTTTCCAGCTGACGCTGAAGATCGCGCACCTGGCGTTGGGTCGCGCGCAACTGGTCCTGCGCGGCGGCCTTCTGCTGAGCCAGCGCCGACGCTTCCGCACGCGACTGCTGCTGCTGGCTCGCGACGATGGTCTGCTGCTGACGCGCGACATCGAGGTCGGCCTGCAGACGGTTCGCGCGATCCTGCTGCAACGCGATCATGCGTTCCGTGAAGGCCTTCTGCGCTTCGAGCTGCGTGCGGCGGATCTCGACGTCCGACAGTTGCAGCGTCTGGCGCACGAAATCCTTATAGATCAGATCGGCCCGCGTGGCGTCCTGCGTCTTGATGACGCGCCAGAAATTCTTCTGCTGGAACAACGCCACGTAGTACGTCATTTCCTTGCCGTAGAACAGCAGGCTCGCGCCGTAACTGCCGTTATATGTGGTGCGTAATTCCGCGAGATCCGAACCGTGGATCATCTGCTGCAATTCCGCGACATTGCCCGCGGCGGACTGCTTCGCTTCGTCCGGCGTCAGCGCGGTGGTCTGGGCCGCCGGGGGAGGCGTGGTGACCGGCAACGTGGTCGTCGTGCCCGGCTGGGAAACGACGCCAGCGCTCGCGCTGCTGTCCGGCAGAGCCTGCGCATACACGCCTTGCACAGCCCCCAACGCGATGCAAGCGGCCAGGGCAATCTGTCGTAGTTTCGACTTGTGGTCCATGTAATTCCTGCTTAAACAGTTTTTGTTTTAGTACAACCGTCTCATTATTACTCACTTTCGCGTGTTTCGGGCTCTTCGTCGAAAATTTGGTACTTGCGCATCTTCTCCCACAAAACCTTGCGGCTGATGCCGAGATGCAGCGCGGTATCCTGGCGACGCCAACCGTTTGCGTCGAGCGCCGCGAGCACGCGGTTGCGCTCCGCCATGTCCCATTTACTGCGATCCACCAGCACCTCGGCGGCGCTCTCCGCCGGCACCGGCTGACTGGTGCGCGCGAGCGCCAGCAGGCGTTGCAAACGCGCCGCATCCCACGCGCCGATCTGCCGGACCGTCACGCCGATGCGTTCGGCGAGGTTGCGCAACTCGCGCACGTTGCCGGGGAAGTAGGTATCGGCGACGGCGTCGGCGAGCCAGTACGGCAGGTCCGGCAACGTCGATAAACGATCGCCGCCCACCACCTGGGCAATGAAGGCCTTGAAGATCGCGATCTTGTCGACAGCGCCGCGCTCTTCCAGCGACGGAATTTTCAGTTCGATCACCGCGAGCCGGTAGTAGAGATCCGCGCGGAAGGTGCCGTCCTTCACCAGTTGCGGCAGCACCTTGTTGGTCGCCGCCACCAGCCGGAAATCGAGTTTGACCGGCGTGGCCGAGCCGATCCGCGTGACCGCGCTGTCTTCGAGCACACGCAGCAGCTTGACCTGCTGGTAGAGGGGCAGATCGCCGATTTCGTCGAGGAACAGCGTGCCGCCGTCGGCCTGTTCGAAGTAGCCCTTGTGGGCGACCACGGCGCCGGTGAACGAGCCCTTCGAGTGACCGAAGAACAGCGACTCGAACAGGCCATCCGGGATCGCCCCGCAGTTGACCGCGACGAACGGCCCCTGCCCGTAGCGCGAATGTTTTTCGTGCAGCAGTTGCGCGATGCGCTCCTTGCCGACGCCGGTCTCGCCATGCACCAGCACGCTCGTATCGCAGTCGGCGAAGGTATCGACCTCGTGCAGCAGCGCCTGCATGCATTCCGAGTTGGCGATCATCGTGTCGGATTCATGCGTCTTGGCACTGTGCGCGCGAATCTGCGCCACCAGCTTCATCACCATGCCGCGCAGTTCGGCGCAGGTGAAATCGAGCGGCAGGATGTGCGAGTACTCGGACGGGTAGCTGGCCGGATCGTGATCGCGCGGCGCGGCGCCGACCCACACCACCGGAATGCCGTGGGCGGCCTGCCAGTCGCGCAGGATCAGCGCGCCGCTGTCGATCACCGACACGCTGATGATCGCCAGCGAGGGCCGCAGCGCGGTGCGTTCCGGCGAGATCGCGATGTCGTCGGCGCGGATCACTTCGACGTCGAAGCTCGCCATGCAGCGCGCGACCCGGTCGACGATGTCGGCCTTGCCCTCCCAGACGTAGATATCGAGTTCCTCGATTTTGGCGGTGGTTCTCATCGTGGATAGCTAGTTGACCAGTTGCGGAACGCCGCATGTCAGCGACATGTTGTGGACGGTGGCGGTGCCGATCTGAATACCGAGCAGCGAGAGCGTCGGGACGACAATGCTGTCGAGCAGGGTGAAAACGCTCTGCAGCAACGGCGTCAGTGTCGTCGTGACCAGGCTGAGCAGCGGCGCGAGTAGTGCCGACAGATCGTAATTGCCGAGTACCTGGATATGCAGCGCGCTCGGCAATGCCGCCAGCAAAGGCGTGGTCAATGCCGCGGCATCGCTGCCCACCGGATTCGAATTGGCGCTCTGCGTGAGATTGAAGCTTCCCGACGCACCGTTGAACACGATTGGCGTGCTACCGGGCGTCAGAGAAAACGGTCCGAGGGCGTTCAACTGGACGCTCGCCACGTTGCCGATCAGCAGCACGGAGATGTTGGCCAGCGTGATCGGGCCACCGCAACTCGCGTTCGTGCCGACGCAAAGCGATGCGACGCTCGGCGTCACCTGGATCGTTGCATTGGTGGCCGCCTTGGTACTTTCGCAGTCGACGTTCGTCAGCACCGCCTTGCCGGGTGCGACGGCAAGATTCAGCACGATCGGCGAGCTGAGCGCGGAGATCGTGGCAACGCCGAGAGACAGCGTCGGCAGCGGATTGGTCAGCGTCACGCTCGCGTTGACGGATGCCGTGCGCGCCATCGTTCTTGGCGTGCTCACACCGTTGACCATGGTCGTGCCGCCCTCGCCCACCGCCAGCACCGGCGGATTGATGATCTGCAGCGACAGCCCCGCAATACCCGCCAGCCCGGTCGTTACGTTGATCACCGGCGCATTGCCCGCCGTGCCGTCCGGACTGCGCTGCGCGATCTGCGCGGCGACCATCAGCGCGTCGAGTGCATTGACGGTCGCCGTCGCGGCGGAATTCGGATTGGAGAGCCCCAGCGCAAGCAGGCCGGGCGCGCCCGTGCCGTTGTCGCCGATGGTGATGTTCTGCGCGCCCGGCACGGTGACGGCGAGCGTCTGCAGGATCGCGGCATCGACGGTATCGCCGCCCGCCTGCAACGCCTGGACCATCGCGACCATCAGCGTCTGATAGCTGACCGTGGTGGAAAGCAGCCCCTGCATCGACGACGCGCCGAGCGCCACCATCAGATTCTCCAGCTTGATCTGCGCGGACGCGAGACTCTGGAAGTTGCCGACGGTCAAGCCCACGCTCGTTTTCAGCAAGCCGCCGAGAATCGCGTTGAGCAGCGCCGATTGTTGGGTGTTGATGGTGGCGATGCCGGTGCTGAGCGAAAACGCGTCGATGTTGGTGGCCTGCGCGGTCGCGGTGGCCGTCGCGTTGCGCGTCGGGCCGATGAAGAACATCGGCACGGCTTGCGTCGCCTGCACCTGCACCGCGTTCAGCGGATTGCCGGTGGCGCCGAAATACGTGCTGGTGCTAGTGTCCCAGCGGCCGCAGGTGGTGGTCAGCGTGCCGTTCGCGGGCAGGCCGTTGCTGGTGGCGTTCAGTTGCGCGGCCGTGCCCGCCGCCGCGCAGCCGCCCGCTGAACCGATCACTTGCGCCGCCGCCAGCGCCGCGAGGTCGGCCGTGCGCTGCAACTGCCGCCGCGCAAAGTACAGATTGCCGATGTCGAGCGCACCCAGCGCGGCGACCGCCACGCTCAGCCAGATCACGGCGATGAGCGCGATGCTGCCGTGCTGGCGATGTGTGCCGCGAATCCCGCGAACCCCGCGACTGCCGCATGCCCCGCGACTGCCCCGACCATCGCGACTGCCGCCGCCATCCGCACATAGCCCGGCGCTGCCTTCCGCGCGCACGCAACCCACCGCTCGCGCGTGCATTGCGCGAGCGATCCGGGCGGCGAACGGGCGGCGCGAAAACATCTCAGTTCGACCCGCTACCGGTGCCGCCCGACATCCCGCTACTGCCCGAGCTGCCCGAGCCGCTGCCGAGTGCCGATCCGTACAGCGCCGGAATCTTGCTGGAGAACGACGCCATGTAGCGGCGATAAGCGAGACCGGCCTCGGCGCCGAGCATCGGTTGCGCGGGCGCGGCTTCCACATTGCTGCTTTGCAGGTCGAGCCATGCTCGGGTCGAGTGGCCGACTTCGCTGACCCGCACACGCGGCGCGTCGGGTCGCGCGTCGGATTGCGCTTCGGGTTGCGCAGCCACCTGCGCGCCCGGTTGCGCATCCGGTTGCCCGCTCGTCAGCGGCGCGGTCTGCGCAACGACCGGAGCAGACATGACCATCACCATCGCCACGGCCAGCACCGCGCCGATGCCCAGCATCGGCATCCGCCCGGCCCACAACGTCCTGTTTCTTTTCATCCTTGCCCCCTGATGGATCGCGCCTGATTCGTCCGTCGCCTGTCGCCGGTCACGCCTCGCGAACCCGTGCGCCTGATTCATGCGCCAAGCCCCGCCAATTGATTCGCGCCGCCTACGCAACCCGTTCCCACGCAACGCCTAACCCGTTCCCACGTCGCTTTCGATCCGCATCCAGCCGCGCCCAAACCGCCGGCGTGCACACGTCGACCTTCCTCACTGCGCAAACCGCTGCAACACACGCGGCGCGGGTTCGATCCCCTGCACGCTCGCAACCGTCCCGGCACCAGCGCCCGAAACCGCCTGCGCGCCACCCGTCGTCACCTGCTCGCCCCCAGCCACCGGGGCCGTGCCGCGCGAGCGCGCGCGTTCCGCCACCGCGACCTTCGCCGCATCGCCGCGAATCGCGATGCGCACGTCCGGCGCGAATTTCTGCTCGTTCATCACCGCCAGCGCCTGCGCCTGATCGCCGCTGGCCAGCAGATACAGCACTACGTTGCTGACGATCTTCGGATTGCGGCGGTCGAGTTCCGCCGCCTTCATCAACGGCACGCGCGCGCCGTTGACGTCGCCGTTACGCAAGCGCGCATAGCCGAGATCGGACAGCGTCACCGCATCGGTCGGCGCGAGTTGCGCGGCCTGCTCCAGTTGCTGCGCGGCGCGCGCGAAATCGCCCGCCGCGCCCGCGACGAGCCCGAGGCCGCGATAGCCGCGCGCGGCGAGCGGCGTCTTCAGCAGCAGCCCGTACGCATCGGCGGCGGCGGCCGGCTGGCCGGTCATACGCAATGCGTCCGCACGCAGCAGATGCGTATCGGGCGTCGCGCCGTACTGTTTCTCGAACGCGTCGATATGCGCGAGCGACGCGAAGTACAAGCCTTGCGATTGCATCTGGTCGATCAGGCCGAGGTACATGCCGGGCGTATCCGGCGCGGGATCGCGATTGGCCTGTTGCGCCATCGCGGCGCGCTCGGCCTGCGCACCGACGCCGTAGCCCATATCCTTCGCGCACGCGCCGAGCAAACCGCACAACGCGCACGCGAGCAGCAGCACACCGCAACGCCCGGCGCGCGGAAGAAAGAGAAACGAAGCACGGTCAGTCATGACGGATTCCTGCTATTGCAGCGAGTGGAGCGAACGCATGACGGCCAGCACGCCCGGGCCGGCCGTCACGATCATCAAGGCGGGCAACAGCGTGACGATCATCACGCCGGTCATCTTCACGGCGAGCTTGCCGATGCGTTCGCGCAGCACCGCGCGGCGCGTCTCGCGCAAGCGGTCGCCGAACTGCTTGAGCGGTTCCTGCACCGCGCCGCCATGACGGTCGACCTGCACCAGCAGACGCATGACCGCGCGCAGATCCTCGTTATTGAAACTGGCCGACAGCCGGCTGAACGACTGCTCGCGCGTGCGGCCGGTGGTGAACTGGCGCTGCGCGATTTCGAGTTCGCCCGACAGCACCGGCAGCATGCTTTTGAACTCGTTGACCATCACCTGCAGGCTCTGATCGAGCGACAGGCCGACGCCTTGCAGCAGGCGCAGCAGATCGACCATCAACGGCAATTCGTCGACCACCTGGCGGCGGCGCCGGCTGGCGCGCCGTCCCAGCACGAACTTGGGTACGAGGAAGCCCGCCACCATCGCGACGATCAACAGCATCACGTAGCGCGCGCCTTCCACGTGGCCGCGCGCGAGCGCGCCGGCCAGCATTGGCAGCAACAGCGCGCCCAGCAGCCGCGCGATCAGGAACAACCCGCGCGTGCGCGTGTCGACGAAGCCGCACTGTTCGAGAAGCCGCCGGTCCTCCTCCGCAACGACGAGGCGGCCGAACGGCGTATCGAGCCAGCGGATGCCGGCATGCGCGAAGCGCTCGAACAGACCTTTGAAGCCTTTCGGCGCAGCCTGCGGCGCGGTGCGCGCCGCGTTGTTCGCCATGCCGCCCGCCGCATTCTGGCCGGCGCGCGCGGCAGCGGCGGACGCGGCGGCCGCCGCGCTCTGCAACGCGCGCTCGTCGAGCGCATGGCCGAGCGTGCGTTCGGTACGCCGCTGCGCGGCGACGCGCGCCAGCACGAGCCCCGCGAGCAACAGCAAGGCGAGCGCGGCGAGCGCGAATGCGAGGGCGACGAGGTGGCGGGTTTCCATCGTCGTCACCTCAGGTTGGTCATCCGGTGCAACAGCCACGCGCCGACGATCTGCAGCGCGAACGCCAGATACACGAGTTGCCGCCCGGTCGGGTCGAACCACATCGATCCGAAGTACTTCGGATTGGACAGAATCAGGAAGCCGCCGATGCCGATCGGCAACGCCGCCAGCACCCACGACGACAGCCGCGTTTCCGCCGACATCGCGACCAGTTCGCGTTCGGCCTGTTCGAGATCGCGCATGAACGACGACATGCGGTCGAGCATCACGTCGGCGCGGCCGCCGTACTTCACCGACAGACGCAGCACCGCGCCCACCAGTTCGAACTCGCGCACGCCATAGACCAGCGACACCTGAAACAGCGCGCGATCGATATCGACGCCGCTGCGCAGCATCCGCGAGACGGAATCGAGACAGTCGCGCAGCGGCGCGTCGGTATTCTGCAACGCGGCCTGGAAGGCGGCGGGCACGCTGTTGCCGAGGGTGATCAGCCGCACGATGCCATCGAGAAAGAGCGGCAGTTGCCGCACGATCTGCTCGCGGCGTTTGTTCGCACGCAGCGTCAGCACGAAGTACACGAGCATCGCGCAGGTTGCGAGCGCCGCGAGCGCGGCCAGCCAGCCGCCGAGCGACGCGGCCCACAGGCTGACCAGCAGCGTGATCGCGCTGACCACGATGGCGGGACCGCGCGAGCGGCCGTTGATGCCCGCGCGCGCCGTCATATGACGCACCTTGAACACGGCACGCGCCTGCAGATAGCGCGCATACGCGAGCCAGCTCGAGCCGGCCGGCGGCGCCTGCGGCATGATCGCGGCCGGCGCCGCGTTGCGCGCGGCCGTGGCGGCGGACGCGGCCGCGCGCGGCGTATTGACCGGCGCGCCGGCGCCGGCCGCGCCCGGCATCGCCGCCGCCATGCGACTGTCGATAAAGCGTTGCGTGCTCACCTGCCCCTTGCGTTGCGCGCCGCGTTGCCAGACCAGCAGCGCCAACGCCGCGCAGACCAGCGCGAGCGCGACGCAGACGAGCGCCGCGCTAGCCATTGAAGCCTCCACCAAAGCCGCCTTGCGAGCCACCGCCAAATCCACCGCCACCGCCGCTGCCGCCGCCGAAGCCGCCGCCACTACCGCCGAAGCCCGCATTACCGAAGCCGCCGCCCGCCGCCTGGGCGCCGCCCAGCGCATGCCGGAACCGCGCGAGTTTCGGCGAATGCGGATGAATGCCCAGCGACGCCCAGTTGTCCAGTTCGTCGCCGTCGGCGTTCAGCACCGGCTCGTAGCGATACAGCTCCTGCGTCGCGATGATGTTGTCGGACAGGCCGGTGACTTCGGTGACCGACAGAATGCGCCGCCGCCCGTTCGAGAGCCGGCCGATCTGCACGATGAAGTCGATCGCGTTGGCGATCTGGCGGCGCAGGCTCGACTCAGTGCCCTGAAAACCCGCGAAACCGGCCAGCATTTCGAGCCGGTACAGGCATTCGCGCGGCGAACTCGCATGCACGGTGCCCATCGACCCGTCGTGGCCGGTGTTCATCGCCTGAAGCATTTCGAGCACTTCGCCGCCACGCACTTCGCCGACGATGATGCGGTCCGGCCGCATCCGCAGCGTATTGCGCAACAGGTCGCGAATCGTCACCACGCCCGCGCCGTCGAAACCGCCGGGGCGGCTTTCGAGCCGCACCACGTGCGGATGGTTCAGCGACAGTTCGGCCGTGTCCTCGATCGTCACGACCCGTTCCGGCTCGGGAATGTGAAACGCCAGCGCGTTGAGCAGCGAGGTCTTGCCCGAACTCGTGCCGCCCGACACCAGCACGTTGCAGCGCGCGGCCACCGCCGCTTCGAGCAGCGTGCCGATCTCCGGGTTGTAGGTGCCGTTGCCGAGCAGATCGTCCGGCCGCATCGGGTCCTTGCGGAACTTGCGGATCGAGACGATCGGCCCGTCGATCGAGAGCGGCTCGATCACCACGTTGACCCGTCCGCCGTTCGGCAGACGCGCATCGACCATCGGATTCGATTCGTCGAGACGCCGGCCGATCGGCGCGAGAATCCGGCGCACGATCCGCAGCAGATGCGCGTTGTCGGCGAAGCGCACCTGGATGCGCGTGAGAATGCCGTGGCGCGACACGTACACGTCGTTGTAGCCGTTGATCAGAATGTCCTCGACGGCCGGATCGGCGAGCAGGTCCTCGATCGGACCGAAGCCCGCCAGTTCCTTGGTCAGCGCCTCGGCGATCAGCCGCACCTCGCTCTCGTTGATCGGAATCCGGCGCAGCCGCACGAAGCTGTCCATTTCCAGATCGACGAACTGGTTGATCGCGTTACGCGACCAGCGGCCGAACTCGGAGCCGAGTTCCTCGATGCGCGTCAGCAGATGTTCGTGCGCGGCGTTCTTGATGTCCTGGAACTGCTGGCCGTGCTCGAACGACGGCGCGTCGTCGGCAAATTCGATTTCTTTTGCCATCGTCTATGACCGCTTGTGGGTGGTGGGAATGAAGCGCTTGAGCGCGCCGAGCGCCGACTTGCCATGCGCGGCGGCGGCCGCGCGCTGCGCGCCGCCGAGCCGCTCGATCAGCGGTTCGAGCGCGCGCGCGTACGGGTCGCGCGCAGCGACGTCGACCAGCAGATGGCCCTGGTTGACCGCCTGCCCCAGCGCCACGCGCCGCTCCGGCAGCGTGCCCAGCAGCGGGATATCCAGGCGCTGCGCGATCTGCGCGGCGGCGAGCCCGAGATCGGCGTCGAACTTGTTGACGATCAGCCGCACGTTGGCGGTATCCACGCCCTCTTCGCGCAGCGCGTCGAGCACGCTCACCGCCGACACGATCGACGCCACGCCCTGGTCGCACAGCAGCCAGGTTTCGTCGGCGGCCTGCACGACGTGCGCGATGAACTCGCTGTTGGCGAAACCGCCGAGGTCGACGATCTGCTGGTCGAAGAACGCCCGCAAGCGGTTCAGCAAGCCGATCGACGACGAGTACGACACCTCGCGCATGTCGGCCAGATTAGGCGGCAAGGTGGTCAGCGCGAGACCGCTCGTGTGATGCGACAGCGCGGTCGAGACGAAGGTCTGGTCGAAGCGGCGCAGATTGCGCACGGCCTCGACGAAGTTGAATTCGCTGCGCGTGTTCAGGAGCAGCGAGCCGTCGCCGGCCGGCAGACCGAGATCGAGCAAGGCGGCCTGGCGGCCCTGCGCGACATCGCGCCGTTGCAGCATCACGGCGAGGTTCGCGGCCAGCGTGCTGACGCCCATGCCGATCCGCGCGCCGAGCAGCGCGGTCACGTGGCCGTGGCGGCTGACCGGCTCGACCAGGTTGTCGAGCACCTGGCGCGTGATGCGCAGCGCGTCCTCGGCCGGCGCGGACATGTCGATGAAATCGCGCACGCCGGCACGCAAGGCGGCCAGCGCGCTTTCCGGTTCGGCCAGCGTGCCGAGCGCGACGATCTGCATGCCCGGATACGCGCCGCGCACCGCGCTCGCGGCGGCGCTCGCCGCGGCCGCGCGGCCCGCCGAAAAGTCGATGAACACCAGCGAGGCGTTGAGCGTCGCGATCCGCTGCATCAACATCGCCGGATCGAGCGTGGCGGACTCGACCACGCCCGCGCCGCTCAGCGTATCGGCAAGCCAATGCACGTGCGCGTCGGCAAGCGACGCGAACACGAAATAGTCGGTGACCGCCCGTTCAGTCAATGAATGCGTTCTCGCGTTCATGTGGAACATCCTCATGCGGCATTGGCCGTGAGGCCGCCGCGTCGTCCTGCCTGGCGGCGGGCGCGCGCTGATCGCATGCCCTGCCGCTCGTGCTGCTCACTGCCTTCATCGACCGGCGCCCGCTCGCGGCACGCACCGGCCTCACTTCGAAAACCCCGGCACGGCGTCGCGCGGCGCCGCCATGCCGCCGAGCAACGAGCGCCATACCGGGCCGTCGCGCTGCTCCGACTGCTCGCCCGGCGTCGATGGCAACGCCGCGCCCTTCGCGAGCGGCGACACCAGATGCGGCGTCACGATGATCACCAGCTCCTTCTCGTTCTGCTGGTAACTCAGCTGCTTGAAGAACGTGCCGATCACCGGCAGATCGCCGAGCAGGGGCACCTTCGAGACGTTCGACGCCGTCTCGCGATCGATCAGGCCGCCAATCACGAAGCTCTCGCCGTCGCCAAGTTCGACCGTGGTGTCGGCGCGCCGCGTGGTGATCGCCGGCACCGACACGCCGCTGATCGTCACCGCGTTCGAGAAGTCGAGCTGGCTCGCCTCCGGTGCGACCTTCAGCGCGATGCGCTGCGGACTCAGCACGGTCGGCGTCAGCGTCAGGCCAACCCCGTACGGCTTGTATTCGATCGACGTGGTGCCCAACGCTTGCGGCACCGGAATCGGAATCTCGCCGCCCGCGAGGAAGCTCGCGCTCTGCCCGGACAGCGCCACCAGCGTCGGCTCGGCCAGCACGCGCGCGAGGTTGTTGCTCTCCAGCAGGCTCAGGTCCGAAAAGAGACCCTTGGTCGCCGACCCGAACACGAGGTTGAAGGCGGACGAAAACGGCGTCGCGAGAGCCGGTCCCACCGTCGCGCTGTTCGTCGGCACAAAGGCTTTCTGTGGCACCGTCACCGACGCCGCCCCATTCGGTCCCACCGAACCGAACGCGAAACCGTTGCGCTGGCTGAAGAAGTTGAAGCCGACTTCCTTCAGCACCGAGCGGCTGAACTCGACCACCCGCACCTCGACCTGCACCACCGCGCGGCTCGCCACCGTCGATGTATCGAACACCGCGCCGTCCTTGCCGATCGAGCCGTCCGCCGCGACCGCCGCGCGCTGATGCGACTCCATCGTCGCCGCCGTGCCGGCCAGCACCGCCGTGCCGCCGAGCACCTTCAGGCTCGGCGTGTCCGGACCGAGCAGCGAGGCGGCGGCCGGCGTGATCACGTTGACCGTGTAGGTTTGCGGTACGTCGCGCCCGCCCTCCCAGACCATCAGGCTCGTGGTGCCCGCCGACTTGCCGACCAGCAGCACGCCGCCGCGCCTGTCACCCTTGATGATCAAGACGTCGGCCACGGCGGGATCGCCGATCGCCACCCGCTGCAACGTGCGGCCGCCGGCCAGCGAGCGTTGCGCGCCGACCGTCAGCTCGATGCTTTGCGCAGGCGCGCCCGCGATGGGCAGCATCTGCCCACCTGGCCCACCCGCCCCGTTCTGCCCCCGCTGCACCACCACTGGGCCGGCCGCGTCGCTCGCCGCTGGGCATGCCGCCAGCAGCGCGAGCCCGAGCCATACCGCTCCACCTGAAACAGCAATGCGTTTTGTCATGTAGTCATGCCCGAAGCAGGCCGTTGCTTCCTGAAACCGCTTTACCAGGCGACCGTCTCGGCTCGCCCACCCCGTATCACTTCGATACCGCCTTTTGTACTGTTCACGCTCTCGGCGACCCGCGTGGCCGGCATCGCCAGATGCGGCGGCAACGGCGGCAAGCGCGGGCCGGCTGCCGCCGAACCGTTGCTGCCCGACAAGGTGTCGAGCGCCACGCCGGCCGCGGCGCGCGTCGAATCGAGCAGGGGCTCGGCCGAGCCCGGATGCGCGGCCGTCTTCAGCACGCCCGGATAAACCGGCAGCGCACTCTGATCGGCAACCTCGGTGTCTTTCGGACTCCGCAGCGCGAAGATCAGGCGGCCGGCGCTCTCGGCGAGCGTCAGACGGTCGACCTCGCCGACCGGCACCGCCAGCACGGCGGTGCGCACCATGCCGTTCGGATCGCCGGCCGTATCGCCGCCGGGCGTCGCATTGCCGAACGCGAGCACGCGCACCTTCGACATCAGCAGCCGCGCCTGGGTACGGTCGATCTCGCCGCTGTTGCCGCCCATCCCACCCATGCCGCCGTCGCGCTTGAGCGTGAAGAACACGTCGACGTAGTTGCCCGGACGCAGCCGGTTGCCCACCGCGTTGCTCTCGTCCACCTTCACGGCGAGCGCGCGCTCGCCCGGATCGATGCGTTCCGCGAGTCCCGAGGTCAGCTGGTTTTCGAGCACCGGCGAATCCGCGCCGATCTCGACGCCCGGCACCCGGCCGGCCAGTTGCGTCGGGTCGGTGAACGCGCCGTTCGGGTTGATCGGCAACATCTGCACGCGCAGTTGATCGGGCGTGATCGCCTTGCCGGCCGGCAGCGCATGCGCGGCGACCACCACCGGGAAGCTGCTCTGCGCCGCGACCGGCGTCGCCGTGGGCACCGGCCGGCGCGACAGACTCCACGCGAACAGGCCGAGCAGCAGCGCGAGCACGATCAGCACGCCGGCGAGAATTTTGGTCAGATTCGGCATGACGGCTCGCAGCGTGGGTTGAGCGAGGCGACAGGCGTCGCGCGGCGCGGGGCGCACGCCACGCAAGGTCGCGTGGCGCAGCGAACAGCGGATCGAAGAACCGGCGCAGACATCACTGAACGTTCTCCGGGTTGAGTTGCACGGTGGCCATGCTGTACAGCGTGTTCGGGATCGTCACGCCGAGCAGCGGGATGTTCGGCACGATCGGATGGTTCAGGTAGTCGTAGGTCAGCGTGACGCTGATGCATTGCATCGTGTTGCCGTTGCCGCACGGCGCTGACGTCTGCGTACAGGTCATGTACGGTTGCACGAGCGTCGCCGCCATCTGGTTGGCCGTCGTGCACGCGTTCTGCCCGCGGACATACAGCGCGTTCTGCAACGACGTGCTGCTCTGCCAGTTCAGCGCGGCGCGCGCGCCTTCCTCGGCGGCTAGCGTGAGGTTCTGCTGCGCGACCATGACCAGCCCGAAGGAAACGATCCCGTACATGATCATGAACAGCACGGGGAAGACGATCGCGAATTCGACGGCGGCGGAGCCGCGTTGCGTACGGCGGGCAGGCGTGCCGCGCCGCTGGCGCGATGGGCACGAGCAACTACGTGAATAGGCGGCGCGCGGTGCGTTCATGGTGCGACTCCGGGCAGCCTTTGCAGCGCGGGCAGCATCAGCCAGGCGCTGGCGGCGAGCGTCAGAAAAGCCGCGTAGGGACTCGACGCCTTGCCGCCCAGTTCGAACGTCGCGCCACCGTGACGGCCCAATCCCGCGAGGCGGGTACGCGTGACGATCATGAGCCACAGCGCATGAACACCGGCCATCAGCGTGGCGGCCATCCACAAGCCCAGCAACGCATGCACACCGCACCACGCGCCCAGTACCGCGAATACCTTGACGTCGGCGGCGCCCATCGCGCCGAGCGCGAAAAACGGCAGCAGCGCGAAAAGTCCAATCAGCGCACCCATCGCCGCATTCGGAATGGAAACGCCAAATGGCCCGCATTGAACGAGCGCACAGAAAAATGCCGCCGCCAAACCGGCGACGACAATTGAATTGGAAATACGGCGCCGCCGGCAATCGCACCACGCGACAACGGCGGACCACACGATAAATAGCGCAAAACCGGCCAATGCTTTCATTTCGGACCCGACAGGCGAAGCAACGCCATGCGGATTGCTAACCAATCCGCATTGGACTTAATGCCAATGGCATAAAAGAATGCGAAGCGAGCGAGCGCTGAATAGCCGGCTGCTTCGCGATACTTTTAACGCTGCTTTTTACGCTGCCGCCGCCGGAATCGCCGCGGCGATACGGGTGAACACGCCATTGATGCCAGTGCCAAGATTGGTCACCGCAACGGCAATGACGAGAACGATTAACCCCGCGATCAGCCCATATTCGATGGCCGTCACGCCTTTGTTATCTCTCAGGAAGCGTTGTGTGAACTTTTTCATTTCTACCCTCGGACTTCATTTATGTCGTTTGTTTACCTGCTGCTCCGAACGGCGGATTCTTTAGCGCGACGACCCTTGCTCTCTCATGCGTGGTCTTTTCTGTTGCGCTGCGGTAACACTCGCCTTGCAGCCGGCTTCAATAAAACGCGTATGTGTCAGTGGTCTGTTCGATAACGCACCTCCCTCGTGACTTCGCCCTGCTTTCGGGTTTTATAGCCGAACAATCTTATTTAAGCAATTGTCCGCTGCCCTGACTCACTTTCCGTATGCGTTTTAACGTCTT
This sequence comes from Paraburkholderia sp. D15, assembly GCF_029910215.1. Lineage (NCBI taxonomy): Bacteria > Pseudomonadati > Pseudomonadota > Betaproteobacteria > Burkholderiales > Burkholderiaceae > Paraburkholderia > Paraburkholderia sp. D15. Next base: position 1,813,126 of record NZ_CP110395.1, on the reverse strand, counting down.
ACTCAGGTTAACGGCAGTTCGTGCGTTGCAGCACATAGTACTAACCATAAGTTAGATTCGCTGCACTAATTATTTGTTTGAACAGAACGTTTCAAGCATGCGGAGCGTTTGTTCGCCTGTGCGTTACGCCACGGATCGTAACGGCGCGCCCGGCTCGTTACGTTACGCAGACCACATTCGGAACGCACACAAGGTCGTTCGCGACGCGTTTCCGGTTTAGCGTCCACTCCATCAATTCGTCGCAAAGCCATATCGGATATGGGCGAGCGGCATGCCGCGAAAAAATCGTTCGGATTGCTCATTCGAAATGGCATGGGTCGTGCAGAGATAGGCACGCAGCAGCACCCAACAACACATGCGATGCGAGGGCGACATGAACATTCAAACGACCACCACCACGGTACGGGCAACCCTGATTGCGGCCGGGATTGCCGCCATGCTTTCTCTTGGCGCCTGCGGCGGCTCCGGCACGCTCAGCTCGGGCACCGGCAGCGACGGCGCGGGCTCCGCCGGCGGCGCGCTGTCCACCAGCGGCAGCGGCTCGATGGGCTCGGGCGGCTCCGGTACCTCGGGCACGTCCGGCACCACCGTCGGCAGCTCCGGCACGAGCGGGACGTCGGGCAGCTCCGGCACCAGCGGCACGTCCGGCACGAGCGGCACCACGCCGGTGTCGAACGCACTGGGCACGGTGGTGAACAACGGCGGCGGAATCGTCAGCGATGTCGGTTCGACGGTGTCGAGCGTCGGCAGCACGATTGCCTCGCAAACCCTGCCGGGCGTCAGCCCGCAAACCACCCAGGCAGCCGGCGGCATCGTGCAGCAGGTCGGCGCGGCGGTATCGACGCTCGGCGGCGGCGTGTCGCAAGGTCTCGGCCAGCTCGGCGCGGGCGGCAACCCGGTCGGCACCACGGTGTCGAGCCTCGGCGGCGTGGTGAGCAACGTCGGCGGCGCGGTCACGCAAACCGGCAACCTCGTGACGAGCCTCGGCAGCGGCCCGCTCGCCCCGTTGTCGGCCCTCACCTCGCCGCTCGGCGGCGCGGTCGGCACGCTCGGCGGCGCCGTCGCGGCAGGCGGCACCACGCTCGGCAACGCCCTGTCCACCGGCCCGGTCCAGCAAGTCACGCAAACCCTCAGCACCGCGATCACGCCGATCACGTCGATGGTCGCGGCGACCACGCAAACGGTCGGCAACACGACGGGTCTCGGCGCTCCGCTGAACTCGCTGCTCTCGACGGTCGGCGGCGGACTCGGCACGGCCGGCGCCCTGCTGACCTCGACCGGCGGCAACGCGGTCACCGCCGCGCTCGGCCACACGGTCAGCGATACCGGCGCGACGGTCACCTCGGTCGGCGGTCTGCTGACCGGCGGCAGCGGCGGCAACCCGCTCGCGCCGTTGACCAACGTGCTTGGCGGTCTCGGCGGCGGCACCAGCGGCAATCCGCTCGCGCCGATCACCAGCGTGCTCGGCGGTCTGAGCGGCGGCACCGGCAGCGGCCCGCTCGCGCCGGTCACCGGCCTGCTCGGTGGCTTGACCGGCGGCACCGGCAGCGGTCCCCTCGCCGGCCTGACCGGCGCGCTCGGCGGCGCCACCGGCAGCGGCAATCCGCTCGCTCCCGTCACCGGTCTGCTGACCAGCGTGACGAGCGGCCTGTCCAGCGCGACGGGCGGCAGCAGCAGCCCGCTGGCACCGGTCACCGGTCTGTTGTCGGGCGTCACGGGCGCACTCGGCGGTGTCGCCACCACGGCCACCACCGCGGCGACGTCGGCGACCACCACCGCCACGAGCGCCACCTCCGGCTCGGGCACCGGCCTGTCGCTGACGAGCAGCGCCGGCAAGGGCACGGGCAGCAATCCGCTCGCACCGGTGACCTCGCTGGTCGGCGGCCTGCTCGGCGGACTGGGCAAGAAGTAAGCAGCGGCGCGCTTCGGCTGAGTCAAGCCGGTCGACGGAAACGCCTGCGTCACGCGTACCGTCGATCCAACCGAAGCGCGCCGGCTGCACACCGCGCGCAGCACACGTCCGAAGACGACGTGGCGATTGCGTAGCGAATCACCCAGCACCTTCACGCAGCAACGAACGGCGCGCGGCCCGCCAGCCGCGCCCGCTCGCCGGACTTCGGCCGGAACCCGGGCCGCGCCGCCCGGAAAAACCGCAACCCGTTGCATCGGCGCACTTGACCAACCGCACGCTACATCTAGAAGACACCGAGGAGCACCTATGTCCACCCAACGTTTTTTTACTCTCCATGCGGCGTGCGCGACGGTGTCGTCGTTGCGCGCACCGCTGATCGCCGTAGCGGCCGCCGGCGTACTCGCGGCGTGTGGCGGCAGCACCGTCAGCGCGCCGCCGACCACCTCAAGCACCGGTAGCGGCGGCGGCTCGGGGTCCGGCAGCGGCAGCGGCGTCGTGGCGACGACCGGCACCGGCGGTCTCGCCACCACCGCGGCGCAAACCACCAGCGACCTCGGCAACGCGATCGGCTCGCAGACCATTCCGGGTCTCAGCCCGCAGGTCACGCAAGGACTCGGCAGCGCGGTGTCGGCCACCAGCGGCACGCTCAACGCAACCGCCGACGCGGTCAGCAACGGCCTCGGCCAGATCGGCACGACGTCGAATCCGGTCGGCACGACGGTCGGCGGCCTCGGCAACGTCGTCAGCTCGACGAGCGGCGTCGTGCAAGGACTGAGCACGGCTGTCGGCGGTCTGGGCAGCGGCAATCTCGCGCCGCTGTCGCCGCTCACCACGCCGCTGGCCGGCGCGCTCTCCACCGCCGCCGGCGCGTTGAACGCGGGCGGCGCGACGCTCGGCAACGTCGTCAACTCGGGACCGGTGCAACAGATCACGCAACCGATCAGCACCGCGATCACGCCGATCGTCACGACCGCCGGCCTCGTCACGCAGACGGTCGGCACGCAGACCGGACTCGGCGCGCCGGTCGGCGGCCTGCTTTCGCAAGTCGGCGGCGCGCTCGGCTCGGCCGGCTCGAAGGTTGGATCGGCGACCGGCAACCCGGTCGGCGCGGATGTCGGCAACCTGGTCGCGTCGCTCGGCAATACCGTGACGAACGCCGGCGGTCTCGTGAATCCGAATGGCCCGAACGGCGCGAATCCGATTCCGGGGCTGATCACGAGTTTGGTCGGCAGCACCAACGTGAGCGTCGCGGGCGGCCCGCCGGCCAACGGCAATCCGCTCGGACCGCTGCAAAGCACGCTGGCAAGCCTCGGGCTCGGCAGCAACCCGCTCGGCTCGCTGTCGACACTGCTCGGCGGTACGCCGCTCGCCGGTCTGACTTCGGCGCTGGGCGGCACGCCGCTCGGTTCGTTGAGTTCGGGCCTAGGCGGCTCGCCGTTGAGCTCGCTGACCTCGGCACTGGGCGGCACACCGCTCGGTTCGTTGACCTCCGGCCTGAGCGGCACGCCGCTGAGCTCGTTGACCTCGACACTCGGCGGCGCGGGTAGCGGCGCGAATCCGCTGACGACGCTGACCGGCACGCTCACCGGCGTGTTGTCCGGCGTGACGAGCAGCGCGAGCGGTGCGGGCAGCGCGGGCGGCGCCGCTCAGGCGCTCGCGCCGGTCACCGGACTGGTCGGGCAAGTGACCGGTACGCTCAGCTCGGCGGCGGGTTCGACCAGCGGCTCGAGCAACCCGGCCGGCGGACTGACGACGCTGCTCGGCGGCTTGCTGCCGGTCGCGCATAAATAAGTAGTCCAACTAAAACGCATCGGTTCGATCAGCGGTTAGAAATGATGCGTGACAGTTGCCGGATGAGACGCGACATGCGCAACGGGTGCGTGTCGCGTCGAACGGACAGCGGAACCGACAGCCGAGCGAGCAATTGAGCAAGCAGTCGGGCAGTCGAGCAGGCAGTTGCAAGAGCAATTGAGCAAGCGCCTGCATCAGCACCCTGTCCAGCACTTCAGCTAAGCACTACGCATAAGCAATCCGGTTCATCACGTGCTTCGCGCGGCCGCCGTCCGCGGATACCCTCGCTCAAGCCACACGGAGCGCGTGACGTAATACATGCAGGCATGGCAGTATGCGTCGAGCCACACATAAGCGATCGCGATCCGTCCGGCCAGGCGGCGCGGCCGCACAGAAAAACGGCATACGAGGACAATCCGATGAAACTCGGGTATGGCAGCAAATGGACCGGCTGGACCGTCGTACTCGCCGCCGTCGCGGCAAGTGTCATGCAGGTGGATGCCCAGGCGCAGGCCCGTCCCGGCGGCACGGCGGTCGGCGGCAATCCGCTCGATTCGCTGCCGCAGATCAAGGCGCCCGACAAAGGCCCGAACGTGACCGTGCAGGTCGCCCCGCAGGCGCCCCAACTCCAGGAACTGCTCGCCCGTCATCTGACGCCCACGCGCGTGCAGGTCGAGGGCGTGAAATCGATTCCGTTCGATGAAGTCGCCGCGCGCTTCACGCCGCTGGTCGGCAAGGACACCACCATCGGCAATCTGATCGAGGTCGCCAACGGCGTCACCAGGCTCTATCAGGATCGCGGCTATGCGCTGTCGTTCGCGTTCATTCCCGCGCAGACCTTCGACGACGGCGTGGTGCGCGTGACCGTCGTCGAAGGCTACGTATCCGCGGTGAAGGTGACCGGCAAGGCCGGCGCGGTCGAGGACAAGATCCGCGCGATCGCCGACCACATCGTCGCCGACCGGCCATTGCGGCGCGCCACCTTCGAGCGCTACATCAATGTGCTCGGTCTGCTGCCGGGCGTGAAGGTCGCCGCGAACGTGCCGCCGCCGCAGAACACCGACGGCGCGACCACGCTCGAACTGAACGTCGATCGCAAACCGTTCGACGTCAGCACCGGCATCGATTTCAATCACCCGGGCGTGCAGGGTCTGCTGACCGCCACCGAAAACGGCCTCACCGCGCTCGGCGAACAGCTGAGCGTGTCGGCATTGCTGCCCAAGGGCCGCGACAACGTCACGTATCTCGCGGCGCACGGCGCGGTGCCGATCGGCAGCAACGGCTTGATCGCGAAGATCGACGCCACCCACTATCGCGGCAATCCGACCGACAACCCCGGCCTGCCCTCCTATATCCAGCGCACGGTGATCAACGACAAGGTGGGCGGCTCGCTCGCCTATCCGCTGCTGCTGAGCAATACGCAGAGCGTGATCGGCACCGCGTCGGTGTACGCATCGCACGACGAGGACCGCTACAACAACACCGACACCGGCGCGCAGATCGGCCTGCGCTCGCAGGTCCGCGTGATGCAGTTGCAGGCCGACTACACCAGCGTGCAGACCGGCCAGGTGCGGCGCGCGAGCGTCAACGTGGCGAAGGCGTTCGACATTCTCGGCGCATCGAAAGCGGGCGACTCGAACGTGCCCGGCCAGCCCGTCACGAATCCAGCGTCGATCACCTTCGTGCGCACCGGCGCAAGCTTCTCGCAAAGCAACGAATGGCCGATGAAGATCGGCACCGCCGTCTCGCTGACCGGTCAATACAGCGCCGTCTCGCTGCCGACCTCCGAACAGATCTCGTTCGGCGCGCAACGCTTCGCGCAGGGCTATCAACCGGGCGAGGCATCGGGCGATTCGGGCTGGGGTGCGATGTTCGAGATCAACCGGCCGTTCACGCCGGGCTTCACCTATCTGCGCACGCTCACGCCGTACGTATCGTTCGACATGGCGCGCGTTTATCTGCATGCGGGCACGCCGTCGCCGTCGCGCTTGTCGTCGATCGCGTTCGGCTTCCGCATCTCGGATGCGAAGTACTACAGCCTGGATCTGTCGGTCGCGAAAGCCATCGGCGATGCGCCGGTGGAAAGCGCGTCGCGCAGTCCACGCATCAACGCGACGTTCTCGTACCAACTGAATTGAGCACGCTCGAATCGCGCCTGAAGAGGGAAAGTGCCGTCGCCTGATTAGAGGGTCCACTATCAAACGTGGCGCGCGGATTCACGTATTCTGCGCTGACCATGTCGGGCGGGCGGTCCACCGCATTAACACCGCGCGCCGCGCGCGTCGCCACCAGCAATGCGCAGGGCAACGCAGTGAACCTGAGGGGCCGTACCGGGCATCACGATGCGGCGCGATGTGGCGGACGACATGCAACGACATGCTCGCAACCCGACCGCATGAAACGCCGATAACGCCGCGCGACCATGATCGCGCTGTCTTTAATCAAGGAGGAAGACAATGATTCAATTCACTCAACGCGCGCGCGCCGTCGCGGTTCGCACCGCCAGACAGGCCGCCCTCGCCGGCGTGCTGCTCGCCAGCGCGATGACCGCGATGGCGCAGACCGACACCCCGGTCGGCATGTGGCAAACCATCGACGATCACACCGGCCAGCCCAAGGCGCTCGTGCAGATCGCGCAGGACAGCGGCGGTTCGCTGAGCGGCAAAGTGGTCAAGGGGCTCGGCCCGAACGATCAGCCGGATCGCCGCTGCACCGCCTGCACCGACGCGCGCAAGGATCAGCCGATCCTCGGCATGACGATCATCAACGACATGAAGAAGGACGGCGACGGCTGGGATCACGGACAGATTCTCGACCCGGAAAACGGCAAGGTCTACAAGTGCAAGATGCACCTGGAAGACGGCGGCAACAAACTGGTGGTGCGCGGCTATATCGGCGTGTCGCTGCTGGGACGTTCGCAGACGTGGGTGCGTCAGCAATAACTTCTGCACGCTGACCTGCGCGCCGCGCCTGAAACGCGCATAAAAAAACGGCCGACGATGTTTATCGTTCGGCCGTTTTCAATTGGCGTGAAGCTCGGCGTCGTCATGCAGCGTGTTTGAAGGGCGAGCCGAATGCGAAGGGAGAAGAAGGCAGCGGGGTGGCGGGCGTGGGTTTGTAGATGGCCGGCGCGATGTCCCGGGCCTTGTCCGCATCGGGACGTTTCTGTTCGGGACCTGGATGGGTGCGCATGCGTGCTTCCATCAGTGTGCAGAGTTCCTCGCTCGCCGCGCCGAACAGCAACGCCGTGACCCGCTTCAAGACCCCCGACGCGTACCACACCTTGAAGCGGCGATGGCAGGTCTGATAGGACGGATACTTACGCGGCATGGCCGACCATGTGGCGCCGCTGTACATGACCCACAACACGCCGTTCAGCACCGAACGCGTATTGGCCAGCGGACGTCCGCGCAGTTCGGCGCGGGGCCGCAGCTCAGGCAGCAACGGCGCTATGCGCTGCCATTCTTCATCGTTGATATCACGGTACGGATCCATGGGGTTTCTCCTTCGTCAGAACCACGAGAGAAGATATCCAGTCGTCCGAACCCGGAATATAAGATCAATCCGAATCCTGAAAATACGCCGATGCGCGCAGCCGACGCGCGCGGCGGGCAGCGCCCTATCGTAAAAGCCTCCGCCAGGACTCGGCCACGACCCAGCCGCCGCAGCGCCGCGCCACTCAGGTCAACGACGTATCGACGATCCGGCGCGGCGCGTCGAGATACTCCTTCGACTGCATTTCGACGATGCGCGAGACCGTGCGCGTGAACTCGTTCGCCATCGGACCGTCGAGGTACAACTCCTCGGGCGGCACCGCCGCGGACATCAGCAGCTTGACCTTGTGGTCGTAGAACACGTCGATCAGCCACGTGAAGCGACGCGCTTCCGACGCCATGCGCACCGACATCTGCGGCACGCTCGACAGCACCACCGCGTGAAAGCGGCTCGCCAGTTCGAGGTAGTCGTTCTGCGAACGCGGACCGCCGCACAGCGTCGCGAAGTCGAACCAGACGACGCCGTCCGCGCGACGCAGCGCCTTCAGCTCGCGCTTCTCGATATGCAGGATCGGACTTTCGTCGGGCACCGCGGCGAGGCGCGCGAACGCATCGCGCAGCGCCTTGTCGGCGGCGGCGCCGAGCGGCGTGTGATACACCTCGACCTGGGCCAGCGTGCGTTGCCGGTAGTCGATGCCGGCGTCGACGTTGATCACGTCGAGCCTGGCCTTGATCAGCTCGATCGCGGGCAGCATGCGGTCGCGGTGCAGGCCGTCCGGGTACAGCGTGTCCGGATCGTAGTTGGACGTCATCACGAACTGCACGCCGTTCTCGAACAGCTTGTCGAGCAGGCGGTACAGAATCATCGCGTCGGCGATGTCGGACACGTGGAATTCGTCGAAACAGATCAGGCGATAGCGTTTCGAAATCCGTCGCGCGAGTTCGTCGAGCGGATCGGCGGTGCCCTTGAGTTCTTCCAGCTCGCGATGCACCTCGCGCATGAACTCGTGGAAATGCAGCCGCGTTTTACGCTGCACCGGCACGATCATGTAGAAGCTGTCCATCAGGAAGCTTTTGCCCCGCCCCACGCCGCCCCACATGTACACGCCGCGCGGCAGGTCCGGGTGAATCAGCAGTTTCTTGAACGCGTTAGAGCGGCGCGATTTGTACGCGACCCACTCCTCGTAGCACCGCTGCAGGCGCTCGACCGCCGCGCGCTGCGCCGGGTCCGATTGATAGCCCCGCGTCTGCAGTTCTTTTTCGTAGTATTCGGTGACGTTCATTGTGTTGCTGCAAAAAAGAAAGGCGGGAGGGAGTGAACCCGCCCGCCTTCGTGGTGATACCGATGTGCGTTCAGTCAGGCGTGCGCGTTTACATGTTCAGCGCGCGCTTGTCGACCGCGAGTGCGGCTTCGCGCATGACTTCCGACAGCGACGGGTGCGGATGGCAAATGCGGCCGATGTCTTCCGACGCCGCCTTGAATTCCATCGCCACCACGGCTTCCGCGATCAGGTCCGATGCGTTCGCCGAGATGATGTGCACGCCGAGCAGTTCGTCGGTCTTCGCATCGGCGATCATCTTGACGAAACCATCCGCCTTGTTGATGCCGAGCGCGCGGCCGTTCGCCATGAACGGGAACTGGCCCGTCTTGATCTCGCGGCCTTCCGCCTTCAGTTGCTGTTCGGTCTTGCCGACCCACGCGATTTCCGGTTCGGTGTAGATCACCCACGGAATGCAGTTGTAGTCGATATGCGGCTTCTGACCGTCGATGATCTCGGCCACCAGCACGCCCTCGTCTTCCGCCTTGTGCGCGAGCATCGGGCCGCGCACCACGTCGCCGATCGCGTACACGTTCGGCACCGAGGTCGCGCAGTGATCGTCCACGTCGATGAAGCCGCGCTCGTTCGCCTTCAGGCCGATCGCTTCGAGGCCGAGGTTGTCCGTGTTCGGCACGCGGCCGATCGACACGATCAGACGGTCCGCTTCCAGCGTTTGCGCGTTGCCGTCCTTGTCCGTGTAGGCGATCGTGACGTTCTTGTCCGTTGCCTTCACTTCGCCGACCTTCACGCCGACGTGAATGTCGAGACCCTGCTTCTTGAACTGCTTGGCCGCTTCCTTCGACAGCGACTGGTCAGCCGCGCCGAGGAATTCCGGCAGCGCTTCGAGCACGGTCACGTCCGCGCCCAGGCGGCGCCACACCGAACCGAGTTCCAGACCGATCACGCCGGCACCGATCACGGCCAGCTTCTTCGGCACGGTGTCGAACGTCAGCGCGCCTTCGTTGTCGGCGACGATCTTGTTGTCGACCGGGATGTTCGGCAGATGACGCGCCTTCGAACCCGTGGCGATGATCACGTTCTTCGCCGTGACGACTTCGGTCTCGCCTTCGCCGCTCACTTCGATCTGCACGCCGGCGTCCGTCTTGCCGGTGAACTTGCCATGGCCCTTGAGCCACGTGATCTTGTTCTTGCGGAACAGGAATTCGATCCCCTTGGTCATCTTCTCGACGATGCCTTCCTTGCGGGCCAGCATCTTCGCGATATCGACCTTGACGTTCTCCACGGAGACGCCGTGGTCGGCCAGGTGATGCGATGCGTTTTCAAATTCTTCCGACGACGCGAGCAGCGCCTTCGACGGAATGCAACCCACGTTCAGACACGTGCCGCCGAGCTTCAGCGCGCCGGCCGGGTTCTTCCATTTTTCGATACACGCGACGGTCTTGCCGAGCTGCGCTGCGCGGATGGCGGCGATATAACCGCCGGGGCCTGCGCCGATCACGACGACGTCAAATTCTTTGGACATGACAATCCTTTGGATGGCGGAACGGCGCGCGGCCACGCTTCGAGGCGCGCGGCGTTCCTGTGCTGCGGAATGCGAAAGACGTACTGCTCAGGTGGGGCCGGCTTGCGCAACGGCAAGCCCGGCCCACCCTTTCGACGAAACCCGTGCTTACAGGTCGAGCAGCAGACGAGCCGGATCTTCCAGCGCGTCCTTCATCGCCACCAGCGACAGCACCGCTTCGCGGCCGTCGATGATCCGATGGTCGTACGACAGCGCCAGGTAGTTCATCGGGCGGATCACGATCTGGCCGTTCTCGACCACCGCGCGTTCCTTGGTCGCGTGCACGCCCAGAATCGCGGATTGCGGCGGGTTGATGATCGGCGTCGACAGCATCGAGCCGAACACGCCGCCGTTCGAGATCGAGAACGTACCGCCGGTCATTTCGTCGATCGACAGCTTGCCGTCCTTCGCCTTCTGACCGAATTCGGCGATCTTCTTCTCGATCTCGGCGAGGCTCAGCTGATCCGCGTTGCGCAGGATCGGCACCACCAGACCACGCGGCGAACCGACCGCGATACCGATGTCGAAGTAGCCGTGATAGACGATGTCGTTACCGTCGATCGACGCGTTCACCAGCGGGAACTTCTTCAGCGCGTGAACGGCCGCCTTCACGAAGAACGACATGAAGCCGAGCTTCACGCCGTGTTCCTTTTCGAACTTGTCCTTGTACTTGTTGCGCAGATCCATCACCGGCGCCATGTTCACTTCGTTGAACGTGGTCAGGATGGCGTTGGTTTGCTGCGACTCGAGCAGACGCTCGGCGATCCGCGCGCGCAGACGCGACATCGGCACGCGTTGCTCCGGACGGTCCTTCAGCCACTGGTCGGCCGAGGCCGGTGCCTTGACTTCCGGCAGCGACGGCTTGGCGGCCTTCGGCGCGGCGGCCGGTGCCGGTGCGGCCTTGGCGGCCGGGGCGTTCGCGCTCAGCACGTCGCCCTTGGTGATGCGGCCGTCGCGGCCCGTGCCGGCGACGTCGCCCGAAGCCAGGCCCTTTTCGGCCATCAGCTTGCCGGCTGCCGGCGACGCGGCGGTGTTCGCGCCGGTGGCGGCCGCGGCTTGCGCGGCGGGTGCGGCTGCCGGTGCGGCTTCGGCGACCGGCGCCGGCTTCACTTCGGCTTCGACCGCGGCGGCGCCTGCCTTGCCTTCGGTGTCGATCTTCGCGATCACCTGATCGGCGACGACGATGTCGCCGTCGTTCGAGATGACTTGCGCGAGCACGCCGGCCGAGGGTGCCGGCACTTCGAGCACGACCTTGTCGGTCTCGATTTCGATGAGAATTTCGTCCTGCGCGACAGCCTCGCCGGGCTTCTTCTTCCACTGCAGCATGGTGGCTTCCGAGACCGACTCGGACAGCTGGGGAACCTTGACTTCAACAATAGCCATTATGAATATCCTGAATACGTATCGGGTGACGGCACGCTGTACGACGACCGCCTGCGAACCTTGCCTTGCGCCGCCGCCCCTTCGTGAGTGCGTTGGCGCGGCACGGGAAAGCGCGCCGCGCTTTCCCGGTTCGTCTGTTTTTTACTTGACGATCGACGCGCTCTTGAGACGGCCGAACGCGCCTTCGACCAGCGCCTTCTGCTGCTCGTAGTGCTTCGCGTAGTAGCCGACCGCCGGCGAGGCCGAAGCCGGGCGGCCGCTGTACGCCAGCTTCTGCCCTTCCTTCATGCCTTCCTTCAGGTGATGCTCGATGTAGAACCACGGGCCCTGATTCTGCGGCTCGTCCTGCACCCACACCACTTCGGTCGCGTTGTCGTACTTCTTGATTTCCGCTTCGAACTGCTTGTGCGCGAACGGATAGAGCTGCTCGATACGGATGATCGCGACGTCGTTCGACTTCGATTCGCGGCGATGCGCGAGCAGGTCGTAGTACACGCGGCCCGAGCACACCACCACGCGCTTGACCTTCTTCGCGTCGATCGCTTCGTCCACTTCGCCGAGGATCGGCTGGAACGCGCCCTTCGCCAGTTCGGACAGATCCGACACGGCTTCCTTGTGACGCAGCAGCGACTTCGGCGTGGCGACGATCAGCGGCTTGCGGAACAGGCGGATCATCTGACGGCGCAGCAGGTGGAAAATCTGCGCCGGCGTGGTCGGTTGCACGACCTGCATGTTGTGATCCGCGCACAGTTGCAGGAAACGCTCGATACGCGCCGACGAGTGCTCCGGACCCTGGCCTTCGTAGCCGTGCGGCAGCAGCATGGTCAGACCCGACACGCGGCCCCACTTCACTTCGCCCGACGAGATGAACTGGTCGATCACGACCTGCGCGCCGTTCACGAAGTCGCCGAACTGCGCTTCCCATGCGACGAACGTATTCGGCTCGGCGGTCGAGTAACCGTATTCGAAACCGAGCACCGCTTCTTCCGACAGCACCGAGTCGATCACCGAGAACTTCGCCTGACCTTCGGCGATGTTCTGCAGCGGCACGTAGGTGCCGTCGTTCCAGCGTTCGCGGTTCTGATCGTGCAGCACCGCGTGACGGTGCGTGAACGTGCCGCGGCCCGAGTCCTGACCGGTCAGGCGCACTGCGTAGCCCGACGCGACCAGCGACGCGAATGCGAGGTGTTCGCCCATGCCCCAGTCGAGCTTGGCTTCGCCACGGCCCATCGCGCGACGGTCGTTGATGACGCGCTCGACCAGCGGGTGAACCTTGAACTCGGCCGGAATCGTGGTGATGCGTTCGGCGAGGCGCTTCAGTTCCGCGAGCGGCACGGCCGTGTCGGCCGCGTCGGTCCACTTGCGGTTCAGGAACGGCACCCAGTCCACCGCGTACTTGCTCTTGTAGTTCGACAGAACCGGATCGACCGTGTGGTGACCTTCGTCCATCGCCTTACGGTACGCCTTGACGAATTCGTCGCCTTCTTCCGCGGTGATCACGCCTTGTTGCACCAGCTTTTCAGCGTACAGCGCGCGCGTGCCCGGGTGCTTGGCGATGGTCTTGTACATCAGCGGCTGCGTGACCGCCGGCGTGTCCTGCTCGTTGTGACCCAGCTTGCGGAAGCAGACGATGTCGACGACCACGTCCTTGTGGAACTGCATGCGGAAGTCGATCGCGAGCTGCGTGGCCAGCACGACCGCTTCGGGATCGTCGCCGTTCACGTGCAGCACCGGCGCTTCGATCATCTTGACCACGTCCGAGCAGTACAACGTGGAGCGCGAATCGCGCGGGTCCGACGTCGTGAAGCCGATCTGGTTGTTGATGACGATGTGCAGCGTGCCGTGCGTGCCGTAACCGCGCGTTTGCGCGAGGTTCAGCGTTTCCATCACGACGCCCTGACCGGCGAACGCCGCGTCGCCGTGGATCTGCACCGGCAGAACCTGCAGGCCGCTGTCGTCGCCGCGACGGTCCATCCGCGCCTTCGCGGAACCTTCGACCACCGGGTTGACGATTTCGAGGTGCGACGGGTTGAACGCGAGCGACAGGTGAACCGGGCCGCCTTCGGTCGAGACGTCCGACGAGAAACCCTTGTGGTACTTCACGTCGCCGGCCGGCAGGTCGTCGTGGTGCTTGCCTTCGAATTCGGCAAACAGGTCCGCCGGCATCTTGCCGAGCGTATTGACCAGCACGTTCAGACGGCCGCGGTGGGCCATGCCGATGACGATTTCCTGGACGCCGTTGGCGCCGCCGTGACGCACGACTTCGTCCATCGCCGCGATGAAGCTTTCGCCGCCTTCGAGCGAGAAGCGTTTCTGGCCGACGTACTTGGTGTGCAGGAAGCGCTCGAGGCCTTCGGCGGCCGTCAGGCGATTCAGGATGTGCTTCTTCTTTTCGTTCGAGAAATTCGGCGTCGAACGGATCGACTCGAGCTTCTCCTTCCACCAGCGCTTCTGTTCCGGATCGCTGATGTACATGTACTCGGCACCGATCGTGCCGCAGTACGTGTCACGCAACGCCTTGACGATCTCGCGCAGCGACGCGCGCTCGAAACCGAAATACAGGTTCGTGGCGCTGAACTCCTGGTCCAGATCGGCTTCGGTGAAGTCGTAGAACGCGGGTTCGAGTTCGGGAATGGCGGGACGTTCGCGGCGCTTCAGGGGATCGAGATTGGCCCATTGCGAGCCGAGGAAGCGATACGCGCCGATGAGGGACTGCACGTAGACCTGCTTGTGCGAGGCGGCGATATCTTCGCCGCCGGTCGCCGCGCGCGGGATGAAGGCGTTGGCCTTCGCGCGTTGCGCAAACGATTCGACGATCGGGCCGTGGGCCACGTCGTTGGCATTGCTGCCATCCGATGCGGGCACGTTCTGCAACGCATCGAAATAGCTGCGCCAGTTCTCGGGCACTGACGCCGGATTGTCGAGATACGCTTCGTACATTTCTTCAACGTACGGAGCATTGCCGCCGAACAGATAAGAGTTCGACTGGAATTGCTTCATCATTTTTACGCTCACCTTTCTTCGAGTTTCTCGAGAAATAGCGGGTTACAGAACCTTCCGCGACACGGCCTGACCGTTTGGCGGATTGCGCGAATCAAGTCTTGCTTGGAAGGACCTAAAACTTTGCACCCGGGGAGCATATCACAGAACCGATACTCCAGATAGCAGACGGATTGCCGCTCAAGCCTTTTCCGGCGGGGCTTTCGGGCTACTTTCAAGATGGGCAACAGTCTTCTGCGGCAAACAGGGCCAATTGGTTGTCAATGGGCTGTTATTCAGGGCCGCCAGCTTGCCGCAGGCGGCATCGGTTGCGTGGGTGCAGAAACGGCAAAAGCCACCCGAGGGTGGCTTTTGCCTGACCGCGAACCGGGTTTGGCGCCCGGTTATCTGCGTGCCCGATGCACTGCGCCGCTTAGTCCACCGCGCCCTTGCGGCTTGCGCTGCGGCGCTCGTGCTCCTTCAGGTAGCGCTTGCGCAGACGGATGGATTGCGGCGTGACTTCGACCAGCTCGTCATCGTCGATGAACTCCACCGCGTATTCCAGCGACATCTGAACCGGCGGCACGAGGCGCACCGCTTCGTCGGTACCCGACGCGCGCACGTTGGTCAGCTGCTTGCCCTTGATCGGGTTCACGACGAGGTCGTTGTCGCGGCTATGAATACCGATGATCATGCCTTCGTACAGCGCGTCGCCCGGCGACACGAACATACGGCCACGATCCTGCAGCTTCCACAGCGCGTACGCCACCGCCGCGCCGTCGTCCTGCGAAATCAGCACGCCGTTGCGACGCTCGCCGACCGCGCCTTCCTTGACCGGCTGATACGAATCGAACGTGTGGCTCATCAGACCCGTGCCACGCGTAAGCGTGAGGAATTCCGACTGGAAGCCGATCAGGCCACGCGCCGAAATACGGTATTCGAGACGCGTGCGGCCACGGCCATCCGACGCCATGTCGAGCATTTCGCCCTTACGGCGGCCCAGCTCTTCCATCACGCCACCCTGGTGGGTGTCTTCCATGTCGACGGTCAGGTTTTCGTACGGCTCGTGCTTCACGCCGTCGACTTCCGTCATCACCACGCGCGGACGCGACACGGCCAGCTCGTAGCCTTCGCGACGCATGTTTTCCACCAGAATGGTCAGGTGGAGCTCACCGCGGCCCGCCACTTCGAACGTGGTTTCGTCGCCGGTGTCTTTCACGCGCAGCGCGACGTTGTGGTTCAGTTCCTTCATCAGGCGGTCGCGAATCTGACGGCTCGTGACGAACTTGCCTTCGCGACCGGCGAGCGGCGACGAATTGACGAGGAAGTTCATGGTCAGCGTCGGTTCGTCGACGGTAATCATGGGCAGCGCTTCCGGCTGTTCCGGCGCGCAGATGGTCACGCCGATGCCGATTTCCTCGATACCGTTGATCAGCACGATGTCGCCGGCTTCAGCCGAGTCGACCTGCACACGCTCGAGACCCTTGAACGACAGCACCTGGTTGATCTTGCGGTTCAGGATCGCGCCGTCCGGGCCAGAACGCACGGCGACCGCCATGCCCGGCTTGATGCGCCCGCGCGTGATACGGCCCACGCCGATACGGCCGACGTACGACGAATAGTCCAGCGACGTGATCTGCAACTGCAGCGGCGCTTCCGGATCGGCCGGGCGGACCGGCACGTGTTCCAGCACGGCTTCGAACAGCGGACGCATGTCGCCTTCGCGCACATCCGCGGTCAAACCGGCGTAGCCGTTCAGACCCGATGCGTAGACGATCGGAAAGTCGAGCTGTTCGTCGGTCGCGCCGAGCTTGTCGAACAGGTCGAAGGTCTGGTTGATCACCCAGTCGATCCGCGCGCCCGGCCGGTCGACCTTGTTGATCACGACGATCGGCTTCAGGCCAAGCGCCAGCGCCTTCTTGGTGACGAAGCGCGTTTGCGGCATCGGGCCTTCGACCGCGTCCACCAGCAGCAGCACCGAGTCGACCATGGAGAGCACGCGCTCTACTTCGCCGCCGAAGTCGGCGTGGCCCGGGGTGTCGACGATGTTGATGTGCGTGCCTTCGTACTCGACCGCGCAGTTCTTCGAAAGAATCGTGATGCCACGTTCCTTTTCGATGTCGTTCGAGTCCATCACGCGCTCGGCGACCTGCTGGTTGTCACGGAACGTAGCGGTCTGGCGGAGGAGCTGGTCGACGAGCGTGGTCTTGCCGTGGTCGACGTGGGCAATGATGGCGATGTTGCGTAGGGCGCGGGTCATAGGAAACCTGGAGACAGTTGGAGTGCGCCGCTTGCTTATTGCCGGTTACTGAGCGGTTGCCAAAAACTTGCCAAAAACACCACGAACCACGACAAGCCCAAAGCGCACTTTTGGGAACCCAACATTATAGCACGCCGCAATGAAGCTTTCTGGTATTCCCCGATGGACCACGCTGCTTCGCGACCAAGACGCGCCTGAAAACAGCCGGCGGCCGCTCCTGGCGCCGCCTACGCGAAACCGATCGCTTACCCCCTTGAGCCGTAAAAGATCCTTGCCTAAGCTGTGATAACGCTTGCCGAGTCAAACAATGGACCTCTATAATCCTGCCTAGTCAACCATTGCATTCGCACGAGAATCATGACGGAGCCGTCTTCCACTCCCACGCCGGACCTCAGCCAGTATCAATTAGGCGAAAGCGTCGGTTATCTGCTGTCGCGTGTGAGATCGACCATGGCCAATCTGGTCACCCAGCGCAGCATGGCCGAACTGGGCATCACCAGTCAGCAGGGCAGCATCCTGTTCATGGTGGCGAGCGGCAAATGCCTGCTGGCAGCCGAACTGGCACGCGAATACGGGATCGACGCGAGCGCCGTCACGCGGCTGGTCGACCGGCTGGAAAAACGCGGGCTGTTGACCCGGGTGCGCAGCAACGAGGACCGGCGGGTCGTGCGGCTCGCGCTGACGCCGGAAGGCCACGCGATCGCGGCCCGCATGCCGGCCATCTTCAACGGCGTGCTCGACACCCTGCTGAGCGGCTTCACGCCGGAAGAAGTCGGGTTTCTGAAGAGCATGTTGCGCCGCGTGCTGGTCAATTCCGGTGAACAAACGGGACTAACCCGTGATGCAGCAAGCAATTCCGACGGCAAACCTTAAAGAATTGCTTGCAGTGTCCATCATTAAATTCCACTCAAAGAGTCGAGCGATGAAATCCCTCTCCCTGTCCGCGTCCGCGCTGTCGCGCCGGACCGCCGTCGCCGCCGCGGTGACGGCGCTCGCCCTCACGGGGTGCGCGAACTACTTCGGCATGAAAACAGACAAGCAGATCTCGTCGCCGGCTCAGTACGAGTCCAGCCAGAGTCTGCCGGGCCAGGGCGGTCAGTGGCCGGCGCTCGACTGGGCCAACCAGTTCGGCGACCCGCAACTGCCGAAGCTGATCGCGGAAGCGCTGGAAGGCAGCCCGTCGATCGCGCAGGCGCAGGCGCGGCTCGCGAAGGCGTCGTCGTATATCGAGAGCTCGCGCTCGGCGCTCTTCCCGAAGGTCAACGGCAGCTATTCGTGGAACCGCGAACTGTTCTCCGCCAACGCGCTCTACCCGCCTCCGTACGGCGGCACCTGGTATAGCGAGAACAACGTGCTCGCCAGCGCGTCGTGGGATCTCGACCTGTGGGGCAAGAACCGTCAGCGCCTCGGCCAGGCCGTGTCGCAGGAAAAGGCGGCCGAGGCCGACATGCAGCAGGCACGCGTGACGCTCGCGGCGTCGGTGGCGAGCAGCTATAACCAGCTCGCGCAGCTGTACGCGCTGCGCGACATCGCCGCGCGAGAAATCGCCAACCGCCAGGACATCGGCCGCATCACCAATGGCCGCGTCGCGGCGGGTCTGGACACCAACGTCGAACGGCAGACCGCGAACGGCAACATCGCGACCAGCCAGTCGAATTTGACCGACCTCGACGGCCAGATCACCGTGGTTCGCTATCAGTTGGGCGCGCTGCTCGGCAAGGGCCCGGACCGCGGCCTGCAGATCGACAAACCGGTGCTGAGCGCCGGCAACGCGGTCGCGCTGCCGGACAACCTGCCCGCCGACCTCGTCGCGCGCCGCGCCGATATCGTCGCCGCGCGCTGGCAGGTCGAAGCCGCGATGCACGACGTGAAGGAAGCCAAGGCCGAGTTCTTCCCGGACATCAACCTCGCGGCCGGTGTCGGCTTCGACGCGTTCGGCTGGGGCCGCTTCCTGAAATCGAGCAGCCGCCAGATGCAGCTCGGCCCGGCGATCCATCTGCCGATCTTCGACGCCGGCGCGCTGCGCTCGCAGTTGAAGGGCCGTTTCGCCGACTTCGATCTGGACGTCGCGAACTACAACCAGACGCTGATCAACGCGCTGTCGGACGTCGCGACGCAAGTCTCGTCGATCCGTTCGATCGACCAGCAATCGGGCGACGCCCAGCGCGCGCTCGACGCATCGACGAAGGCTTACCAGCTGGCGGTGATCCGCTACAAGGCCGGTCTGTCGCCGCAGTTGCAGGTGTTGACCGCCGACCAGAACCGCCTCGCCGCCGAACAGACGGTGACCTCCCTGAAGATGCGCCGCCGCGACATGCAGATCGGCCTCATCAAGGCGCTCGGCGGCGGTTTCGACGCGACGCAGAGCAGCCTCGTGGTGCCGACCGATGCTCCGGCATCGGCCGCCACCGCGGCGACCGCGGCAGCGAACTGAGCCAACTGATCGAGCGTGGCTGGCAGCCCCCAGCCGACGAACACACGACTATCCGAATAAACGACGACGTTTGAGAGAACCCGGAGCACATCAATGAGCACCCCCCAGCAGCCCGCGGCTAACACCCAACCGACCCAACCGGCGAACAACGGCAAACGCAAGCGCATGATGACGCTGCTCGTCATCGTGATCCTGATCGCCGCGATCGCGTACGGCCTCTACTACTTCCTCGTCGCGCGCTTCCACGAAGACACCGACGACGCCTACGTGAACGGCAACGTCGTGCAGATCACGCCGCAGGTCACGGGCACGGTGGTCGCCGTGAATGCGGACGACACGCAGACGGTCAAGGCCGGCGATCCGCTCGTCGTGCTCGATCCGGCCGACGCACGCGTCGCGCTGGAACAGGCCGAGGCGAATCTCGCGCAGACGGTGCGCCAGGTACGCGGCCTGTTCGCCGACGACAACCAGTACGAAGCGCAGGTCGCGCAGCGTCAGTCGGATCTGTCGCGCGCGCAGGACGACCTGAAGCGCCGCCTCGCGGTGGCGCAGACCGGCGCCGTGTCGCTGGAAGAAATCTCGCACGCCCGCGACGCCGTGAAGAGCGCGCAGGCCGCTGTCGACGCCGCCCAGCAGCAACTGGCCTCGAACCGCGCGCTGACCGCCAACACCACGATCGCCAATCACCCGAACGTGCAGGCCGCCGCCGCCAAGGTCCGCGACGCGTACCTGAACAACGCGCGTAACAACCTGCCGGCGCCGGTCACGGGCTACGTCGCGAAACGCTCGGTGCAGGTCGGCCAGCGCGTGTCGCCGGGCACCCCGCTGATGGCGATCGTGCCGCTCGGCGGCGTATGGGTCGACGCGAACTTCAAGGAAGTGCAGCTCAAGTACATGCACATCGGCCAGCCGGTCGAACTGACCGCCGACGTGTACGGTTCGTCGGTCGTGTACCACGGCAAGGTGGTCGGCTTCTCGGCCGGCACGGGTTCGGCGTTCTCGCTGCTGCCCGCGCAGAACGCGACGGGTAACTGGATCAAGGTGGTGCAGCGTCTGCCGGTGCGGATCGCGCTCGACCCGCAGGAACTCGAAAAGCATCCGCTGCGTATCGGCCTGTCGATGCAGGCCGACGTCAGCATCAAGGACCAGAGCGGCGGCCAGCTCGGCGATGCGCCGAACACCGTCTACCAGACCAACGTGTTCGAGAAGTACGGCGACCAGGCCGACGCGGAAATCGCCCGCATCATCACCGAAAACGCCGGCCCGAACGGCGGCACGCCGAAGCCCGCGCAGGCCTCGGTCAAACCCGCCGCCAAGCTGATGTAAGCCGTACGACGACGATTTAAACAAGGCTTTTTCGAATGGCTCAGGCTCAGGCGCAAGTCCCTCATCCGCCGCTCGAGGGCGCGCAACTGGTGATCGGCACCATCGCGGTGTCGCTCGCCGTGTTCATGAACGTGCTCGACACGTCGATCGCGAACGTGTCGATTCCGTCCATTTCGGGCGACCTCGGCGTGTCGTCCGACCAGGGCACGTGGGTGATCACCTCGTTCGCGGTCGCCAACGCGATCTCCGTGCCGCTGACCGGCTGGCTCACCCAGCGCTTCGGGCAGGTGCGCCTGTTCATGGCGTCGATCATTCTGTTCGTGATCTCGTCGTGGATGTGCGGCCTCGCGCCGACGCTGCCCTTCCTGCTCGCCTCGCGCGTGCTGCAGGGCGCGGTGGCCGGCCCGATGATTCCGCTGTCGCAGACGCTGCTGCTCGCCAGCTATCCCCGCGCGAAGGCGCCCATGGCGCTGTCGATGTGGGCGATGACCACGCTGATCGCGCCGGTCGCCGGGCCGATTCTCGGCGGCTGGATCTCCGACAACATCTCGTGGCCGTGGATCTTCTACGTCAACATTCCGGTCGGCGTGATCGCCGCCGCGGCGACGTGGGCGATCTTCCGCAATCGCGATTCGGCGATCCGCAAGGCGCCGATCGACGGCGTCGGTCTCGGCCTGCTGATCGTCTGGGTCGGCTCGCTGCAGGTCATGCTCGACAAGGGCAAGGATCTCGACTGGTTCTCGTCGACGACCATCGTCGTGCTGGCGCTGACCGCGGTGATCGCGCTGGCGTTCTTCATCGTGTGGGAACTGACGGCCGAGCATCCGGTGGTCGATCTGTCGCTGTTCAGCCGGCGCAACTTCACGAGCGGCACGATCGCGCTGTCGATCGGCTACGGCCTCTACTTCGGCAACCTCGTGTTGCTGCCGCTGTGGCTGCAGACCGATATCGGCTACACCGCGACCGAGGCGGGTCTCGTGATGGCGCCGGTCGGCCTGTTCGCGGTGCTGCTCTCGCCGATCACCGGCAAGGTGCTGCCGCGCACCGATCCGCGCTATATCGCGACGCTGTCGTTCCTCGTGTTCGCGCTGTGTTTCTGGATGCGTTCGCGCTATACGACGGGCGTCGATACGTTTTCGCTGCTGGTGCCGACGCTGATTCAGGGCATCGGCATGGCCGGGTTCTTTATCCCGCTGGTGTCGATCACGTTGTCGGGTTTGCCGGGCAACCGGATTCCGGCGGCCTCGGGCGTGTCGAACTTCGTGCGGATCATGTGCGGCGGGATCGGCACGTCGATCTTCCAGACCGCGTGGGATCACCGCACGATCATGCATCACGCGCGGCTCTCGGTGCAGGCGAACGCGTATAACCCCGTGTTCGAGCAGTCGATCCAGCAGATGGGCGCGGCGGGCCTCAGTCAGCAGCAGGCCTACGGTCTGTTCAATACGATGGCGACGCAGCAGGCCGCGCAGTTGGGCGTGAACGATCTGTTCTTCGTATCGGCGGGGATTTTCGTCGCGTTGATCGCGTTGATCTGGATGGCGCGCCCGGAACGCGCGGGCGGCGATGCAGGTGCGGCGGCGGCGGCCGCGCATTGAGGCTGCCGGGTTGCGGGATGCCGTGTCGCGATGTCGACATTTCGCGGCGCGGTTTCGGGTGCAGTTTTTCTGGATGTAAAAAAAGGCGGGACCGCATTTCTCGATGCGGTCCCGCCTTTTTTATGGTGCGCGATCAGGGTGCGCGGTGAAGCTAGCTCTGCGCTGTCACCACCAGCCGCTCAGGCGCCAGCACGCCGTCGCCGGGTTTCGCGACGCCCAGCAAACGGCCTTCCGCCTCCGCGTAGACGCGCACGCGCGGCGCCTTCGCGGCGTCGGCGCTGATGCCCAGTTCCGACAGCTTCAGACGCTGGCCATGCAGGAAGCGGCGCGTCGCATCTTCGTTCAGTTCCACGGACGGGAACGTCGACAGCAACGCATCCACCGGTTGCAGCCACGCGTCGCGCTCGGCTTGCGGCGCGTCGGACAACGCGTCGAGCGTCACCGCGTGTTCCAGCGTCAGCGCGCCCACGCCGGTGCGCCGCAGCGCCACCAGATGCGCGCCGCAACCCAGCGCCTCGCCGATGTCCTCGGCCAGCGTCCGCACGTAGGTGCCCTTGCTACAGGTCACGCGAAACGTCACGTCCGGCAGCGCGCACGCGAGCATCTCCAGTGTCAGGATCGTTACCTGACGCCCTTCCCGCTCGACCGTCTGGCCGGCGCGCGCGTATTCGTACAGCGGCTTGCCGTCGCGCTTGAGCGCGGAATACATCGGCGGAATCTGGGTGATCCCGCCGAGAAAGCCGGACATGGCTGTTCGAACCGCGGCTTCGTCGCAGGCGACGGCGCGCGTGTCGATCGCTTCGCCTTCGGCGTCGCCGGTGCTCGTGCGCACGCCGAGGCGCATCGTCGCCTCGTAGGTCTTGTCCGCTTCGAGCAGGTCCTGCGAAAACTTGGTGGCTTCGCCGAAACACAGCGGCAACAAACCCGTGGCAAGCGGATCGAGCGTGCCGGTGTGACCCGCCTTTTTCGCCAGATAGAGACGCTTCGCGCGAATCAGCGCATCGTTGCTCGACAGGCCGAGCGGCTTGTCGAGCAGCAGCACGCCGTCAAGCGCGCGACGCGGCACGCGGGGGCGTTGAGGTGAGTTCACGTCAGTCTTCTTTCGCGCGGCTGGCGTTCGCTTCGTCGATCAGCTTCGACATTTCGACCGCCCGTTCGATGGTCTGGTCGTAATGGAAATGCAGCGTCGGCACCGTGTGAATATGCAGGCGCTTGAACAGCTGATTGTGCAGATGACCGGCCGCGTGCGTCAGCGCTTCGAGCGTCTGCTGCGGGTCGCCCGTCAGCGTCGTGAAATAGACCTTGGCATGTGCGTAGTCCGGCGTCAGCTCGACGCTCTGGATCGTGACGATGCCGATGCGCGGATCCTTGACCTCGCGCAGCAACTCGGACAGATCGCGCTGGATCTGATCGGCGATCTGCACGTTGCGATTGGGGGAAGTACGTTTCTTGGGCATGGTGTTGAGTGATTCGCTCGGGGCGAATGCAAAAAAATGGGTTCGCGCGGCGCGGTCCCTGACAACCTGCGCGGGATCGTAGGCGCAAAGCGGCGGCGTCAAAAGCGGCGCGCTTGAAGCAGTAGCCTTAAAAGCAGCGGCTTCAAAGCAGCGACTTCAAAGCAGCGGCTTCAAAGCAGCGGCCTCAAAGACAACGGGCGGAGCGGGCGTTAAAGCCCGCTCCGCCCGTAGAGCCGTGCCGCGTGAATTACAGCGTACGCGCGACTTCGGTGACCTCGAAGACTTCGAACTGATCGCCTTCGACGATATCGTTGAAGTTCTTGATCGACATACCGCACTCGAAGCCCTGGCGGACTTCCTTGACGTCGTCCTTGAAGCGCTTGAGCGAATCGAGCTCGCCCGTGAAGATGACGACGTTGTTGCGCAGCACGCGCACCGACGACGAGCGCTTGACGAAACCGTCCGTGACCATACAACCGGCCACCGCGCCGATCTTCGGCACCTTGAAGACCTGACGGACTTCGACCGTACCGGTCACGACTTCGCGCTTCTCCGGCGCCAGCATGCCCGACATCGCGGCCTTCACCTCATCCACTGCGTCATAGATGATGTTGTAGTAGCGAATATCGACGCCGTTGGCTTCCGCCAGCTTGCGAGCCTGCGC
This sequence comes from Paraburkholderia sp. D15, assembly GCF_029910215.1. Lineage (NCBI taxonomy): Bacteria > Pseudomonadati > Pseudomonadota > Betaproteobacteria > Burkholderiales > Burkholderiaceae > Paraburkholderia > Paraburkholderia sp. D15. The sequence goes on along the minus strand of NZ_CP110395.1, from coordinate 1,788,987 downwards.
ATCCGCACGGGTGTTGAAGCCGATGATGACCGCCTTCGACGCCGTGGCGAGGTTGACGTCCGACTCGCTGATGCCGCCGACGGCGCCGTGCACGATCTGCACACGCACTTCGTCGGTCGACAGCTTGAGCAGCGACTGCACCAGCGCTTCCTGCGAACCTTGCACGTCGGCCTTGACGATGAGCGGCATGTACTGCACTTCGCCTTCGCCCATCTGTTCCAGCATGTTCTCGAGCTTCGCGGCCTGTTGCTTGGCCAGCTTGACGTCGCGGAACTTGCCTTGACGGAACAGCGCGACTTCACGTGCCTTGCGGTCGTCCGGCATGACGATGACTTCCTCGCCCGCCTGCGGCACTTCCGACAGACCCTGAATTTCGACCGGAATCGACGGACCCGCCGACTTGGTCGGCTTGCCGGTTTCGTCGAGCATTGCACGCACACGACCGTAGGCGCTACCTGCCAGCACCACGTCGCCGCGGTTCAGCGTACCCGACTGGACCAGGATCGTTGCGACCGGACCCTTACCCTTGTCGAGCTTCGCTTCGATGACGAGACCCTTGGCCGGCGCTTCGACCGGTGCCTTCAGTTCCAGCACTTCGGCTTGCAGCAGCACGTTTTCCAGCAGATCGTCGATGCCCGTGCCGGTCTTCGCCGACACCGACACGAACGGCGAATCGCCGCCGTATTCTTCCGGCACGACGCCTTCCGCGACGAGTTCCTGCTTCACGCGATCCGGATTCGCATCCGGCTTGTCGATCTTGTTGATCGCGACGACGAGCGGCACGCCGCCGGCCTTCGCGTGGGCGATCGCTTCCTTCGTCTGCGGCATCACGCCGTCGTCGGCGGCGACCACCAGAATCACGATGTCGGTTGCCTTCGCGCCGCGGGCACGCATGGCCGTGAAGGCCTCGTGACCCGGCGTGTCGAGGAACGTGATCACGCCGCGCGGCGTTTCCACGTGATACGCGCCGATGTGCTGCGTGATCCCGCCCGCTTCGCCCGCCGCCACCTTGGCGCGACGGATGTAGTCGAGCAGCGAGGTCTTGCCGTGGTCGACGTGACCCATGACCGTGACGACCGGCGGACGCGGCAGTGCTTCCGCATCCGACACTTCGCCTTCGACCAGCATCGCTTCCGGATCGTCCAGCTTGGCCGCAACCGCGTGGTGACCCAGTTCCTCGACGATGATCATCGCCGTTTCCTGGTCCAGCATCTGGTTGATCGTAACCATCTGGCCGAGCTTCATCATCGACTTGATGACTTCCGACGCCTTCACCGACATCTTGTGCGCCAGATCGGCGACGGTGATGGTTTCCGGCACGTGCACTTCACGCACGATCGGCTCGGTCGGCGCCTGGAACGAGGTGTTCTGATCCTGATGCTTGCCGCGCCCCTTCGGGCCGCCGCGCCAGCCGCGGTCGACGCCGCCGCTGGTGTCGCCGCGCGTCTTGATGCCACGGCGCTTGGCTGCATCGTCCTGCCAGCCGCCCTTGCCGCCGCCCGGCTTCTTCTTGTCGCCGGCGGACGGTGTGGTGGTTGCCGCAGGCGCCGCCGTTGTAGCCGGCTTTCTGGCAGCCGGACGCGCCGGTGCTTCGCCAGCCGGACGCGCCGGCTTATGCAGCGTGCCCTTCGCTTCGGCGGCCTTGGCCGGCTCGGCGGGCTTCGGTGCCGGTTCCGGCGCCTTGACCTGCGCCTTGCGCGGCGTATTCATCATTTCGCGGATCGCACGCGCTTCGGCTTCAGCCGCGGCACGGCGCTTGGCGATTTCTTCCTGCTCGGCGCGCGCCTTGTCGGCTGCCTGACGCGCTGCGTCTTCAGCCTTCTTCGCGGCTTCGCGTTGCGCCGCGCGTTCCGCCGCGGCCCGTTCGTCGTCCTGCTCGCTGTCTTTCGCGGCGGCTGCCGGTTCCGCTGCCTTCGCGGTCGCCGTTTCAGCCTTCGCGGCAGCCGGCTGGGCGGCTTGCGCGGTCTGCTGCTGGGCCTTCTCGCGAGCGGCCGCTTCGGCCGCAGCCGCTGCGCGCTTCTTCGCCGCTTCTTCTTCCGCGCGACGACGCTCGGCCTCGGCCGCCTGTTCGCGTGCCTGACGCTCCGCTTCCTCGCGCTCGAGTTGTTCCTGACGCGCCTTCAGTTCCTGAGCCTGCTTCTCGAGCAGCTCCGCTTCGTGACGAGCTTCCTCTTCACGACGCTGAAGTTCGACGTCGTCGACCTCGACGCCTTCGGCCACATGATTCGATGCATCACCGCCTTCACCGGCGGCTTCGTCGCGGCGGACGAAAGTGCGCTTCTTGCGCACCTCGACCTGAATGGTGCGAGCTTTACCCGTCGCATCGGACTGCTTGATCTCCGACGTATGCCGGCGCGTCAGCGTGATCTTGCGCTTGTCGGCATCGTTCGAGCCATGCGACTTGCGCAAGTGATCGAGCAGACGCGCCTTGTCCGACTCGGACAGGTTGTCGTCTTCACTCGCCTTCTGGACGCCCGCTGCCTGCAGCTGCTCGAGCAGCACGCCTGCAGGCATTTTCAGTTCCGCGGCAAATTGGGCTACGTTGTTACTCGCCATTCATTCCTCTTAATGCAAGGACCGATTCCTTGCGGTTAGCATCGGGTCATGCGGCCTGACGGCCGCGTTCAATTTAGTGCGCCATGGTCATTTCTCACTGGAACCAGTGTTCACGTGCTTTCATGATCAACGCCTTAGCGGCATCCTCTTCCATTCCGGTCATCTCGACCAGTTCATCCACGGCCAGTTCGGCGAGTTCGTCGCGCGTCTGCACCTGATGTTCAGCCAGCTTCGCGAGCAGGTCGGCGTCCATGCCGTCCAGGCTCTTCAGGTCGAGCGCTACATTTTCGACCTTTTCTTCATTCGCGATGGCCTGCGTGAGCAACGCGTCGCGCGAGCGGTTACGCAGTTCGTGAACGGTGTCTTCGTCAAATGCTTCGATTTCGAGCATTTCGTTGAGCGGCACGTAGGCAATCTCTTCGAGGCTCGTGAAGCCTTCGTCGATCAGGATGTCGGCGACTTCTTCGTCGACATCGAGACGCGCCATGAACAGGTCGCGCAGTACCCCGCGTTCCTGATTCTGCTTTTGCGCGGATTCGTCCGGCGTCATGATGTTGATCTGCCAGCCGGTGAGTTCGCTGGCAAGACGCACGTTCTGGCCGCTGCGGCCGATCGCGACCGCCAGTTCGTTTTCGTCCACGACGACGTCCATCGAATGCTTTTCTTCGTCGACGACGATCGACTGGACGGCTGCCGGCGCGAGGGCGCCGATCACGAACTGGGCGGGATCTTCCGACCATAGCACGATGTCGACGTTTTCGCCACCGAGCTCGTTACGCACAGCCTGCACGCGCGAGCCGCGAATGCCGACGCAGGTGCCGATCGGATCGATGCGCTTGTCGTACGCGACCACGCCGATCTTCGCCCGCACGCCCGGATCGCGAGCCGCTGCCTTGATTTCCAGCAGGCCCTGTTCGATTTCCGGCACTTCCATTTCGAACAGCTTCATCAGGAATTCAGGCGCCGTACGCGACAGTTCGATCTGCGGACCGCGCGCGGTGCGATCGACCTTCGCGATGTAGGCGCGCACGCGGTCACCCACGCGCAGGTTTTCCTTCGGAATCAGCTGATCGCGGCGCAGCAGCGCTTCGACCCGGCCGGTTTCGACGATGAAGTTGCCCTTGTCGAGACGCTTCACCGAGCCGGTCATGATGTGCTCGCCGCGCTCGAGGAAGTCGTTCAGGATCTGCTCGCGTTCGGCGTCGCGCACCTTCTGCAGGATCACCTGCTTGGCGGCCTGCGCGCCGATACGGCCGAATTCGATCGACGGCACCGGTTCCTCGATGTATTCATCGAGCTGAATCTCGGGTTGCTGTTCGCGTGCTTCGAACAGCAGGATTTCCTGATCCGGCTCCTGCAGGCCGGCTTCGTCCGGCACCACCTTCCAGCGGCGAAACGTTTCGTGCTCGCCGCTTTCACGGTCGATATGGACGCGAATATCCGCGTCTTCTTCGAAGAGTTTCTTGGAGGCCGAAGCGAGAGCCGCTTCGAGCGCGGCAAATACCACGTCTTTGTCGACATTCTTCTCGCGTGCCAGCGCATCCACCAGCATCAACACTTCGCGACTCATTGTTTGCGGCTCCTAAAGTCAACTTTCGGAACGAGGCGGGCCTTGTCCATGTCCGCGAGCGTGAAATCGAGCATCGCGGCGCCTTCCTTCCCTTCAAATTCCAGACCGATCGTCTCGCCTTGCGGAGCATGCAGAATGCCCCGGTACGATTTCCGTCCGTCCAATGGCTTTTTCAATGTGATTACCGCCTCGCTGCCCGCGAAGCGTTCGAAATCCGCCAGTTTCTTTAGCGGGCGGTCGAGTCCCGGCGACGACACTTCAAGCCGCTCATAATCGATATTTTCGACCGTCAGAACGTGCTGGAGCTGACGCGTGACTTTCTCGCAGTCTTCAATCCCGATACCGCCCGGCTGGTCGATATAGACACACAACATGCCGCGCCCGGTGCGCTCGAGATCGACGAGCTCGTAGCCGAGTCCCACGACCGTGGTTTCAATCAGTTCCGTCAGTTGCACAGTGCCCTCTTAGATGTTCGCGCAGCGAGCCTGCCGCTTGTTTTGCAAACAACCAATGCGGGCCGCGCGCCAAGCTGGCGCACGTTCGTGCTACCCGAGATGCCGAACCACGATGAACTGATCGGCAAAAAAAAAATGGGCTAAACGCCCATCATCTTATTGCCGGTGGTCGCACCTGAGCCGCACATAGAAAGCCGCACGCCCAGCGACTCCGCGATTGTAGCCATTTTTCGCGCCAAACGCAAACCGCAGAACGCCCCGAGACGCCCGCTCAAGCGCGATTTCACGGCAATCTTGCGCGCATATGACAGCGCCGCGAGCCTTTTGCGATACGGCTCGCGGCGCTCTGGCCCCACGCGGGCCGCGTCCAGGAAATTTCCCGAAATACCTCTGCCCCTACTTATGTCGACGCCGCAGTTTTATGCGTTACATGAAACGCGCGGTGTATGACGATGCGAAAAAGGGTTGAATGCGAGGTTTATGCGCGGCAGGTCCAAACGGTTTTAACGCCCGCGCGTGCGACCGCGCTGCGCGCCGCCACGATTGGCGCCGCCCGGATTGGCGTTGCCGTTGGCTGCCCGGCCGCCGTTGCCGCCGCGATTACCGGCCGGCCCGCGACTGCCGCCGTTGCCGGGATTCGGGTTACTGCCGCCGGCGCGCTTGCCGCCAGCCCGGTTGCCATTACCCGACGGCGCCCGATTGCCGTCGACGTCACCACGGCCACCGCGCGGGCCACCCGCGCCGCCCGTCGAGTTGCCGAAGCCACCGCCAAAACCGCCGCCGAAGCCGCCAGCACCACCGGCGCCGCGACCCGCACCACGATTGCCGAACCCGCCACCGGCCGCGCCGCCGCCCGCCGCACCACGCCGGCCTTGCCCGCGCGGCTGCTGCTGATCGAAGCGTCCGTGCGACATCAGCACCGGTTCGCGGCCGATAAAGCCCATCGACGTCTGCATCGGATCCGGCTGCTTGCGCTCCGGCGCCGAATTGCGGCTGCCGCGCTCTTCCGCCGGCGCCTTCAGGCCGACCGACGCCATCAGCGCGCGCACCTGATTGTCTTCCAGCTCTTCCCAACGGCCGCGCTTCAGGCCTTTCGGCAGCGAAATCGGACCATGACGGGTACGAATCAGACGGCTGACCATCAGGCCGGCCGCCTCGAACATACGACGCACTTCGCGGTTACGCCCTTCGGCGAGCGCGACGTGATACCAATGATTGGTGCCTTCGCCGCCGCCATCGCGAATGCGCAGGAAATTCGCCGGGCCGTCGTCGAGTTCGACGCCGTGCAGCAGCTTCTGACGCATGCCTTCGGCCAGTTCACCAACCACCCGCACCGCGTATTCGCGCTCGACGCTATAGCGCGGATGCATGAACCGGTTCGCCAGATCGCCCGACGTGGTCAGCATCAGCAGCCCCTCGGTGTTGAAGTCGAGGCGGCCGACCGCGAGCCACTTGGCGGTCTTCATCGGCGGCAATTTGTCGAATACCGACGGACGGCCTTCCGGGTCGGCATGGCTGACGATCTCACCGGTCGGTTTGTGATACAGCAGCACGCGCGGCGGCTTGTTGGCCAGCTTGCGCTTGACCGGCTTGCCGTTGATGCGGACCTGGTCGGTCGGCATGATGCGCTGGCCGATGTGTGCCGGCTCGCCGTTCACCGACACGCGGCCGGCGACGATCAATTCTTCCATGTCGCGGCGCGAGCCCATGCCGGCTTCGGCGAGAACCTTGTGCAGCTTCGGCGCGTCGTCGTCGGCGGACAGCACGCGCTTGGGCGCGGCCGGCTTGCCACGGCGCAGCATCGGTGCACGCACGCCGCCGGTCGCGCTGTTGTCCGCGTCGAACGCGGGCGAGGTGACATACGAAAACAGATCGTCCTGGCCGGCTTCCGCCGCCACCGCCGCCGGTGCTTCGGCGCCGCGGCGATTCTGACGCTGACCGCCTTCGCGCGGCTGACGCTCGCGCGGCGCACCTTCACGCTGCCCTTCGCGGGGCGCGCCGTCACGCGGACCACCTTCGCGCCGCGCACCGCCGTTCGCGTTGCGGCGCGCGCCTTGTCCCTTGGCACCCGCGTCCTTGCGCGGCATCCGCACCTGCGCGACCACCTCGCCGTCCGGCGGCGCCTCGGTGACGACCGGCGCACCCTGCGCGGCCGCGCCTTCGGCGCCCTTCGTCTTCGCACCGGCGCGACGACGCGCGATCAGGCTGCGTGGACCGCGACGCAAGCCGCGGCGCGGACGGTCTTCGCCGTCGCCTTCCGCGTTTTGCGCGGGGCGTTCGCCCTCGCCGGCCGACGCTTGCGTGTTGCGCGTTTCGTCAGCGCGCGCCGACGGCACGGCGCGCTCGGATTCGGACGAATCGGTGTCGTGGGTATGTGTCAAAACAACCTCAAAATGTCAGGTCGCGCGCGCCCGTTGCGGGCGCGGCAAAAAAAGTTCGGTTACGTCAGGCGCTGCGCGACTCGGGTTCGTCGTCGGTCAGAACGCCCGCGTCCTGCGCGGCATCGCGGCGATCCTCGGAATCGCCGTGCGCCGCCTTGGTCGGGTTCGGCCCGGTGACGTGCTCCGAATCGCGGAGTACGCCGGAGCCGTGCGCGGGTATTGCAGGATCGGCCTGGGAGACCGGATCGTGATGCATGGCGGACTCGGCAATGCCGGTTCGCGGTTCAACTTCAACATGTGCCGCTTCCACGGCGGCTTGCCCGGCGGTGTCGCCGGGGGCCGGTTCGGTCAGCCCTGCTGATTCGCTTCCGATCGATGCTTCAACCTCAGCGGTGGCTGAAGTTGCAGGCTCGGCAGTGGTTTCGGATTCCGTCGCCACTTCGGCTTCAGCCGGGGGCTGCGCCGCGACTGGGGGTTCCGTCGCGGCATCAACGTCGCTTCGCGCTTGGGCGGCCATTTCCGGTGCGTCGAGCGTGCCGTCATTAGACAACATCGGCACTTCCGCCGCGCCGTCCTCTTCTGCCTCGTCAGCCGGCGCGGCGCCCGCTTCGGCAAACTCGATCGCATGCTGACCCAGCAGATCCGCGTTCAGCTGCGCCGACGGATCGGCGAGCGGCGGCAGTTCATCGAGCGCCTTCAGCCCAAGATCGTCGAGGAACTGACGCGTGGTCGCGTACAGCGCCGGACGCCCCGGCACGTCGCGATGACCGATCACCTCGATCCAGCTGCGATCCTCGAGCTGCTTCACGACCTGCGTATTCACCGTTACGCCGCGAATCTCTTCGATATCGCCGCGCGTGACCGGCTGCCGATAGGCAATGATCGCCAGCGTTTCGAGCACCGCGCGCGAATATTTCGGCGGTTTCTCGGGATGCAAACGATCCAGATACGAGCGCATCGCGGGCTTGCTTTGAAACCGCCAGCCCGACGCCAGCCCGACCAGCTCCACACCGCGCCCCGACCAATCCCGACGGAGGTCTTCGAGCAAAGTTCGAACGGTGTCTGCCGACACGCCGTCGGCAAAAAGCTTGCGCAAATCGTTGAGCTTTAACGGCTCCTGCGCGCAGATCAAGGCAGTCTCGAGGACGATCTTCGCCTCTTGGGTATTCATGCAGCTAGGTCAGACCCTGTGGTCAAAGAACCGGATCAAACAGACGATGTGGAACTGAAGACGCGCTCGCCCGATTCTGATCGGTCATATTGATGGGAGCACGCACCGGGGGGAGGCGAAACAGACTATCGAGCCAAACCCAGCCGGACGGAGCAGCGATATTCCTGAAGGGAACCGCGTGACTGAGCGCCATATTACGCAAAAACAATCGGTGCGTAAAGGCGAAATCCCCCGCGCATTTTTCCGCCGATGCGTTGGCGGACGTGCTTTCCGGAAAAAACGGAGCTATCGACCGGAAAGCACGGATTTCCGCCCGATTCCGCTCGAACATCGACCGCCCGGCGCTTCTCGCAGCACGCTCAACCGCCCGCGCCCTGCTTCGCGAGGAAGCGCTTCAAGCGTTCGACGCCCGCATCCAGCCGCGCGGGGTCGCACGCGTAGCACCACCGCACGAAGCCCTCGCCCTGCGGCCCGAACGCACTGCCTGGCGCGACCCCGAGGCCGACGTCGCGCACCATTGCCTTGCACAGTTCGAGGCTGCTGGCGGCGCCGGGCATCGAAAAGAACAGGTACATCGCGCCGCGCGGCGTTTTGACGTCGATGCCCGGCACGTCGGCGAGCGCGCGCACCAGATGGTCGCGGGACACCCGCAGGTCGCGCACGAGCTCCCGCGTGAACGCCTCGCCCTGGCGGACGGCCACGATGCCAGCCTGCTGCACGAACGCGGGCGCGCACGACGTGTTGTATTCGACGAGCTTGCCCAGATCGTCCATCAACGCGGCGGGCGCGACGATCCAGCCGAGCCGCCAGCCGGTCATCAGCCATGCCTTCGAGAACGAGTTGACGCAGATCACGCGCTCGTCGCGCGTCGCCAGATCGAGGAACGATGGAGCGACTACTGCGCGCGCGGCGTCGGCGCCCACTGGACTCTCCGTGCCGCCCGGAATCTCGTTGCGCCCGGTGTCATGCGAAGCAGGCGCCACGGCGGCGTCCTCGCCCCCATCCGCGTAGTAGAGGCGCTCATAGACCTCGTCCGCGACGATCCAGATGCCGTGACGCCGGCAATGCGCCAGCACGGTGCGCTGCTCGTCGCGGCTCATCACCCAGCCGGTGGGATTGTTCGGCGAATTGATCAGCAGCATGCGCGTGCCGGGCGTCAGCGCGGCGAGCAGTTGCGCCATGTCGAGTTGCCAGCCGGCCTCGCCATAACGCAGCGCAACCGTTTCCACATGCGCGCCGAGAATCTTCGGAATCTCGACGAGGTTCGGCCACAGCGGCGTCACCGCGACGACGCGATCGCCCGCGCCCACAACCAGTTGCGTCGCGAGCATCAACGCATTCACGCCCGCGCTCGTCACCGCCACGTGCTCCGGCGATGTCGCGCCATGCAGTCCGCCGACGTATTTCGCGAGCGCCTCGCGCAGCGGCGCGATGCCCAGGTTATGCGTGTAGAACGTCGCGCCGGCGGACAACGCAGCGCTCGCGGCATCGCGAATGAACGCCGGCGTCACGCGGTCGGATTCGCCAAACCAGAACGGCAGCACGTCGGCCACGCCAAAACCGGCGTTCGCGACTTCGCGGATTTGCGAAGGACGCAGCGCGCGGACGGCATCGCGGGCATTCGGGAGGTAAGGCACGGCAGGTACAGGCTGATCCGATTCGCTCATCGAGACTTCCAGGCAAACGGGTGAGGAGGAAAAAGGGGCGGCCAACGCGGGTCGCCGGTCGCCGGTTGCGTGCCACGGGCCCCTGCGAGTCGCGGGTCACTGCGAGTCACTGTGCACGGGTCACCGTGGGTTATTGCCGGGCACTGCCACGCAGCCGCGACAGTTTAGCGCGCAAGCCCGTTTTCGGACGCCGAAGCCGCAGAGGCCCGTCGCCAGCTCACGCCAGATCCTCCGCCCGCGCCGGCAATTGCCGGATCAGTCCCCACACCGCCTCGGCCGCCGGCGACAGCGACCGGTCGCGCCGCCGCACCAGCTCCACCGTGCGCTCAGCGCGCGGCACCAGCGGCCGCGCCACCAGCGAGGAGCCCGCCGGCAGCGGCAGCGCCAGCCACGGCAACACGCTCACGCCGACGCCCGCCTCCACCAGCCCGAAGACGGTCGCGGAGTGCCCCAACTCCTGCACCACCGTGGCGCTCACGCCGTATTCCTGCATCACCGCGTCGATAATCGGCCGGCTACCCGACGCGTAATCGAGCATGACGAGCTGCTGGCCCGCCAGCTCGGTCCACGAGACCTGCGTCTTCTGCCCGAGCGGATGATCGTCGCGCGCGACCACGCAGAACGAATCGGTCATCAACGTTTCGCTCACGAGGTCGTCGGCGGAAAACGGGCCGATGATCACGCCGAAGTCGACCTCGCCCGATTTGACCTTGCGCACCACGTCGCTCTGCACGTCATCGCGCAAACCCAGCGTGACGTACGGAAACTCCCGTCCGCAGGCCGCCACCACGCCGGGCATCAGGCGGCACGCGACGGTCGGACTGGCCGCCACCACCACCCGGCCGCGACGCTGTTCGCCGATTTCGCGGATCTCGCGCAGCGCGTCGTCGAGATCGGTCAGCAGCCGCGACACGCTCGCGACGAGGTTGCCGCCGACATCCGTGAGCTGCACCTCGCGCGTCGTGCGGTCGATCAGCTTGAGCCCGATCTCGCCCTCCAGTTCGCGCACGCAGCGACTGACCGCCGACTGCGTCAGGCCGATTTCATCCCCCGCCCGGCTGAAGCTCTGCAAGCGCGCGACCTCAATGAAAACCCTTAGCTGACGCAGGGTGACATTCATTTACCATCCTCATCAATAACCGCGTTTGATGCGCATTGTATGACGAAAGCGCCCACCAGATGGGTTTTCTCATCAATCGCTGCAATGCAGCAATAAGGCGCAAACGCACGCTGGACGGGCCTGATTGCACAAGATTGGTGATTGTCCTGATTTGCGGGATGGGTTTTTTGGATTCTCATACGCCCCTAGCTGGCGCCCGCGCTGGCCCGCTGTCACGGGGCTTTCAGGCGGTTGGACTCAAATTGGCACACTTCCTGCATTTACCTGCAGACAAGGGTCGGCGCCATGATTCTGACTGCATAGCAGACCGTGGCAAGCCCGACCCTCCTTGGTACCCGCCTATCGGGTACATGGAGAGTGCGCGGCGCGGGGCAGCGCACCGGAGTTAGCTTCGCTGAGGTGAAACATGATGCTGTTCGACGATTTGAGAGACAACGAGTGGGCGCTGGTCGAGGCGTTGTTCTGTGCGGAGCCAGCACGGAGCGAACGGCGCGGTCGGCCACGCGTGGAAGCGCGTGCGGTGGTCAACGCCGTGCTGTGGGTACTGTCGACGGGCGAAGGCTGGTCCAAGCTGCCGGGCCGCTATCCGTCGCCGCCGACGTGCCGCCGTCGTTTCGACGAGTGGCAGGCCGATGGTACGCTCGCCGAAATAGTCAAGCGACTCGGCACGAGCGGCCGCGAGATTTCGCTGCGCGGCCGGATCGGCGCGACGGCGGCGAAACCGCCGGCACCGCCGAGCCGCGACCGTCTGCGTGGCGCGTTCTGGACCAATCCGGAATCGTGGCGCGCGCCGGTCAAGATGGCCTGACGCGACTCAATCTGCATCCGGGCGCCTGCGGGCGCCCGGCGTGTATCTGGACCGCCGGGCGTCGATGTCGACGCTCGCCGTAGCCATCATGGGCACCGCCGTCTGGCGCGCCCAGCGCAGTCGTCCCCTTCGCTGAATCGAACCCGCCGATGCCCGGCTCCGGGCGTCCGGCGTCGTGCGCACGCCCCGCGCGGGCAAGCAGCACGCGCGCAGTGAAACATCCATTTACTATTACTTACAGCGTGCTTTCGCGACTCGGCATACCTTATGGCTATGCAAACAGGCCTTGAGTCGATGGGCTTGACGGGAGCTCAGCATGAAACCAATGTCACTGCTTCTGTGCGGCATTGTGATTTCAGCGATGGCCGCACCGGCGCTTGCCCAGCAGCGCCCCGATGGATGGAACTGGCGGCCCGACCGGGCTGCCAGCCTGCAAGCCTGGCAACAGGGCGACGCGCGCGGCCGCGAATTCACGCCGCCAGCGCCGCGTGGCGACCTGCGCGGCGATATCGCGAGCAATGTGCGCGAGCGGCCGGAGTTTCCGCGTGAAGGGCCGCCGCGGCGCCGGTAGGCCGCGTAGGCCACGTGGCGCGCACAATAAGCCGAATGAGCCAAATGAACTTTAGCGAAGTCACCTACCCAGGATTAACTCGAATCGAATGACCGGGAACCACCTTGCATTGCGCTAGTCTGATTTAACGCCATTAGCACAGCGTGGCAGTAGTAAATCCGGTACGCCCGTATCCTCGCGATACGGGCTTTTTTTTGGGGCGGTTTTTTTGTACAAGTGACGGCCGAGGGCCATTGCCGGCAAGCACCACGTCGCGCCACGCACCGCATGTCGAGAAAAGCAGGATTGGAATCAACAATGCCGCCTCCGGCCGCGCGAGCGGCCGGAATTCGGTAGCGGCCTGCCGGCCTGCGCCGGTTCGCTAGGAGCGAACTTCGAGCGCCGCGGTGGACCGCGTGTCGGCAGGCGTGACGACATAGTCGTTCATGCGCTGCGCGGTCCAGGTCATCAGCCGTTCGTCGTGCGCGAGTCGCTCGAATTCGGCCCGGCCGCGCTCGGTGAGCACGGCGATGTCGACCGGCGCATGGAATCCCGGCGCCGGCGCGACGGTTCGCTGTCGCACGGTGTCCATCAAACCGAGCGCGCGAAGATATTGGAAAACGCCCGGCCTTCTGGCCCAGGGAACCTGGCGATATTGCGCCCGCCGCAGCGCTTCAAGTACCGCTTCGTTGGAATACGTGGTCATCTCACTTCTTTCTTAAAGTGCAGCTATGACACATCTACGCCCAACACGTCACCGCGCCACCAGCGACGCGCTCAGCACCCGCGTCTGGCCGGAAGCTGGCCGCACCTCGTGCGCCGATTTCCGCCAGATGCTGCCTGACTTTGTTTTTGGGACCCCCGTATGAACGGCATGTTAGCGTTCCATCCGCGTGCCGACGATGCAACCGCTGCGGCGCGATAGCAAGCTCGCGGAATTATCCCGAAAGTCATACGTTACCCCATTTAAATTGATTCTATTCACTTTATTGGCGCTTTTTTTTGCAGCAATCGTGCTATGGAAGCGGGCTCGCCGACCGCTCGTCATCGGTGCCGCCGCCGTGTTCTGGCTGCTCGGCGCGGGCTGGCTCAGCGCGCCTTTGCTCGACCTCGCGCAGCCGCGCGTACAGAACGCGGCGCCCGCGAACTTCGCGCCGCGCACCGCGATCATCCTGCTGGGCGGCGGCACGCGTTACAACGACGATCACGTGCTGGTTCCGCCGCGCGACGTGCTCGCGCGCATCGCCGCGAGCGCCCGCAGCTATGCGGACTGCAAGCGAACCGCGCCGGTCTGCCACGTGATCGTCAGCGGCGGCAATCCGCAGCGGCATAGCGCGTCGGAGGCGGATACTTACCTGCCCTATCTGTTGCGAGATCAGGTGCCGCGCGAGGACATCGTGCTGGAGAACACCAGCCGTACCACGTACGAAAACGCGCGCAACGTCTCGGCCATTCTCGGCCGCTCGCGTTACGACGCGTTGATCCTCGTCACCTCCGCGTATCAGATGCCGCGCGCACTGCTCGATTTCGCGCGTTTCGGGCTCGCGCCGCAGCCGGTGATCTCGAACGCGCGGCACATTCAGTTCGGTGTACTCCCGCGTTATGACAATCTGGTGAGCGCGGAAACCGCGCTGCATGAATTGATCGGCATTGCGCAGTTTCATGTGTACCGCGCGATCGGGTGGTTCTAGCGCATCGACGATGCGTCGGACGTCGGCCATCCGCGCTGCAAGCAGCGAAAAGAATTAGTTAGCGATACGAATGTTCCACGTATTGCGGATGCGTGTGGCGGATCTGTCGCGCATCGCATGCGTTCCATCAAGCGATCATCGGGACGGACGCGGACCCGTCCCGCCCGCATCGGCGCAGAAAGTAACCAGATGTAACGAATTGTCAATGCAGTTACAAAAGCATCTGCTGGAGCGGATATTGCTCGCTAGAATGCATTGTCTTTCCGATTGGACAGGCAAATACTCGGGTCCATAAACCACTCTGCGGAGGTAACGATGAAGAAAGTGTCCCTGGCGATCCTGGTTTCCCTCAGTGCCGTAACGGGCGCGGCGTATGCGCAGGACAACGGCGTCATGATGAGCACCGATCCGGCCAAGGCCGCCGACGTCGAACAGCGTGCGCAAGATTTGCAAAACCGTCAGCAGGCGATGGACAACGCGCCGGCCGCGCCGATGAAGCATCACAAGATGGCTCCGCATCACCATAAGAAGGCCGCCAAGGCCGACGCCGCCAGCTCGTAAGCGCGGCGCCGCCGCGCCGTCCGGCAGCGCGGTTCGCCCGCGCGGTCGACACCCTCACCCACGGCCTCGCCGCACGGGTGAAAAGCCGAAGCCGGCATCGCCGGTTTCGGCTTTTTTGTTGTCTAATGAGCCGACTGACGGGCTGACTGAAGGGCCGGCTGAAGAACCGTCGCGCGGCCGGCAAGCGAATCGCGCCGATGCGGCCGGCGCGCGACGTCCGGTGTGCTACAGTCGCGCACCAACCGGCGGCCGGCCGGACTCCCCTAACCCGTGCGCACCCTGGTGCGGAGGACAGCATGAGCAACATCCAGCTTGATATCGAATGGACGGAAGCAGCATCTCGCAAAATCGAAAAACTGATGCCGCGCGGCGGTCAGGAAGCGTTTCTCGCGCTGCCGCCCGTCGAGTGCCTGCCGATGGAAGGCGACGTGCTGTTCCTCGGTCCGGACGGCAAGCAGCAACCGTTCATCGTCGTGGAGCGGCAGTATCACCATGATGGCGACGCGGACTGGACCATCATCCTGATCCTCGACGTCCCGCAAGCCGCGCATTGAACGACAAACGGCGAGCGCCGCGCGGACCCTCGTGGGCCGCCGGCAGCTCGCCGTTGCAGTTTTAAAGCGTTCGACCTGGCAGGCACCTGCAGACACCGCGGGCACCGCGAAGCGCCCACTGCCCGCCGCCGAACACTTAAGCGATTTTCGACACCGCGCGAATCTCGACGTGTTCGACCCAATCCGCGATGGTCTTCTTGAAGGCCTCCACATGCGCGGACTTCGCATGCACGGCCAGCGCCTCCTGACTGGCCCATCGCTCGATAAACACGAACCGGCGCGGCTCCTGCACATCGCGATGCAGCTCGTACTGAAGCGCGCCCGCTTCCTGAAGCGTCGGTGCAATGAGACCTTTGAGCGCCGCCAGCACCTGCTCCTCGTGCCCCGGCTTGGCCACCGAGATTGCGACCACCGCGATTTCCGACATCCTCGACCTCCCTTTCACGAAAAGCAGCAGGATACCCGCCGATCGCCGATCGTGCAGACAGCGGCCGGTCTAGCCTGACGAATAGCGTCGCCGCGCCAAACGTCAGTGCACCGTCCTGGCCTGGAGTTTGGCGGGTGGCCGCCGGCCGCACTGCTACCCTCGGTTTCATACGGACGCTTGATTGCGCAGTGCGCGATCCGTCCTCATGCATTGCAAGCGCGCAAGCCATTCGCGCGATGGACGGGGCGCGACGATCGATCCGGCGAACACCGGACGCGTTCGCGAAAGCCGGTCCGCGCGGCCATCGATACAGGCCGCGCGTCTGTGATTACCCGCACATTCATGCGAATTGCAAGCTGCTAGACTGGTTTGAATCTCCGCCGGAGTCCGGCATGGCTGGCATCGCGCTGTGCGTTCCTGGGCTGTATCCGCGCCGCGCCGCCGTTCCGGCCGTGCATTCGTCGCGCGCCGAGGTGCTGCGCGCGTCCCGTCACCCGCTTGCCGCGATGTCGCCATGTCCGCTCTCGTGCCCGTGTCTATGACCGCGTCCAAGCCCACCGTCAGTGAATTGAGCCTGAGCGGCCTGCTCCCGCATCTGGTCCGGGACGAATCCGGCGGATGGACCGCGAGCTGGCGCGCGCTCACCCTGCACAGCGTGTTCCAGCCGGTGCTGTCGGTCACGCATCAACGCGTGGTCGGCTACGAAGGTCTGCTGCGCGCGTTCGATCCGGTCGGCCTGCCCGTCTCGCCCGACGTGCTGTTCGCCGGCACCCGCTCCGACGCCGAGGCGCGCGAACTCGACCGCATCGCGCGTTGCCTGCATGTCGCGAATTTCATGGAACAGGGCATCGACACCGGCTGGCTGTTTTTGAACACGCGGCCGCAGGTGTTCGAGACCGGCTGGCCGCAACGCGCGTTCATCGACGAGCTGTCGGCGCACTTCGGGCTGCCGCAGGAACGCATCGTGATCGAGGTGCTCGAACAGCCGGCCGACGATGAATCCGCCGTCGCCAGCATGCTCGCCGCGTCGCAGCCGCGCGATTTCCTGATTGCGATCGACGACTTCGGCACGGGCTTCTCGAACTTCGACCGCGTGTGGCGCTTCCGTCCCGACATCGTGAAACTGGACCGCTCGCTGGTGGCGCGCGCGGGCCGACGCGAGGGCGACGATTCGCTGATCAGCCATCTGATCGCGATGCTGCATCAGTCCGGCACGCTGGTGCTGGCCGAGGGCGTCGAGACCGACGAAGAGCTGATGATCCTGATGCAGGCCGACGTCGATTTCGTACAGGGTTTCTGGCTCGGCCAGCCGCAAGGTTCGGTGCAGGCCGCATGCGCCAAGGTGCCGGCGCTGATCGGGTCGATGTGGGACAAGTTCGCCGCGTACGAACGCGAGCACGCCGGTCATCAGCGGCTCGGCTTCGAGGGTTTCGCGGAAGCGGTGCTGGCGGCCGTCGATACCTTCAAGACCACCGGCGACCTGCAACAGGCCGCGCAGAAAGTCTGGCATCTGCGGGAAGCGCGGCGGGTGTTCATCACCGATGGTCAAGGCGAACAGACACAGCCCTCGGTGACCGCCGCCTCGGTGGCGCCCCCGCCGCTGCGGCTCGCGCCGCTCTACGCGGACACGCGCAGCAACTGGTCGCGTCGCGCGTATTTCAAGCACGCGTTGGCCGCGCCGGGACGTGTCGCGATGATGGGTCCGCACTATTCGCTCGCGGACGGCCAGGACTGCTACACCGCCGCCATTGCGTTCGAACACGGCGGGAGCACGCATGTGTTGTGCGTCGATTTCGTGCCGAGCGCGGTGCGGTCGGACACGCGGCGTCATGGGCGCGGCGGCAAGCGCTAACGGGGTGTTCTGTTTTTGTCGATGACGCGATGACGCGATGAAGACGCCGACGCGCGCGTTACCGTGAAGCGCTAAAAATTAGTCAGCCCCGCAGCCCAACTCGCCCAGGTTCTCCCGCTTACTCATCCACCCGGCCACGGCCGGATTTGATCTCGCTGCGTTTGGCCTTACTGTCGAGGCGCCGCCGATTCGACGCGCGCGTCGGCCGGGTCGCGACACGCGTCTTGCGCGTCACGCTGACGCTTTCGATCAACTCGTCGAGCCGCGCCAGCGCGGCCGCCCGGTTCATCTCCTGCGTACGATGCTGCTGCGCCTTGATGACCACCACGCCGTCGCGCGTGAGACGGTGATCGGACAGCGCGAGCAGACGCATCTTCAACACGTCCGGCAGCGACGAAGCGTGCACGTCGAAGCGCAGATGAATCGCGCTCGATACCTTGTTGACGTTCTGGCCGCCCGCCCCTTGCGCGCGCACTGCGGTCAACTCGATTTCGTTCGGCGGGATCGGATAACGGGAAGTCATGGGGCGGGTCTGGGCAAAGAGACGTCAGTGTACACAGCGACGCGCGCGGCGCGCAGCCTGGCATGGGTTACGGACTATCGGACAGTTCGTCCGATGCGAAAAAGCATTTGCGTCGGCGCGGCCAGTTCGTGGATACTGCGCTTTCCGCTTACAGCGTAAATTCAAATGAAACTCCGTGCTGGTTTTGTGCTGGAACTGGTCGTCAACTTTCTGCTGCCGTGGCTCGTGTACCGGTACTCGCATCCGCAACTGGGCGAGACCGGCGCGCTGATCGCCTCGGCGGTGCCGCCGATACTCTGGAGCCTCGTCGAGCTCGTGCGCTTCCGGCGCGTCGACGCGCTCAGCGTGATGGTCGTGGCCGGCATCGTGCTGTCGATCGCGGCCATGGCCGTGGGCGGCAGTCCGCGCATGCTGCTGTTGCGCGAGTCGCTGGTCTCTGGCGCGATCGGCGTGGCGTTCCTGCTATCGCTGCCGATGCGCCGTCCGCTGATCTTCTATCTCGCGCGAGCCAGCGTCGCGCGGGAAATGGAAGGCGGCGCCGCGCGCTTCGAGCAACTGTTCGCGGACCGTCCGGGTCTGTCCGGCGCGTTGCGGATGATGACGCTGGTGTGGGGCGTCGGCCTCACCGGCGAAACCGCGCTGCGCGCCTGGATGGCGCTGACCTGGCCGATCGAACGATTTCTGGTGGTGTCGCCGTTCATCGGTTACGGCATTTACGGCGCGCTGACCGCGTGGACGGTCTGGTATCGCAAAACGCTGCGTCAGCGTGGCGAGGCAAGCGGGCCGGCGCAGCGTGTCGCGGCGGAGTGAGGCGGATGAGTTGAATGAGGCGGCAATGCAGCGCCGCCGTCTATCGCTCTTCCCCTCGCCACGCCTCCGCGATTCGCGCCGCGAGGCCTGAATCGCGCTGCGTGGGCGTGGCGATGGCCTGCGCCAGCACGCCGCGCGCACCGATCACCTCAACCCGCTCGCGCGCCCGCGTGATCGCGGTATAGACCAGCTCGCGCGACAACACGCGGCTGAACACCGCCGGCAACATCAACACCGCGTGCTCGAACTCCGAGCCTTGCGACTTGTGCACCGTCAACGCGAACGCGGTGTCGTGCGGCGGCAGCGCGGCCGGCGACACCGCGCGCAGACTGCCGTCGCCGGTGCGGAAATAGACGCGCAAGGCGCCGCCCGCGCCCGGCAACGCAATGCCGATATCGCCGTTGAACAGCCCCAGCGCGTAATCGTTGCGCGTCACCATCACCGGACGGCCGGCGAACCAGTGCGCGCCCACGGCCAACGTCACGCCCGCCGCGCGGCGCACCTGCGCGGCCATCAGCGTGTTCACCTGATCGACGCCGCGTGGCCCGGAGCGCGTCGCGCACAGAATCCGGAAGCGGTTCAGCGCGTCGAACAACGGCAGCGGGTCGGGAGTGTCTTCAGCAAGCGCCGTGGCGAGCGCGTCGGCGTAGGGCGCGAAGCCCGCGGCGAGGCGTGCGACAGTGCGTTCCGCGAGCGTGGTGTGCGTGTCTTCGTGCAGCGCCGCCGCGCACACGGTATCGGGATCGGTCACGAGGACGTCGAGCGCGGCGTTCGCCGAACCGCTGCGGATCGCCAGCGACAGACGGCCGATCGGCGAATCCAGGCCGAAACGATAATTGCGTTCGAGCCAGACGACGCGATCGGCGAGCGGACTCGCGGCGCCGGATGCGGACGCCGGGTCGTCCGACGCGTCCAGCGCGAAGAACGCGTCGTCGTATCCATCGTCCCCGCGCGACACATCCGGCAACGCCTGGTCGAGACGCGTCCGCGCGATTCCCAGCGCGTCGGCGATCCGCTGCAAGCCGGCCGCCGTGAACGACGGCCGCGCGCTGAGTTCGGCGAACACGGCGCCCGCTTCGACCGCGGCCAGCTGATCCTTGTCGCCGAGCATCACCAGACGCGTGCGCGGCGCGATCGCGTCGAGCAGATGCGCGGCCATCGCGACGTCGATCATCGACGCCTCGTCGATCACCACCACGTCGTACGGCAGCGGATTGTCGCGATGATGCCGGAAGCGCCCGCCCGGCCCCGACCCGAGCAGACGATGCAGCGTGTACGAGGTCTGCGGCAAACGCGCGGCCAGTTCGGGCGGCAGGTCGCCGGCGCGCGCGAGCAGCGCTTCCTGCATGCGCTGCGCGGCCTTGCCGGTCGGCGCCGCGAGCGCGATGCGCAGATCGGCGTGGGCATCCAGCAGACACGCGAGCACGCCGACCACGGTGGTGGTTTTGCCCGTGCCTGGACCGCCGCTGACGATCGTCAGGTGTCCGGACAAGGCCATCACGGCCGCGACGCGCTGCCAGTCGACCTCGTCGTCTTTCGGTGGACCGAAGTACCGCAGCAGACGCTCGTTGAGCGAGGCGGCGTTGGCGTTGGCGTTGGCATCCACATCGCCTTCAGGCTCGCCGCTCGCCGCTCCGACGCCCGCATGCATCACCAGCGAACGCGCCAGCCGCCGCTCGTAATCGAAATAACGCGCGAGGTACAAACGCCCTTGCCCGTCGATCACTAGCGGCCGCAACGCCGCCGAACTTTGCGACGCATCGCTCGCCATGCCGCTCGCGAACAAGGCCGCGCGCACTTCCGCACTCGTTGCGTCGAAGCGGCGCGCGAGCACCGTCAGCGGCACGCACACGTGGCCCTCGTCGGTCGCGCGGCTCGCGGCGAAGGCGCCGCGAGCGGCCCATTTCACCGCATCCGTCGTGGCCCCGCCGCGCCGCGCGAGCGTGCCGATACGGCGCGCGAAACCCTCCGCGAGCGCAATGCTGAAATCGGCCGGCGCGGGCAGCGTCACGCCGATATCGTCGATGCGCGGCGGCTGCGATGCGTTGTCGTCGAACGTGCTCATGCGCCGGCTCCGATCATCGCGGCGTCGAGCAGCGCCACCAGTTCGAACGCGGGCCGCCGCACGTGCACGCCCGCCGGCCCGCCCGCGTCGCACCACGTGGGACGCACGCCGCGCACGAACAGATACAGATAGCCGCCGATATGCGTGTCGTACGCATAATCGCGCACCCGCGTCTTCAGATAGCGATGCAGCGCGACCGTGTACAACAAGGCCTGCAGGTGATACGCGTGACTTTCCATCGCGGCCGCTACCGGCGCGGCGGCGTAATCGGCCACGCTGTCGCCGAGGTGGTTCGACTTCCAGTCGATCACCCAGAACCGTCCGTCGTGCTCGACGATCATGTCGATGAATCCTTTGACGAAGCCTCGCAACACGCCCGGCTCCAATGCGACGTCGGGATAGCCGTGTTCGATCAGCAACGCGCGCAGCGCCGGAAAATCCAGCGACGGCGCGGCGAACAGAAACTCCAGTTCGTTCAGCCGGCGCGCCGGGTTCAGCTTCGCGAGCGTCATGCCGGGCACGAGCTCTGTCCCGACGATGTCGGTCAGCAGGTTGTGCATCATGGCGGGCAGGCGCGCGGCGAGTTCGGGCGCGGCCGGCGCCGGCCGCTCGCGCAGCGCGCCGCGGATCGCGTCGGACCATGTGGCCGGCTCGCTGAAATCCGCGAGCTCGAACATGCGATGCAGGCACTCGCCCGCCGCCGCGCCGCGCGGGAACGCGAGGATGTCGTCCTCGGCGTGGGTTGCCGGCGATGCCGGCGCCGGCGCTGCACCGGCCGGCGCAGGCAACGATCCCGGTAGAGGTCCCGGCACAGGCCCAGGCAAAGACGCGGGGACCACCGCCGCCGTTCTCAACGTGTCCGCGATCTCATCGTGATCAGGGCGCACCTCTTCCGCCGCCGCATGCAGCTCCTCGGCCTTGCTGCCGGCCGCGATCAGTCCGCTGAAGCTCGCCATGCGCCACTGATCGCGCAGCGCCCGCCGGCCCGCACGCGCCCGCAGACGCTCGGCACGATCCTGCAGGCTCTCCAACGGCACGCGGCGCTCCACCCGGGGCAACGGATGCAAGGTCAGCGGACCGCCCGCCAGCGCCTGCCAGCTCGCGGCCAGCGCAGCTTCGTCGGGCGGCTCGGCGAGCCAGTCGTCGAAGTCGTGAGCGACGCCGCCCGCGAGCCAGTTCAGCACGCTGCGGCGCGATTCCTTGGTGGACCGCGACGACACATAGGTGCCCGCGACCAGATAGCAGCGATACACCGCGCGCGTCAGCGCCACGTACACGAGCCGCGCGCGCTCGGCGGCCTGCTCGCGCGATGCGTAGCGCGACGCGCGTTCGGCCTCGTCATCGTCGCAGCCGTAATGCAGCACCGCGGCGCCGTCGTCGTCGTGATACTCGCGCGCATCGGGCAACCCCGACGACGGCGGTTCGCGCAACGCGCCGTCGTTCAGGAACGGGCAGAACACCACTGCGTATTCGAGCCCCTTCGATTTATGCACGGTCACGATCTGCACGAGATTGCGATCCGATTCGAGCCGCAACTGCGCATCCTCGCCGCCGCCCTGCGTGCGTTGCGCGGCCAGCCAGCGCAGCGTCGGCGCGATGCCGGGCTGGGTCGCGGCGCGCGCCTGCACCAGCTCGGCGAGATGGTTCACATTGGTCAGCCGGCGCTCGCCGTCGAGACCGGCGACAAGCCGTTGCGCGACGCGCAGCTCGCGCATCAGCGTGCGCCACATCACCGCGAAGCCGCGCTCGTGCCACAGCGTGCGATAGCGCGAGAAACGCTCGACCCAGCCCATCGCATCGGCGGCGTGGGCGGGATCGTCGGCGGGTGCGGGGGCGTCCGTGACCTGTTCGAGACGCCACAGCGCGGCGGCGTCGAGACCCAGCCAGTCGGTGGCCAGCGCGGCGCGCAGACGGCGCAGATCGCCGGGCGTATCGACTGCCGCCAGCACGCGCTCGATCTGCTCGGCGTCCAGCGTGGCGAATACCGAAGCCTGCGCCAGCTCGACACTGCCGACGCCCCACGCCGCCAGCACGCGCTTGATCAGACTGCCCTGCTTATGCGTTTGCACAAGCACCGCGATGTTGCCCGGCGCGAGCGGCGCGTCGCCGATCGTCACCGTGCCCTCGCGCGCGCCGCGCAGCAGACGCACGATCTCGGCGGCACACGCCTCGCTCGCCTCGCGCTGCGCTTCGCGTTTGGTCAGCGCGGTTTCGCCTTGCGGCAAGGTCCAGACACGGAAGTCTCCCGCGCCCGCGCCCGTATCAGGATCGGCATCGACGAACGGCGCGCGGCGCCGCTCGCCCGCGCGCACCGGCTGGTAGTCGAGACCGTCGAGCACGAAGGCCTGCGGATTCGCCTCGAAGAAACGGTTGCACGCCGCGACGATCGGCGCGGTCGAGCGCTGATTGACCGCCAGCGTGTAGCACGCGGACGCCGCCTTGCGCGCGGCCAGGTAGGTGTGCAGATCCGCCGCGCGAAAACTGTAGATGGCCTGCTTCGGATCGCCGACCAGAAACAGCGGACCGGCCGGCGCGAAGATGCGGCTGAAGATCGCGAACTGCAGCGGATCGGTGTCCTGGAACTCGTCGATCAGCGCGGCCGGATAGCGCGTGCGCAACGCATCGGCAAGCCATGGATGCGCGGCCAGCGCGCGGTACAGGTTCGACAGCAGATCGTCGAACGACACGACCCGGCGCGTGCGTTTGCGCGCCACCAGTTCGTCGGGCGCGTAGTCGAGCCAGGTCTCGACGAGCGCGAGCCAGCGCGCGCGTTGCGCGGCCTCGGCGGCGACCACGGCCGCCGCGAGCGCTTCCGCGTGCTCGAAGAACGGATGCTCGGGCGGTTCGAACTTGACCTTGGTGGCCTTTTTCAACGCCGATTTCGTGAGCTTCAGCGCAGCACGCGGTGGCGGCGCATGGCAATCGCCCTGCGCGAAATAATCGCTCCATGCGGCAATCGCGGCGCTCACGTGATCGGGCTTGTGCGTGGTCTTGCTCAGGCGCTCCTGCGCGTCGGCGAGCAGGCGCACGATCGCATCGCGTTCGGCCTGCCAGACTTCGCACGCGGCGTCGAAACCGGCCTGCGGATCGGCGTGGCCGCCGCTCGCGTCCACCGCGCCCCAGCGTAATTGTGCCAACGGCTTTTTCAGACGCCGCGCGAGTTGCTCGTCGAACGATGCGGGGCCGGCGCGTTTGGCCACCAGCCACGCGGCAAACGCGGGGTGCGCATGCGCGACCGGTTCGACCTGCTCGCGCCAGAAATCGGCGGCCAGTTCGAAACGCAGCGCGGCGTCGTCGGCTTCCATCTCGAAGGCGAACGGCATCGCGGCGGCGAACGGCGCTTCCTGCAGCGCGCGCTGGCAGAACGCGTGAATGGTGTGGATCGCCGCCTGGTCGAACGTGCGCAGCGCGCGCCGCACCACCTTCAACGCCGCGTCGCGCGCGATCCCGCGCTCCGGCGCCAGCGTGGTGTCGAACAGCCGGCGGATAAACGGGTCGCCGCCGTCGTCGTCCAGCTCGATCGCGCGATGCAGTTCCGCGAGCCGGCCGCGAATGCGTTCGTGCAGTTCGGCGGTGGCCGCCTTGGTGAACGTGACGACGAGAATCTGATCGGCGTTCAGGTTCTTTTCGAGCAGCAGACGCACGTACAGCGCGCAGATATTCCACGTCTTGCCGGTGCCCGCCGACGCCTCGATCTGGTTCACGCCGTCGAGCGAGCAGCCGAATACGTCCAGCTCCTCGGCCACCAGCGCGTAGTTGTGCGCGGCGCCGCTCATGACGCGCTCCGCAGATGCTGAAGCAACGGTTTGAACAGGATCGACGCGAGACTGCCGAACGGTTCATCGAGCGTGAGTGGCGTGCCGCGCAGCGCGATGCGCAATGCGGCGTCGTCGGACTCGCCGCGCACGCGGTCGTTGATCCACACGCCTTGCGCGGCCGACTCGCTCTCGCTCACCCGGCTCCACGCGCTCTTCGGAAAGAAGCGCAGCGGCAGGCGGCGCCCTGCCCTGAACAGCGCGGCCAGCGGCGCGAGTTCGTCGAGCGGCGCGGCGACCGGCGCGAGTTCGAAGCTCTCGCCGCTGCCGTGCCAGACGGTGCGGCGCGGCCCTTCGGGGCGCACCGCGCAATAGACGAGATGCGCAAGCCACGCGGACAGATAGTCGCGTGCACTGGGCTTGGCGTACCGGAAAATCACCTGGCCCGTTTCGGTCAGCAGGTTCAAGGTGCCGTGCAGTTGCAGCGGCGTTTGCGCATCCTCGCGCAGCGTCGCGTCGTGCGGACCGAACAGCGCACCGGCGAGGTCGGGGCCATCGGGCCAGCGCGGCACGATGTCGAGCACGAACGGCAAACGTTCGACGCCCGCCGCCACTTCGCGCCGCACGCTGTCCGCAAGCTGGCGCAGCGCGTTGAGTTCGCGCGCACGCCAGACCGCGCCGGTCGCGCCGCCCGGCAACTCCGGGCTCGCCACGGCGAGCCGGCGCACGCGCTCGGCCATCACGTCGTCGTCGGCATCGACGTCGAGCAGGACCGGCAGCAGACGGTCCGCCAGCGCATCGCGGCCGGCGTAGTCCAGGTCGAACGGTTCGGTGTCGAGCAGTTCGCCTTGCGCGTCCGACAGCACGATGCCCAGGCGGTCGCGCAGCAGCGAACGCGCCGGATGCCGCCAGAAGCGCACGAATTCGTCGAAGGCAACGGGCTGCACTTCCTCGGCCGGCAACGGCTGGTCGAAGAACGGCGCGGCGGCCGCCCGCTGCGGCGCGGCGAGCAGCGTGGCCAGTTCGGCGCGATCGGCGTCGTAGCTGAACAGTTCGCCGCGCGCGGCAAAGTAGTCCGACGCGAACGCCTGCAAAGGATGATCGACGATAAACGCATGCCGCGCACTTTCCACCTGCTGCGGACTCGCGCCCTCGCCCGCCGACACCTGCGCGAGATGGTCGAGCAATTCGTCGACCAGCGCGGCCGGCGGCAGCGGCGCGTTGTCGCGAATGCTGCGGCCGGTGTACGCGATGAAGAGCTGATCGCGCGCCGCCAGCAGCAGGTCGAGAAACAGATTGCGCTCGTCGTCGCGGCGCTGCCGGTCGCCGGCCTTGCCGAACGCGGCCATCAGGTCGAATTCGTCGGCGCGCGCGAGGCTCGGCAGCACGCCGTCGTCCATGCCGAGCAGGCAGACGATCCGGTACGGCAGGCCGCGCAGGCTGGTGAGCGACGAGAACGTCACGCTGCCCCACGGCACGCCGCCGCGCGCGGGGTCGTCGAGCGCTTCCGTCAGCGCGCCGCGCACCACGGCAGCGGGCAGCGCCACGTCGTGGGCGCCGGCCTGCATCGCGTCGCCCATCTTGTCGATCGCGTCGCGCACCGCGGCCAGCGAATCGGCGAACTCGACGCCGCCGTCGAAACTCTGCGCGAGCGTTTCGAGCAGCAGTTGCGTCCATTCGACCGGTGTGCGTTCGATCGCGCACTGCGCGGCGAACGCCTCGACGTCGTCGACGAAACGCGACAGGCGGCCGAGCAGTTCCGCGTCCGAGCCGCCCGCGCCTTCCACCGGCAACCACGCGTCGACCGGTTCGCCGCCTTCGGGCATCGCGTAGCCGAGATAGAGACGCGTGAGCGCATCCGCGAACGTGTGACGCGCGACCGGCACGTGCTCGCCGCTCGGCGGAACCGGCGCGAGACCGCGCCGCGCGCCGGCCGCCGCGAGCCATTCCTGCGCGGCTTCGAGCGACGCGGCGTCGATCTCGTAACGCGCGGCGATCGCATCGACGCGCAGCCACTCGATCAGATCCGGCGCGCCCACGCTGCGCTCCGGCAAGGCCAGCCAGTCGAGCAGCAGACGCGCGACCGGATTGGCCTGCGACGGCGGCAAGCCAGTGATCCGATACGGAATGCGGCGCGTGTCGCCGGTGGGCGTGGTGCCGAACACCGCGTCGATCAACGGACCGGCGGCGGCAAGGTCGGACACCGCCACCAGCACGCCCGACGGCTGCAGATCGTCGAACTCGTCGAACCAGCCGAGCAGACGGTCGTGCAGCACTTCCAGTTGCCGCGACAGGCTATGACAGACGTGCACTTCGATGCCGCGCTCGACCGGCCACTCGTCGGCCTCCGCTTCCGCGCGCAGATCGAGAATGCCGTTCTGCACCGCCGCGAGCCAGCTCGGTTCGGGATTCTCCGTGAAGTCGCCGGTCTCCGCCGACGCGGCGCTTTCGGTCAACTCGTGCAGCATGTGCAACTGCGCCTGGGTCTGACGCCCCCACTCGGCGAGCAACGGATGACCGACCTGCTGATAGTCGAGCTGGCCGGCCGCGTCGAGCGCTTCGACGCGGCCGGCGCTCACCACGTCGAACCAGAACTCGCGGCACGGATTCATCACGTACAGACGCACGTCGATCCAGCGCGACAGCGCGCGCAGCAGCGCGACGTGCAGCGGCGGCATGGTCGGCAGCGCGAACACGCTCACGGCCTCGGGCCAGCGTGCGTTCGAAATGGCTTCGAGATCCAGCGTGCCGATGTCTTCCAGGAACCGGTACGCGGGCGGCAACGCGGCGGCCGTCGTGGCGGCGGAGGTGTCCAGCGTTTCCGTGAGTTCGGCGAGCACCGCGCGCCACAGCGCGGCTTGCCAGCGCTCGTCTTCGCGCGCCGCTTCGCTTGCGCCGGCCAGCCGCGGACCGGTATCGTCCGCCGCGCCGCTCGCGAAGATCGACCCGCCCTTCTGCCACTGCCGCAGCCATTCGGGACGATAGGTCAGATAGTGATCGAGCACGGTGGCGACGCGCCGCGCCAGTTCGTAGCGCATCGACGCATCCGCCGCATCGAGGTACGTACGCAGACGCGGCGACGCGTTCCACGGCAGCGCCTCGCCGGCGTCGCCGAGCAGGCGGTAGCAGCGCCATACGAGCCGGTCGGGCGCGAACGGCGAGTGCTTCGGCACTTTGATCACGCCGCCGATCTGCGCCCACAGCCACTGCGCGAGATAACCAAAGTTGACATTCGCGCAGATGCCACGACGCGCGGCGATGTCGAGTTCGAGCCGCCGCCTCACGGCCGCGCTGGGGACGATGACCGGTTGCGCGGTCCAGGGATCGGACGGTGCGCTGGCCAGGTCGTCGAGCAGCGCGCCGACGAGGGTTTCATAGCGGTTCGAATAGAAAAGCTGGAGCATGGATCCTGGGGAAACGGTCGACGCGAGCCGCGCCCGCAAGGCGCGCCGGTCATGGAAGCGACAGCATAGCAAACGCGCCATCCGAGCAGAACCTGGCCGAATGGCCTAGGTCGAAACCCCGTCAAAATCAGTTAGACTCGTCGGCAGTTCGAGTCTGTCCCTCGTCCCTGATGGTCCCTTCAACCGCGGTGTTCTCAGCAAGTGGAATCCAGGCAGTCGATGCGCTATTCGGTTGAGATAAAAAAATTCCTCTACAGCCAGTACTTTTATGGCGGCCTGCGCATCGCGGTCGGCGTGTCGTTACCGGCCATTCTGTGTCTGATCGTGTTTCACGATCGCGACCTCGGCTTCACGATCGCGACCGGCGCGCTCGGTGCGTGCGTGGTCGACATGCCCGGCCCGCTGAAGTACAAGCACAACGAGATGCTCGCCTGCACGGTGATCGGCTTTCTGTCCGCGCTCGCCACCGGGCTCGCCACGGTGAATCCGGTGGCGCTGTGGTGCACGGTGGTGCCGCTCACCTTCGTGCTCTCGCTGATCGTGGTGTACGGCAACCGCTGGCCGCAGATCAGCTTCGCCACGCTGTTCATGATGATCATGACGCTGGAGGAGCATTTCACGCCAATGCAGGCGCTCGTCAACGCGTCGTGGATTCTGGTGGGCGGACTCTGGTACACGTACTGGTCGACCTTCGTGAGCCGCTGGATGATGCATCGCATCGAACAGCAGGCGCTCGCGGAAAGCGTGTTCGCGTGCGCCGACTATCTGCTCGCGCGCGCCGCCTTCTACGACCTCGATAACGATCTCGACGAGTGCTACCGCAACCTGGTCGACCGGCAGATCGCCGCGGTGGACCGTCAGGACGCCGCGCGCGACATCGTGCTGCGCAACCTGCCGAAGCTCAAGAGCGGCAAGCTCGAACCGCGCCGCGCGATGCTGTTCAATCTGTTCATCAACACCGTCGACCTGCACGAGCTGTTCGTCGGCGCGCACACGGACTATTCGCTGGTGCGCAGCACGTTCGGCGGGTCGGATCTGCTGGTGTTCTACCGTGACCTGATCCGCAAGGCGGCCGCGGATCTCGAAGAGATCGGGCTCGCGGTGCTGCAGAATCATCCGCCGCGCAAGCGTTCGAACGTGAAGGCCGAACTGCGCGCGATCGAGTTCGAGATCGAGTTGATGCGCAAGCACGAGCTGCCGAGCAAGAATCCCGAGGCGTATTCGGCGGTGTCGGCGAACTTCCGGCGCATCTGGAGCGCCACGCGGCTGATCGACAAGATGCGCAAGAGCCTGTCGAGCGACCCGAGTACCGGCGAGACCGAACTGCGGCTGGACCAGGCGCTCAACCGTTTCGTATCGAGCCGGCGCGTGCCGTTCGGGCAGATCTTCTCGAACCTGACCATGGCCTCGCCGAGTTTCCGCCACGCGCTGCGCGTGACGATCGCGGTGGCGGTCGGTTTCTGGCTCGGCCGCCTGCTGCCCCTCACCAACGCGTACTGGATCGTGATGACGACCGTCATCATCCTGAAGCCCGGGTATTCGCTGACCAAGCAGCGCAACGGTCAGCGGATCGTCGGCACGCTGATCGGCTGCGCGGTCAGTATCGCGCTGATGATCTTCGTGAAGGATCCGCACATCCTGATGGTGGTGATGTTCGCGTCGATGGTGATGAGCTACAGCCTGCTGCTGTTCAATTACACCGCGAGCGTGGTGTTCACGTCGTCGTATGTGCTGCTGATGTTCCATCTGCTGGCGCCGGGCAGCATGCGCATCATCGGCGAACGCGCGATCGACACCGTGGTCGGCTGCGCGATCGCGATCGCGGCGAGCCATCTGTTCCCGTACTGGGAATATCGCTTGATGGGCAAGCTCGTCAACAACATGATCGGCGCCACGCGGCAGTATCTGGAGGCAAGCTGGTGGTGGAGCGGCAAACCCGCCGCCGCGGTGGCGGCGACCGTGACCGAAGCCGGCGCGCGCGCACCGGCGGCCGCGATGGCGGATGCGGCGCTGGAGACCGCGGGCGCGGCTGCTGGGGTTAATGGGGCTAATGCGGCTACTACGCTAAATGTGGCGGCCGATGCCGGCACGACCACCGTCAGCAACCCGACCGCCGCCAAACCGGCCGCCGGCGCATCCGCCGCCGCGAGCGCCGCGGCCGTGGCGCTCGACCGCGATTACCGCTACCGGCTCGCGCGCAAGAACGTGCACGTCGCGTTTGCGAATCTGGGGCAGGCGTTCCAGCGCATGATGCTCGAGCCGCGGTCCGCGCAGAAGTTCGTGCCGGAACTGAACGGGCTGCTGGTGCGCAGCCACGTGCTCGCCTCGCAGATCTCGGCGGCGGCGCCGCTGTTGCGCACGTCGGCCAATCAGCAGACCGACGGCGTGTCGCTACAGCCGCTGCAGCGCGCGCTGAGCGCGATCCGCGACAATCTGACCGAGGCCGAAGCGGGCAGCGCGCCGCCCGCCGATCAAGGCGAGCAGATCAAGCTGCTGAACCGCGAACTGGATGCGATGGTGGTCGATACGGAGAAGTCGGCGGAATATTCGGCCGATGCCGTGCACGACATGAAGCTGCTCGCGCATCAGTGCAAGCAGATGCTGTCGGCAGCGGCGCTGATTCGCAAGGACGCGAGCGTGATCCGGCTGCCGGAAGAGTGATGCGACGCGATGCCGCGCCAGACGGTTGGCGTTTACTGCGCGGCGCCGCTCGCCGGTTTCGCGACGGCGGCCGCGGCGGCCGCGTCCGATGAGATCGACGGCGCCGGCGCGTTCTGACTGTCGAACTCGCGCTTCTCGGTGATGGCGTTGTAGAGCAGCGTGGCAATCACCAGCGATACCGCGACCACGATGAAGATGGCGATGCCGAGGGTCGGGTTCTTCTTGCGCGGCGGTTTGTTCATGAGGCGGACTCGGTTCGCGAACGGATCGCGGTTAGTGTCGGGGAAGGCGGCATTCTACGCTGGGTGAGCTTGCGGGAGGCTTGCGGTTTGCGGTGGGGATGGGTCGTTGTGAGGGATCGCATGCCGCGTGCCGCGTGCCGCGTGAGGATCGCATGACTTAGACACGAGTACCGCGCTAGCGCGCGCCTCGCCCGCTTTTGTAACGGCCGGCAATTCGTCGCGCGAGTCCGACCAGCACCAACGATAACGCAAAGCTGACGATAAGAATGACGTTGATGACGATGTTCTCATCATCTTCTACGCCAACCGCGCCGCATAGTCGAAGCAACGGCTCGAACGCGTGCCAGCCGTTGCCGCTTGCCATCCAATCGGCGAACCATGGGTTTCGGCCAATGGCGATGGATAGCGGAAGCGTAAGTACTAAGGCGAACCCGAGGGAGATAAATGCCCGTTTCATCTAACCACGACCTTTGCGTAATAGTCCATTTGCGTACCGGGGATCTTCGCCGTCTTCTGCCGCCTGATCCACGCCCGCAGACGCTTGAAAACCTCCGGATTGGATACCGTTATACAGCCATCGCTTTCACCCCAATAACCCACCGGGTGAATGCGGAAATTTCCGCGACGCACCCCGTTGACGACCGTGTAGTCATCTATCACGCCATCGCTGCGATAAAGAGCGAACCATTCATCCCGGCGTGTACCCGATATCAGGTTGCGCAGTTCATCTTCCAGTTTGCCGAGGCGGCCGCCACTCTGGCGATCGACAATATAGTATGTTCCAACAGGCAACGGGCCTTTGCCCGCCACGTCCGTCGCCCCGGGATCATTGACGTACCTGTCCTTACCGGAAAACGCCGGTACAACGCCAAAGCCTGGGCAAAATAAAGCGGACATCTGTTGCGAGTTAAGCGTGAAAAAGCAGACGACTGGCATTATGTGTACCCGAGCAAAGTTGACTTGTCGTTTTTCCCGCATGACCAGAAGCGGGATCAAAACGCTATCACTCAGAACACAGGAGTCTGTAAAGATTGGTTAACGAATTAGTACCAAAAGCGACAGCATTGACCCACTGGTTCGGGCTTGCAAACACGCAACGCATTCGGTTCTAACAATACGCCGCCCCACAAAAATGAAAACAATCCGCCGCACACTCCTGGCTGCCGCGCTCTCCACCCTGCTCTCCACCCTTAGCCACGTCGCGCACGCCGCCGGCATGCGCGACGAAACAGTCCAGGTGCCGCTGCGCGCCGGCCTGTTCGCCGTCAATCTGACCGCGCGCATCTACACGCCACCGGGCGACGGACCGTTTCCGCTTGTCGTCATCAATCACGGCAAGTCGCCAGGCAATGCAGCCTTCCAGAACGACGAATCGTTCTATGGCCAGTCGCTCGAATTCGTGCGCCGCGGCTACGCGGTGATCGTGCCGACGCGCGAAGGCTTCGGCACGTCCGGCGGCAGGTACGTCTCGGATAACTGCAACGTGGCCGACGCCGCACGGCACTGGGCGAACAGCGTCGAGGCCGCGATCGGCTACGCGCGCACGCTGCCTTACGTCGACAGCACGCACATCGTGGTGATCGGACAATCGCAAGGCGGCATCACGACAATCGCGCTCGGCGAACGCAACCTGCCCGGTGTACTCGGCATCGTCAATATCGCGGGCGGCATGCGCGACGACAAATGCACGGGCTGGCAGGAGTCGCTCGTGCGCGACTATCGCGAGTTCGGCAGCCGCTCGACCGTGCCGGCAATTTTCCTGTACGGCGACAACGATTCGTACTGGGGCAACGGCGAACTGTCGCGACGTTTCTTCGATGCCTATCGCGAAGGCAATCCCAACACGCAGTATGTCGACGAAGGCGTCGCCGCCGACGGCAACTCGCACATGATCTTTCACCACTACGCGGGCGAGCGCATCTGGTTGCCGCCAGTCGGCCGTTTCTTCGAGTCGCTGGGTCTGAACTGGCGTATCCGCTATGCCGACCCGCATCAGGGCAAGACCGTGGCGATCGACAACATCGACATCGTGCCGTATCGCGACGTCAATCCGGGCATCGGCGCCGGCATGGAGCATTTTCTGCATGCGGACCCGCGTGCGGGTCGCGCGATCGCGATCGCGCCGAACGGTCACAATGGGTTCGCGACGGGTAAGGACGCTCAAACGAAAGCGATGAATTTCTGCACGGAAGTCAACGGCATCGGTTGCCGGTTGTATGCGATCGACGATCAACTGGTCGACTCGGCGATGCCATCACCCCAAGGCGACGCAGCGCTGAAGAAAACGGCGACCGTCGCAGCGCCGGGGCAATGAGTCGAAGCTGAACGGATGCACGCGATTCGACACGTTTAGCGCGCTGCTGCAAAAAAAGTCGCAGACGAATGTCGATTCAGCCCGGCCTCGAACGTCGAGTCAATGTGTGCGCGGCGACTTGCGTCCCGCGCCCGATGACCTAGGCGACCCAGGAGAAACCAGCATGGCCGCGTCCCTGCCTCCCGTCATTACCGTGTTCGAACGTTCGCCGGATCGTGGCAAGGGTCTGGCGCGCGACATGCGCGTGCGCTGGGCGCTCGAAGAGGCGGGTCAGCCCTACGAGGTTCAGCTGGTTTCGTTCGACGCGATGAAGCAACCCGCGCATCGCGCGCGGCATCCGTTTGGACAGATTCCGACTTACGAGGAGAACGGGCTGACCCTGTTCGAATCGGGCGCGATCGTGTTCCATCTCGCGAACACGCGCACGGGTCTGCTACCGGACGATCCGCACGCAAGGGCCCGCGCGGTCACGTGGATGTTCGCCGCGCTCAACACCGTCGAGCCGCCGATACTCGATCTCCAGACCGTCAAATTCCAGGAGCGCGACCAGCCCTGGTACGCGCAACGCCTGCCGATGGTCGAGGACCGCATCCGCGGCAGACTGGGCGAACTTGCCGATCGACTCGGCGACGCCGAATGGCTCGACGGTGCTTTCAGCGCGGGCGATCTGTTGATGGTGTCGGTGCTGCTGAGGTTGAGAGCGTCGGGATTGCTCGACGAAAGTCCGAACCTTGCCGCCTATGTTGCTCGTGGTGAAGGTCGGCCCGCGTACAATCGTGCATTCGACGCTCAGCTTGCGCTTTTCAACAGTCGGTCATCGGGCGGCGTGGGACGGTGAAGCTCTGCGTCACGTTCAATCTTTTGATTCGATCGTCAAGGCTGCCATGGCCGACCAGTCCCGCTCGCCCATGCCTGCCGCGACGGTCGCCGCCATCTGCGCGTGCACGGCCGAGAGCATCCGTAGCGTACGTCCCGCCTCTTTCGCCGCCTCGGCCGCAAGACCGACGTCCTTCAAACCCAGCGACGCCTTGAAACCGGGCTCATAGTTACCGGCGGCAATATTCGCCGAGTAGATCTGATACGAACGGCTGCCGAACAAGGTGTTCAGGATCAGGTCGAAGAACCGCTCGCGGGTCAGTCCGTTCGCTTCGGTCAACACCACGGCTTCCGCCATCGCCTCGATCGCCATCGTGATCATCATGTTGCAGGCGATCTTGCCGGCGTTCGCGGCGTGCGCGTCGGCGCCCATCTCCCACACGCGTTTGCCGATCGCGTCGAACAACGGACGCACCTTGTCCACCGCGTGCGGCGCGCCGCCGGCCAGCACGTTGAGCTCGCCCTTGTCCGCGACGTCCGGTCGCCCGAGCACCGGCGCCGACACATAGTCGATCCCCGCCGCGTCATGCAACGCGACGAGTTCCCGTGCGAACGCCACGGATATCGTCGACGTGACGACGTGCACAAGGCCCGGCTTCGCATGCTTCAGCACGCCGGCATCGAGCAGCACGGAGCGGATTGCGCGGTCGTCGGAGAGCATCGTGAGAACCGCGTCGCACTGGAACGCGTCGACCGGCGATGCGATCATCGTCACGCCGTCGACCGAACCGCCCGAGCGGTTCCATGCGCTTACTGTGTGACCCGCCTGCACGAGATTACGCGCCATCGCCCGGCCCATTGCGCCGAGACCAATCATGCCGATTTTCATATGCGTGTTCCTTATGGGTGGCCTTCTACATGACCCGTTGCGGGTTTCTTTGTGCATTCATGACGCACTCCTGCGTGGCCGCGGACCCGAATTTCGCCGTACGGCGCGCACTATGCGTCGGATCGTCAAAGATCCATTGAATTAAAGTAGTGGTCACTATATATTTCAGGTCACGACAACGCAATGGATTTTTATAGTGCCCACTACATTAAATTCTGGAGCAAGACCTGGACGGGGACGTCCTCGCGCCTTCGATCCCGATGCGGCGCTGGAAGTCGGGCAACGTCTGTTCCATGCGTCGGGTTACGACGGTGTGGGGCTGAGTGCGCTGACGGAAGCGCTCGGTATCAAGCCGCCCAGCTTTTACATGGCGTTCGGCAGCAAGGCGGCTTTCTTCGAACGCGTCCTGGAACGCTACGCGCAGACCGAGATTCCGTTGGGTGATGTGCTGCGAGCGGGACGGGCGCCGGCTGAAGCGCTTGGCGAATTGCTCGTGCGCGCTGCCCGGACCTATGCGCGCGACCCGGAACGTCCGGGGTGTCTCGTGCTTGAAGCGGCGCGTGGGCACGGCGACAGCGAGAGCGCATTGCTGGCGCGGCGGACCGCGGAAGGCCGGCGCGCGCAGGTTAAGACGTTTGTTGCGGCGACGCATCCGAAGGTCGCGGGGGTTGTCACGGATCTTGTGTCGACGGTGATGTCGGGTTTGTCGGCGAACGCTCGTGAGGGGATGGGAGAGGCGCGGTTGGTGAAGGTGGCGCGGGCGGCGGCGGCGGGGATTGAGGGGATTTTGCGGTGAAAACGGCGAGCGCTAAGTTGTGTCTCTCGAACGCCGATGCGATCGACCACGCAGGCTGATATTATCAGCCGCAACCAAACATCCCACAGCCTTCGACGATGCGATTTTTCGCAATGTTTTTGATAGCAGCAATGCTGCTATGCGCATGCTCGAACAGCGTGCATGAGCCTCGTTCGCAAGCTGGGAGCGCGTCGCACACGCTCAATTCTTCTGGCGACACGGATAACGGAACCCCCTCGCCAGACTCATCCGGTGATAGTCGGACATTGATGATTGACCGCTTCGTGAAAAGGCTAGCTACTGTGGCCGATTCTGGCTCGATGTTCGACGTCGACGCGACGATGCGTGTGCTCGGCGTCGGCTTCCAGTCTCGGACAGGCGACGGGATCCCGATGCCGCCCGACTGCCGCGGCGATTGGCGTCCTAGGCAGGTTATCCGAACAACAGTCTTTGCCGATGACAAAAGCTGGTACACGCATACCCATTTCGCCGACGCGAGATGGAGCGCGGCGCTGCCGCCTGGCGTTGACCCTCCGTCGATTCAGTACTCGGTTGATCACATCATTCGGTGCTCTGATCGTTTTCGGATGCAGAACACTACCGAAGCCGATCTGAAATTTACTTCGTTGCAGGTGTACGCGTGTATCACCAAAGAAGACATCTCTCACGCGCTGCCTGCGGCGCATCCGGTCGGTGGCGGCATGACCACGTCGTTCATCGGCTACGCTGGCCAAACGAATGACGATATTGGGACCCGTCTTTCGTTTACGTTTCGCTCGGGTTCTCCGTGCGCCAATCTGGCTGACCTCGAACAAACGCAGGAAGGTGGCATGAGGTTCCAGCGTGCGGCCTGGAACCATCAGGTCTGCTTGGCTGAAACAGAACATGACTATTGCGTTGCGCACGGCGGTACGTCGATCAGTGAAGCCGATCTGCGTGGCCTTGGCAACTATGTCGATGCTCATTGCCCAACTGTCAATACGATGTACCTGAACGAGCCGCGTTCAGGGGAAATTGCACCAACGGCGGTGCTGACGCGACTTACTAAAAGCAACCCTTGCGGCTTTTAGATGCTAGATGGAACGTGAACGAACGCAAGAAAAACGGGCGAGTTTTTTCAGCGACATGGCGAGCTGATGCTTAAGGCGTTGCACCGGAGTTAGTCTTTAGCTGCAAGCCGGTTGCCGGATCGAGATCTTTTGCCTTTGCCAGTTCGTTGATGAGTTCGTCGGAGGGCTTGGGCGGCGGCGTCGCTGTGTCCTGTTCTTTTTGCCATTGGAATGTGCCGTCCCATGGCGGCAGCTTTGCAGGCGGCAGCGGAACGATCTTGTCGATGTCGGGGAGCTTGGGATTTTGATTTTCTCGGCGACTCAAAAAATCGCCGATAAGGCTATAACGCCGCACACGCTCGGAGTCTTCTGGTAGCGCTAGATAGTAAAGGCGATTGCTTTGCGGAACACCGTTGAAGCCGTTTTCTAGGAACGAGGCCGATTGCAAGTCGCCTGCCTCGACTCCCTTCTGGAACGCTCTAACTGAGTTTGCATAAAAACCGTCGACCTGCAGGTCGAGCGCTAGCATCTTTGCGGCTTTGCCGTAACCCTGATCTGCCGCACACTGACGCATCTGCTTCGCAATCGCCGGCGCGTTATCGATCGGTGCAAGCAACTCACCGATACGATATTGCGCATCAGGATTTCCCAAATCGGCCGCTTTGCGGAAATATCGCAAGGATACGACTTCGTTTTGCTTAAGACCGTAACCTGTCTCGAGGTAGTAACCAATATCGTAGTACCCGCCGGGCACGCCTTCCGCAACCAACTGCGTGGCCAGATCAACGGCTTCCCTTGCACCTTCAGGTGAGAGGGCAAGGCCCTGCGAGATCAGCAACTGCGCGTTCTCATTCGCTTTATAGTGGCCGTTCGCCGCTGCGATTCTGTAATAGCGAAGGATATCGTCAAAGTCCTTCGGTCCAGACCTCTTCTGCAGATAACGAGCATATCGGAATAGGCTGTCAGGTTCTGCCTTGAGTGGCGGAAGATGATCGGATTCGTGGGTACACGTAAATGCGAGATTGGCGCGTACGGCGCTCAAGTCAGGCAACTGGGCTGTCGCAGCTTCTTTTTGCGTGCACCCGCAAACAAGCAGAGCGAGCGAAATAGCCAGACGACGCCTGCCCTGCCCGCCCCTGATCAATCTATCAGCCATCAAGCATCCACCGACATCGCCTGCTGGGAAGCGACAAGCTTCGGCGGTGGATTGCATTTGCAGATGCACAGATCGTCGCTCAGCGCGACATGACGACCATCGGGTCCCGTCATCGGAATGCGCGGACCGTCGCATTGGATCTTGCCTGTCGAGTGACATGCCGGACACGAAACTTCATCGTTTTCATGCGCGATGTTTTTATCGTTCAAACCGAGCGACGTCGACTGGGCGAGTACCGTGCCGTTAGCCGTCGTCTTGTCGCCGGTCAGGATCATGTAGCGTTTCATCGTGATAGCTGGCTCCGTTCAGCGCGAACAATCAGGCTTGGTGATCGAGATAGCCAACCAGTTCCCATTCCACCTTCGACATCTGCTGACGCGGTTCCATCAGTTTGTCGAGCAATGCGAGTTTGCGCGACTCGTGCACGACGAGCGAAGGCAACACGTCACCCTTCAGGAAGCGGCGCTGTGAATCGCCTGTCTGACCTTTGCCGAGCCTCGCGCACCACACGCCGTCTTCAGGACACATTTGACCCGTGGTCGCAACCGTACCGATCGGCACTCGGGATGCGAGCGTCGCGGGTTGATCTTCAGACGAGGTCTTGCTCGAAGAAGCAGCCAGCGGTAGCCCGGTTGCCGGATCCAGATTCTTCGCCTTGGCGAGCTCGTTGATAAGTTCGTCGGAAGGCTTCTGCGGCGGCACCGCGGCGTCCTGT
Organism: Paraburkholderia sp. D15; assembly: GCF_029910215.1. NCBI lineage: Bacteria > Pseudomonadati > Pseudomonadota > Betaproteobacteria > Burkholderiales > Burkholderiaceae > Paraburkholderia > Paraburkholderia sp. D15. The sequence goes on along the minus strand of NZ_CP110395.1, from coordinate 1,750,429 downwards.
TCCTTCTGCCATTGGAACGTGCCGTCCCACGGTGGGAGTTTTGCAGGTGGCAATGGAACGATTTTGTCGATGTCGGGGACTTTGGGGTTGCGGCTTTCGTGACGGTCAAGGAATTTACCGATCAAGTTATAACGCCTTGCTCGTTCGAGGTCATTGGGCAATGCGAGGTAATCCAGTTGATCAGTTTTCGGAGGGTCCTTAAAACCGGATTCAAGAAAAGAAGCCGACAGGCTATCCCCCGCTGCAACCCCCTTTTGGAAAGCCTTGATCGCTTCTGCGTAGTGTCCGTCAGTCTTCAGATCAATGCCTAGCATCTTTGCTGCTTTGCCGTACCCTTGGTCGGTCGCGCATTCGCGCATCTGCTTTGCAATGTCCGGCGCCTTATCCACCGGGGCAAGCAGTTCACCGATACGATACTGCGCATCGGGATTGCCTAGATCTGCAGCCTTCCGGAAGTAGCGCAACGACATTTCTGGATCCTTCTTCAGGCCGTAACCCGTTTCAAGATAGTAGCCAATATCGTAGTACCCTCCTGGAACACCTTGAGCGACTAGTTGTGCGGCAAGGTCTACTACCTCTTTGGCTCCGTCAGGCGAAAGCGCAAGTCCCCGCGAGATCAATAGCTGCGCGTTCTCGTTAGCCTTGTAATGGCCGTTTGCTGCCGCGATTCGGTAGTACCGCAGGATATCGTCAAAGTCTTTCGGTCCATCCTTTTTTTGCAAGTAGCGAGCGTACTGAAAAACGCTGTCGACGTTTGGATCAAGCGGTGGCAGATGATCAGCCTCGTGCGCGCAAGTGAACGCAAGATTGGCGCGCACGGCGCTCAAGTCAGGCAACTGGGCTGTCGCAGCATCTTTCTGCGTGCACCCGCAAACAAGCAGAGCGAGCGAGATAGCCAGACGACGCCTGCCCTGCCTGCCCCTGATCAATCTATCAGCCATCAAGCATCCACCGACATCGCCTGCTGGGAAGCGACAAGCTTCGGCGGTGGATTGCATTTGCAGATGCACAGATCGTCGCTCAGCGCGACACGACGACCATCGGGTCCCGTCATCGGAATGCGCGGACCGTCGCATTGGATCTTGCCTGTCGAGTGACATGCCGGACACGAAACTTCATCGTTTTCATGCGCGATGTTTTTATCGTTCAAACCGAGCGACGTCGACTGGGCGAGTACCGTGCCGTTAGCCGTCGTCTTGTCGCCGGTCAGGATCATGTAGCGTTTCATCGTGATAGCTGGCTCCGTTCAGCGCGAACAATCAGGCCTGGTGATCGAGATAGCCAACCAGTTCCCATTCCACCTTCGACATCTGCTGACGCGGTTCCATCAGTTTGTCGAGCAATGCGAGTTTGCGCGACTCGTGCACGACGAGCGAAGGCAACACGTCACCCTTCAGGAAGCGGCGCTGTGAATCGCCTGTCTGACCTTTGCCGAGCCTCGCGCACCATTGACCATCCTCCGGACATACCTCGCCAGTTGCGGCAATCGTTCCGATTGGGACGCGTGGCGTCACGGCCGCGGATTGATCTATGGCGGGCGTATTCTCAGGCAACCCTTTTAACGGGAGGCCGGTTACTGGATCAAGAGCTTTCGCTTTTGCCATCTGTTCGACAAGCTCATCCGAGGGTTTCACTGGCAGCGCGGCGGCGTCCCGCTGCTTCTGCCATAGGAAATTTCCGTCCCAAGGAGGGAGCTGGGCCGGAGGTAAAGGTACGATTTTGTCAATGTCAGGAATCTTGGGATTGTTGCCGTCGTTGCTGCGAATAAAATGCTCAATTTCGCGATATCGTCGCGCACGCTCGGGATCGCTTGGCAAGGCAAGGTACGTAAGACGATCAGAGCTAGGCGGCGCTGTAAATCCGTCCCCTAAAGCCATTGCCGACAATATATCGCCAGCTTCCACACCCTTTTGATACGCGACGACGGCTTCCGGGTAGAGCCCGCTGTTCTTTAGATTGATCGCCAACGAATTCGCGGCATCCCCATATCCCTGGTCCGCCGCACACTGGCGCATCTGTTTCGCGATGTCAGGGGCTCGATCGTGAGGAGCGAGTTGTTCAGCCACATATGCCTGTGCTTCTGGATTTCCCAGATCCGCTGCTTTACGGAAGTAGCTCAATGCAGCTTCTATGTCAGGTTTCAGGCCATAACCAGTTTCGAGATAGTGACCGATATCATAGTAGCCGCTCGGCACCCCTTCGATAACCAATTGCATGGCAAGATCGACCGACTCCTTTGGCGCATCCGGCGAGTCGGCGAGCCCCTGTGCAATCAACAATTGCAGATTTCGATTGGCCTTGTAGTGTCCATGGGCTGCGGCAATCCGATAGTAGCGGGAAACGTTGTTGAAATCTTTCGGCCCGTCTTTTTTTTCCAGATAACGAGCATACTTGAACAGCTTGTCCGCTTCAGGATCAAGTGCAGGAAGACGGTCCGCTTCATGCACGCAAGTGAAGGCAAGATTGGCGCGTACGGCGCTTGTGTCAGGTAATGGGGCCAACGGAGTATCCTTTTTCGTACAAGCGCATAGAACAAATGCCAGAACGATGACCAGTGCGTTTTTTTTCATAATTTAATCTACGCCGCTGAGGGTAGCTGATGTACGAAGAAAGCCCACAAGCGAGGCCATAGGAGATTGTTTCCCTACGTTCAAAAGGTCATTGTTATTTTTGATAATTGTCGACCAACGATCGAACGCGACCGCCGGATCATCCTGGGCTCCCTGCCCCTTTGTATGCAGGTTCCACAGCTTCACCCGCAACGAATGCGCTACGCCCGCATCATCAGTACAGATGTTCATTTCGCTATCGTTCTCCATGCTGCGGGAATTCAGATTAGCGGAACCCTGCGTCGTGAACGCATCGTCTATAGTCATCACCTTTGCGTGCACGTACACTGGAAGCCAGTTCCCCGCAGGCGAGTCAGGCGCAACCAATGTGCACACGTGAACCTTTAGACCTGGAATGCTCATTGACGGCACGTCCACGTTCTCAATTTCTTTGCGACTGATTTCGGTTCTGCGTCTTTGCAACTCTTCCAAATCTTGCTGATCCTTCTGAAGAGCATCTTCGTTCTGACTGAAAGCCGACAAAGCACTCTGTGCTTCCATTGGATCAAAAGAACCCAATTGCGGACCCTGCCCGCCCTCCAGCTTTGTCCGCTGATTCAGGTCGCTCGCGAGCTTTTTCTCAAGCGCGCTCTGTTGCGCATCCAGCGCAGCATCTTTCGGTGCCCGTTCAACACCCGGCATGGCATTTTTCTGTCCTAATGCGTCCAGCATTCGATAGGTGTTGAGACTACCGGGCCCCACTCCGTCGTCAATAGAGTTCGTGATTACAAACAGGTGAACCGAACCATCCCTACTTACGTTGCGCCCACATTTAATCTGCTGCGCCACTGACTGTTTGATCTGGTTGGCGAGCGGCACGAACCGGAAATACTGGTTCTGAATAAAAACGTATCTTGTCGCGTTGTTCACCGCCTGAAGGTACATCTTCTCGATGTCTGCGACGTTCGCCAACGCCTTGCCACTTTTGTCCTTACCAGTCTGCAACTGTGTACGAAGGATCTGCGCCATCACCTTCGGACCCGATCCACCGTCAGGTCGAGGAATCAGCGACTTTGCCATACCTTGGCGCGACGCTCCCAGACTTTGACCCGTCGCGAGGTCCCACGCCTGACAAAAGTTCTTGTTAAGAAACTCCAGAATTGGCCCGGTCACCCGGCTGGAGACATCCTGCCATGGATAGGGTCCGTTGCGACCTTGCTCGGGCTCGTGCCGCGTGGCGCTGTGATCGCTTTTGTCCCAGTACTGATCGAGCATGTTATGCCCCATCACAAAACCTGTCGCCAGCTTCGGATCCTCATAGTCGATCAGCACCATTTTCTGGTGATGAGAGGGAGTCAGGAACCCCGTCACGGACGCGTTCGTCAACTTTGTTCGAGGATCACGCTCGGTATCCTTACCGTGCAAGTACAGTCGCCACACGCTTTCACTTCGTTCCATGAGCGGAAAATCGCGCGTCGCGAACTCGACATTTGAGAAGGTAAGAGGGTATTGGGTCAGCCAGTTCCATTTGCGCGAGATCGTCTCCCACATCCCCGCCATCGTGACATTGTTCAAGTTGGCGCAGTAATACCACACCGTGTCGTAAACACGCTCAGACAACGTTTGATAGTCGCGCGCAAGCAGTGAGACTTTCTTGTAGACCCAATCAGGAATTACCGCCTTGAACCACGTCTCGAAGTTTTCGCCCGGCATGTTGGTCTCACCCAACTGCGATAAATAATAGTCATCGTGCCAGCACAGCAGGCGAACTTTCACGTTTTGCTTGCCCTTCTGCACAAGCAGACTACCAATTGTTCGCGTACCGCCGCTACCTCGTCTGAAATACATCGATGGTTGAAACCCCCAGCAGATGATATCGACCGAGTGCTTCGCGGCAAGGATCGCGTCATACACGGCGCCAAACGCTTCCTCTCCGTTGACCAACGGGAGGTAAGTACACGACGCGGGAGAGTACTCGGTATTCTGAACGAACCAAGGTAACGCAACTCGGCAGGTGTTCGTCTGGTTTTGCGCGATGGGTGTCGTGATCGTCGTGTTAGGTGTTGCCATGTCTACGTGTCCGAAGGAGGATTGAGAAGATCGCTGTAGGTCTGCCGATGCAACGCACGGTCAGGCGCGGGCGTCTCGCCGTCTGGTAGCACTTCATGAAACTGAAACCCCTGATTCGCAAGCGCGCCATTCGCCGCATCCCGGTACTCCCCCGGCACCGGAATCTCATGCGTCACCCCATTCGCCATCTCCAACGTATACCGCTTCGTCGTCACCTGATGATCGATCGGCAACTGTCCGGTCTTATCGAACACCCCCTGCTTCACCAACGCCCCGTCCGCGAACAGCTTATAAGGCATGCCCGCCGGAACGACATTCGTCGCCGACGGCGACGCCATCGTATTCAACATCAACTTCCGCGTCGGCATATCCTTGAACGCCGGGTTCGTCACATCCATCCGCGTCGGCCCGCTGAACGCATGCTGCGCGCCCTTGATATCGATCTTGCCCGGCGCGTGAATCTCGATGTTGCCGTCCTTGATGCGGATATACGCGCCGCCCGAGGTCAGCAAAATCTCCTGCTGCGCGGCCGCCTGCACCTTCTCCGTCACCGACGCCAGCAGTAGCGACTTCTGCGCCGTCACCTCGACGTTGTCCGCGTGCGCCTGCACTTCCACTTTCCCCTTCGCCGCGAACAGCTTCATCCCCGCGTTCTGCACGAACAGACTCAACCGGTTCGTGATGCTCGCCACCAGCGACTTGCCCGTCGCGATATGCGTGCTCTGCCCGCTGACGAGGTTGATGTGCTGATCCGCGGCGACATGCGCGGACTTCTGCGTCGACAACGCGATACCGGCCGGCGCGGCGAACAGCATCACCGGCTGCGAGAACGCATTCGCATTGCCCGTGCCGCCGCCGGCCGTGACGCCGCCTGTGCCCGTCGTCCCCGTCGTGCTATGCCGCGTCGCATCGCCGAAGCTCTTCAACGCGTCCTGCCCCTCCTTCAGGCTCTCGGCCTGCGAAGCCTCGCTCGCCTGCGACGCCGCTTCGAGCACGCCCGTCGATCCCGCGAGTTGCCGGCTCGCCTCGCTCGCGTCGAGCGGCTGGCTCGTGACCGGATGCGCCGACACATACAACCCGCGGCCGGCGCGCAACGCACCATACGCCTGCGAACTCAGATCGAAGCCGCTGCCGAGATAACCGCCGCGCGTATTGCCCGTCTGGTCGATCAGATACCCGAGGTGCAATTGCGCATTGCTGCTGGAGCTATACAGATGCACGCGATTCTGCGAGGTCGAATCGTCCATCACCATCTGGTTGTACCCCTCGCCCGAGAACTCCTTCGAGCGATACCCCGACAGCAAGCCGTTCGAATGCCACTGCGGTTTCGCCGCGCCGTTATACACGCGATGCAGCGCGATCGGCCGGTCGATATCGTTGCCGACATAGCCGATCAGCAGTTCCTCGCCCGCGCGCGGCATGTGCACGGCGCCGTAACCATCGCCCGTATCGGACTGCGCGACGCGCACCCAGCACGACGCGCGCTCGTCGCCCTGATTCACGCGGTCCCACACGAACATGACCTTGATGCGGTTCAATCCGTCCGTGTAGGCCTCGGCGCCCTTCGGCCCGACGACGATCGCCGTCTCCAGCTTCGCATCCGGCTTGCGATGATCGAACGGACTGCGGAACGGCACCGTCGTGCGCTGCGCTTCGATGCCGACGCGATAGAAGCCGCTCGACCCGTCGGCATGCGACACGCTGAACGCGCCGCCCGTATCGCCGGCCTGGGCCTGTGCAAGTTCGTGATGCAGGCTGTGCGGAAAGTCGGCTTCATGTCCGGACAACGGCAGATTGTTGGCGATCGTCCACGTGACCTCGATGGCCGCGAATTCGCGCTGTCCCGCTGCATCGTTGTCGTGCTCCGGATGGCCGGCGATGGTAAAGCGCACCCCTGCATCGATCGCACGCAACCCGCCTTCGCCATGAAAGCGCTTGGCCCGCGACTCCCATTCCTCCATCCGGATCTTCGACAGATGATCGCCGCGCGTCTGCTCCGGATAGGTGTAGCCGCCGGTGTACTCGTACACCTCCATCTGCGACGGCAACGCCCCCTGATTCGCGAGGGTCGGCACGCTGGTCGCCTTCGGATTGAACGGCGTCGACGGATTCTTGTAGTCGAACGTGCGCGTGGACAGCAACGCCGATTGCAGCGTGCGCGTGCCCGACCATTGCACCAGCGCATCCGTCTCGCTGCCGGTTCCGGCACGATAGAAATCGACCTGCTCCGGTGCGAGCGGCGTGAGCGTTTGCAGACGGTCGGTGATCACCAACGTGTGCGACTTGCCGTCGCTGGCCTGCTGCCAGAAACCATAAAGTCCTTCCGACTCCAGCAGTCGATGCACGAAGTTCCAGTCGGTTTCATCCTGCCGGCAATACGAGCGGGACGGCAGCGGCTGCGACAGCGCGAAACGAAACATCCCCTGCGCCTGCGGATGCTGATTGAAGACGTCCGTGATGATTTCGTCGGCGCTCTTGTCCTGCCAGTACTTCTGGTCGCGACGGAACCGCAAGAAGTGCATCCATGACGCGAAACCGATCTGATACGACGTCAACCCGCCGTCCCCGCCAAGCCGGCGCGCCGTGTGCACGTAACCGTGATGCGGACGATAGGAGCGGTCGGACTGCTGGATCCACAGCGTCACCGGCTGCGCGATCAAGGTCTTCAACTGGACGTCGCCCGAGGCGGCGGTGGACACGAGATCGACGGTCCAGCCGAAATCACGCCCGATTCTCGACCTGCCGAGCGCGCGCTGCGGCAGCAAAACGTTATTCCCCGCCGGGGTATCCAGTTTAATCAGGCGGTCCTGCTGAAGCAGTCCGCCTTTTATCGCCCCGATTATGTTCTGGGTATCCATCCCGCACCTGACATTATTTTTCAGTCCGAAGCCCGGGATTCTACAGACCAATACCTGGCGGGAAAATCGGCAAACAGCAAATAAGTGTCAAGAAAATGAAATCCCGGATATTTCTATGCGAGATAAATTAGTCAACCATTCAGTTCTATTACACCAGAAAGCATTTGGTCAGGTTGGCCGCACCGACGCGTGGCCAGCCGCGCTCAGGTCGGCGAGGCCAGCCGCTTAATTTGGTGTCACGCGGTATAACGCACCGGCAAGGCGGTCGAATACTTGATCTGCTCCATCGCAAAACTGGAGCTCACGTCGTAAAGCGGGACAGCCGCGATCAACAGCTTATAAACCCGGTCATAGTCGTCGATATCCGATACCACGACGCGCAACAGATAATCGGTTTCACCGCTCATCCGATAAACCTCCACCACCTCCGGTATATCCTGCACCGCGCGCGTGAAGGTTTGTGCCCACGCCTCGGTATGCTGATTCGTGCGTACCGCGACGAATACCGTGGTCCCCACGCCGAGTTTGCGCGCGTCGCATAGCGCCACCTGCGCGCGGATCACGCCGGCCTCCTTCAAGCGCTGCAGCCGCTTCCAGCAAGGCGTTTGCGACAGATTCACGCGCTGCGCGAGTTCGGCGATCGGCATGGTCGCGTCTTCCTGCAACAGCTCCAGCAGCTTCCGGTCGATGATATCCATTCCCACCATGACACCCCCATAGGAAATTATTCTACTTTTGCGACTCTGGAGGGAATTATATGGAAACTCTTTCTCAGCGCAAACAGGTATAAATATCGCTACCCGAAAATAACCGCGAGCGCCGCCAACGGGCCGCGCGACGACCATGAGCCAAGCCCTTCTTTCCACGCCGCTTTCCACGCCTCTCGCCCCGTCTTCCGCCGGACGCAGCGCATCGATCGCACGTCTGTGCGACGCGCTCGACGCGATCTTCGACGCCTGCGCGGCCTTCCCCGAGCCATCCAATTCGACGTTCTTCGCGCGCAGCATGCGCATCGTGCTCGCCGAAGCCGCCGCCGACCCCGCACTGCTGAGCCCGGCGCAACGCGAAAGCTCGACGGACAACTACCGTCGTCATCTGCTGGCTGCCGATCCGCGAGGGCGTTATGCGATCGCGTCGCTGGTGTGGTTGCCGCAACAGGCGAGTCCGGTGCACGCGCATCACACGTGGTGCGGTTACACGGTGCTGGACGGCACGCTGAGCGAAACCGTATTCGAATGGGACGACGCGCGGCATTGCGCGAGCGCTGCCCGCACGCAGGCGCGCAAGCAGGGCGCGGTGTCCTTCGTGCGCGGCGGGCGCGGTGGGATTCATCGGTTGGGAAACAGGGCGATGGCGGATGATCCGGCCACGGCCACGCCGGCTGTCTCGCTGCATATCTACGGCGTCGCGGGCGCGCAGATCGCCACGCATGTGAACGACATCGTGCGTGTGGCGGAGGCGCCGGCGCTGGTTTAACGCTTTAACGCTTTAACGCTTTAACGCTTCAAAGGTTTAATCGGCCACGCCGCCGGGCTTCCTCGTCAACTCTTCCCGCCCGCATCGCCGGCCGTCGGAATCTGCGGCGGAACCGGCGCGGTCTGTCCGGTGGGCGGCGGCGCCGGCCTTGGCTCGTGCGACACATCGCGCGCCATCGCCAGCGGCGCATGCGGTCCGCCCCGCGTGGCCGGCCCCGCGGCAGCCGCTTTCTCCGCCTGCGCATGCATCGCGTCGTGAGCCGCTTCGTGCACCGCTTCATGCACATGAGGCACGAACCCCGACATCTCGTCGTCCTGCAGCGGCTGCCCTTCGCTATCCTTCGACGACGTGTACACCCGCATCTGCGGCACCGGAATCTCGATACCCGCCTCGTCCATCTTGCGCTTCAGCCGCAGATTGAACGCACGCGCCACGCTCCATTGCTGCAACGGCCGCGTCTTGATCTGCCCTTTCACGACCATCCAGTTCGGATCGAACCGATCGAGTCCCCACACCTCGATCGGACCCAGCATCTCGCGACGGTAGCGGAAGTCAGCCATCAGATCGGCGCCGACTTCGCGGATCAATTGCGTGATCTGATCGACGTCGGTGGAGAACGACATCCGTACTTCGAACACCGCATACGCGAAATCGCGCGACAGGTTCTTGACGATCTTGATCTGCGAGAACGGGATCGCGTGGATCGCGCCCTGGCCGTCGCGCAATCGCACGGTGCGAATCGACAGATGTTCGACGGTGCCCGCATGGCCGCCGTCCACGTCGATCCAGTCGCCCACCGAAATCGTGTCCTCGATGATGATGAAAAGCCCCGTGATCAGATCGGTCACGAGCGACTGCGCGCCGAAACCGATCGCGAGGCCGATCACTCCGGCGCCGGCCAGCAGCGGTGTGACGTTGATGCCGAGGTTGGCGGCCGTGACGATGCCCGCGATCGTCATGATCGATACCAGCAGCACGTTGCGCACGAGCGGGAGCATGGTGCGCGCGCGCATGCTCGGGCCGCGTCCCTTGTTGCGCGACCCGCCGGGACTGAGCGCCTCGGTGATCGCGGTATCGACCAGAATCCACAGCAGCCACGCGATGAACACCGTCGCGATGATCGCCGTCACCGCATGCGCGATGCCGCGCGCCGCGACGTTTTCCTCGATCACGGCCGCCAGCGACACGCCCCACAGACGCGCGGCCAGTTCGAAGAAAAACAGCCAGATGAACAGCGTCAGCAGCGTGCCGCAAAAGCGCAGCAGCCGCGTCAGGTAGGGCGAACGACGGCGGGCGCGGGCACTGCGCGGCCGCGTCATGCGCAGCACGATCGCCGACAGGAAAAACGCCAGCACCAGCAGCAAGGCCGTCACCACCGAAATCTGCAGCACGTTCTCGCTGGAGCCCGAGCCGCCGAGCGTCGCGACCACCGACGCCGTCGCCAGCACCAGCACGGGCACGTGCCAGAGCGCGGCGAGCACGTCGAACGCATCGGTGGCGGCCTTGTGGTCGTTGCGCTGCTCGTAGGGCCGGTTGCGGATCAGGTGCGCCACCGGCCGGCGGAACGCCAGCGCGAAATAGCCGGTGAGGATCGCGGCGGTCATGTTGGCCGCCGTCGATATCAGCGCGGCGAGGTTCGAGCCGAGTTGATGCGCGACGTCGTAATTGACCGCGGCATCGCCGAGCGCGCCGCACACGCCGACCATGAACAGCGCGCGCCGCGCGTGGTCGATCAGCAGGCGCACCGCAACGCGCCGATGCCCCGAGCCGAACAGCGAAAACATGATCAGGCAGATCGCCGAAAACACCGCGCCGGCGACGATCGCATACGCGACCACCATGCCCAGCGTGCGGCCGAGCGCATCGGGCATCGCGCGGACGAACAGCAGCGCGGCGAGAAACGCAACGATCCACGGGCCGACGCGGCGCAGCGCGAAAATCAGCAACTCGCGCGTGGTCGGATTCGGATTGAGGCCCAGCACGATGCCGAACCGCCGGTACAGCCGGTGCTGCACGTAGATCAGCGCGCCGGCGCAGGCGCCCCAGCCGGCCAGCATCGCGATCATCGAGAACAGAATGCGGCCGAAGCTCTCCTGCCCCTGCCCCGAGACGATCGTGTACAGCTCGTTGCCGGCGGCGTTGAAGCGGCCGCCCCAGTAGCGCACGGGCGTACGGCCCTGATGCACGTCGGATTCGAACGACGCGATGCCCGACGCGATCGCGCCGAGCAGGCCGGGGCTCGGCTGCGCGGGCGCGGGCGGCGTGACGTTCTGCGAGACCGCGCGCAGCTTCTTGAGCTGCGCGACGAGCGCGGTGCGCTGGCGGTCGTTGTCGAGCGTGGCGATCACGCTGTCGAGCGAGCGCGCGAGTTCCGCCTGGCTCGCGGGCGTCGGCGCGGACGCCGCGTCGGCCGCCGACGCGCCCGAGGCAGCCGCCGGCGTCGCCGTCGCGCTGTTGATCAGGCTTTGCAGCGCGGGAATCACGGGCGTGCTGGTGACGACGCCGGCCGCCCACGCACTCGCGGGCAGGCAACCGATGCACAGCAGCCACGCGGCGAGCCACGACAGATGACGCAACCACGCGGCGACGCGGGCGTGAAGCGAGCGGCCATGAGGGAAGCCGCTGTGAAGCGAGCGCGCGGAGCCGTCACGACGGGCGTGAAAGCCGGCGTCGAAAGCGTCGCCTGGCGAAGAAGAATGAAACACGGCGCGAGTCGCCGGCTGCCCGCCGTTAAACGGCGCAGCCTCGGACTCACGCCGCGATGGGCATGACTGCATGGCAATCCGTAGGAAAACGGGAGGCGCCAGTGTAGCCGCAGTTTTATCGGGCGCGACCGAACATGCGTAACCGAATGTTAGGACGCTTGCGCGGCGCGGCGTTCGCGACCGGCGTGTTGCGGCCGCCGTGTGCGGCTGCCGCGTTGCGTCCGATTCTCCGCGCCCGGCCTGCCAGCCTCAATACGCGACCGTGGCGATCTGGCGCACGAAACGCCCCTGCTCCAGCGCGTCGACGAAGGCAACCGCGTAGTCTTCCGCCGAAATGCGGCTATTGCCGCCGGCATCGGCGATCAGCGTGTCGGTGCCGGTGCGGAAGGTGCCGGTGCGCTCGCCCGGCGCGATCAGCGCGGCCGGCGCGAAGAAGGTCCAGTCGAGATCGCCGACGCCGCGGTAATACGTCAGCGCATCGCGGTGCGCAAGCGCGACGGGCTTGTACGCGTCGGGGAAACCGTCGGTGTCGACCAGTTGCTTGCCGGGCGCCACTTCGAGCGAACCCGCGCCACCCACCACCACGAGACGCTTGAGCCCCGCCGCACGCACGCCATCGACCAGCGCCCGGCTCGTCGTGCCCACCGCCGCTTCGTCACCCTTCGGCGGCGAATACGCGCTCGCCACCACGTCGTGCCCGCGCACCGCCGCGGCAATGCTCGCGGCGTCGTGCAGATCGGCCTGCACCGCCGTGAGGTTCGCGACATCGGCCGGCACGCGCGCCGGGTTGCGCACCAGCGCCGTCACCTGATGCCCGCGACGCGCCGCTTCCACGGCAATCCGCGAACCGATCATGCCGGTGGCGCCAAACAAGGCGATCTTCAGTTGCTTGCTCATCTCGATACTCCTGTTATGGATCAATGTGTAACTATGTTGATTACATATATCGTGGAAAAAAGAGGGGCGTGAGCCCCGTCTGGTGATCGAGCACGTGCGTCCTGACGACGACCGCCGCGCCCTTGAGTCTTACCGCTGCGACTTGTTTCTACCCGGTTCCGGCTTGCGCCAGACCTCGGCGCTCCCCGCTACCCGTCGCGCTAGCCTCGCTTCGCCACCTCGCCGTGCGTGCGCCGCCTGCGTTCCTGCTGCCGTTCGGCCCGCACCACGTCCGCCGTCGCATCGGCCAGCGTGCGCGCGCCGAGCGACGCTTCCATGGCCCGCTGCGCATCGTCGACGATGCCGCGCAGCACGCCCTGGATATGCCGCCCGACCATGCACGCCGGATTCGGCTCCTCGCGATGCAGCGCGAACAGTTGCGCGTCGTCCACCGCGCGGTACACCTCCAGCAGACTGATCTGCTCCGGCGCGCGCGCGAGCAGCGCACCGCCGCCCGCACCGAGTTGCGACGTGGTGAGCCCCGCCTCCGCGAGCATGGTCAACAACCGGCGGATCAGCGCGGGATTCGTGTTGACGCTGCCCGCGATCATCTCCGACGACAGCGGCACACCGTCCTGCAACGACAGCAGCGCGAGCACGTGCACCGCAAAGGCAAACCGGCTACTCGTATTCACGACAAACCTGCCCGGCGACGACAAAGTGCAACCATGGTAGTTACATTTAATCGGCCTGTCAAATTGACCGTCGAAACGTTGGACAGGTTTGCGCACGCCACCCTATTCGCCGACAGGACGGCCTCCCGGCCGAGGTTCGAGCCGATGCCGCGCATCACTTGTCCATCTGCTTCTGCGCGTCGCTCGCATCGCCCGAGGACGGCGACGCCGAGGCATTCGCCGCCGACGCCGAACTCTGCGCCGACCATTCCTGCAGCTTGCGCCCGGCGTTTTCCAGGCTCTGCCCGGTCAGCGACGCGGCCTTGCCGAGTTGTGCCTGGGTCGCGCTCGCCGCGTTCTGCAGATTCGCCTGCGCGGTCGACGCCAACGCGTTCGGATCGATCGTGATGGTCGGCGCGGAGGCGGCCGATTCGAGGTTCTGCTGCGCGGCGTTTTTCGTCGCGTCGACCTGCTGACCGACGTAGCTCGCGGCCTGATCGAGTTTCTGGCTCGCGACCTGGGCGGCGTCGTCGAGCTTGCCGGCAACCTGTCCCGCCGATGCGTCGTTCTTCTGGCAGGCGGCCAGTCCGCCGAACACGACGAGGACCACCGCGGCGCGGCGCAACAAAGGTGAACGGATCAATGCATTCATGATGAGATGTGAGCCGCGTCGAGCGGCTTCCGCTTGCGAAAACGCGCTCATCATACGCTGTCGGGCGCCGGGGACGCGGTACATAGCGCCGTCGCGGTTCTGTCAAACGGGTTGGAGTAGACTGCCGAAGCGTATTTCCGCGTTCGATCCGTTCCGTTGATCAATTGGAGGCATGCGATGGCAGCAAAGAAGATCCTGTTCCTGACCGGCGACTTCGCCGAGGATTACGAAACGATGGTGCCATTCCAGGCACTGCAGGCAGTCGGCCATATCGTCGATGCCGTGTGTCCGAACAAGAAGGCCGGCGACCGCATCAAGACGGCGATTCACGATTTCGAAGGCGACCAGACTTACACCGAGAAGCCGGGTCATCAATTCACGCTGAACGCCTCGTTCGACGACGCCGATCCGCGTCAGTACGACGCGCTGGCGATCGCGGGCGGCCGCGCGCCGGAGTATCTGCGGCTCGACCCGAAGGTGATCGAGATCGTCCGGCAATTCGCCGAAGCCGGCAAGCCGATCGCCGCGATCTGCCACGCCGCGCAACTGCTGGCCGCCGCCGATGTGATCCGCGGCAAGCGCATCTCCGCTTATCCGGCCTGCGCGCCCGAGGTGAAACTGGCCGGCGGCGACTATGCGGACATTCCGGTCGATGCCGCCGTCACCGACGCGAATTTCGTCACCGCACCGGCATGGCCCGCGCATCCGGAATGGCTGCGGCAGTTCCTCGTGCTGCTGGGCACACGCATCGAACTCTGAGCGGCTCGATTGGGTGGACCGGCTCGATCGGCTCGATCTGTTGATCGAACCGGTCTTCGGCATCGCGCTGGTCGACGCGTCAGCTCGACCTCCATCAAACGACACAACACGACGCGCGCGCGGCCCTTGCGGCAGCGCGCGTTTTCGTTTCAGGCGTCGTCATTTCATCCCAATTTTGAGACTAGTCCGATAGTTCGCACGGGAGCGCGTTCCTATAGTCGCCGCTCGACTTGGGAGCGTCTTTCGATGGAATTGACCGATTGGATCGTCATCCTCGCCGTCACGTTGATGGCGATTGCTTTTTTCTGTGCACGTACGTCGGCCGACTGGTCGCGCGAGAACCGCGCGCGGCGTTTGACAGGCACCCGGTTGCTCGCCCAGGCTGCGTGCTCGGTGTGGGCGGCGTTATTGATCGTCGAGCGCAGCGTGTTCACGCTGCAAGGGTTGGCGGGCTGGCATCCCGGTCCGCTTCAGGCGCTCACGAGTGTCGCGATGCTGGCCGCATGCGGCGGCTATTGGTCGATTCGCGCCGGCAAACTGCTGAAACCCCGGCGGCTGTTTACCGGGTACTGAGCAGGTACCGAGCGCGTACCGAGCCCGCGTTTCATCGAACATCACCCCGCGCCGATCCCCGTCCTGGCCTCGGCGACACGCGTCGTCGCCCCGCCGTTCAACGCCGCTTGCCGATCCGGCCGATCGCGTCCCGCCAGATCCGCCGGCCGCTCGCGCGCATCGCGAATCAGATGTATGCCGGGCGGCGCCGCCGGCGCGCTACGCGGCTCGACCGGTTGCGCGACACGCCCTTCGGCTTCAGGCAACGACAGATAAAACGTCGTGCCCACACCTTCTTTCGATTCCGCCCACACGCGCCCGCCGTGCCGCTCCACCATGCGCCGCACAAGCGCGAGGCCGATGCCCTCGCCCGCGGTCGAATTGCCGTGCAGGCGCTGGAACGCGTTGAACAGACGCGGCAAGGCGACCGCCGGAATCCCCAACCCGTTATCCCGCACGTAGAAGATCCGCAGCGAATGCACGCCAGGCGGCGCCGCCGTCGTGCCGATCTCGATGCGGCCTTCACGCGCCGGGTCCAGATAATTGACCGCGTTGCCGATCAGATTCGCGAACACCTGTTCGAGCGCGGTCGGATCGCCCCACACCGCCGGCAGCTCGTTGATGGTGACATGCGCCTGCTTCGCGCGAATCGAGCCCTGCATCGCATCGACGACGCGCGGCACGATGTCGGCCACCTCGACTTTCTGCTGCCGGTACTCGACGCGCCCGACGCGCGACAGCCGCAACAACGCGTCGATGATGTGCGACGCGCGCAGCACCGCCGTCTGCAGATAGTGCAGCGCTTCGCCGATATCCTCGTCGACGACCCGCTCGATGCGCTCGCGCGTCGGCACCGACAGCGACGATTCGCGCACCGCCGCGCGCAGTTCGTCGCAGGCGCGGATCAGCTCCTTCGAGAAACCCTGCAGGTTCACCAGCGGCGCGCGCAGATCGTGCGACACGCTGTAGATGAACATTTCGTTTTCCTGGGTCTGCTGCCGCAACGTCTCGTTGATGCGCGCGAGTTCGTCGGTGCGGCGCGCGAGGTCCGCCTGAAAGCGCGCCTGGATGCGCTCGGCTTCGAGCAGACGACGGCTCGTCTCGTGCAAGGTCAGGTCGAGCCGGGCGATCTCGTCATGGCCGGGCGCGATCGGCGCCAGCGGCTCGTTGCCGGCAAGCCGGCCGGCGTTATCGGAGAGCAGCGCGAGCCGGCCGCGCACGCCGCGCGTGAACAGCCACACGGCCAGCGCGACGAACAGCAGCGAGCCGAGCACGGCCGCGACCACGAGGGTCTGCTGGCGCTCGTGCGCGGCTTCGGCGGCGTTCGAACGCTGCGTGTCGAGGCGGCGCTCCTCCGCCTGGAAGGCGGCCACCTGCTGCCTGAAACGATCAAGCACGTCGGCAGGGGCGAGATTGCGGAAGCGGTCGAGCACGTCGCGGCGCCGGCCCGAATGCAGCAGGTCCTGCACCCGGTCCGACCATTGCCGGTACGCCTGCGCCGCCTGGCGCACCTGCACCACACGTTCGACCTGCGCGGGATTGTCGGCGACCAGTTCGGCCAGCCGGTCGATACGACGATCGACATCCATCCACACCGTGACCGGCGTGACGAAACGGCTGTCGCCGGCGAGCACCGCGCCGCGCAGCGCGACGGATTCGCCCAGCACCGGATCGAGAATCGCGGTGGTCTGGCGCAGCACGTCTTCGCTGTGGATCGCCCAGCGCTCCGCCTCCGCCGCGTCGGACTGCGCCTTGACCAGCCCGGACAGCAGCGCGAGTTCGAAGAGGGCCGGAATTGCGATCAGCAACAGGCCTTTGGTGGTCAGTCTCATGCGTGAGCGATGGAAATCGGTGGCCGGCGGGATACCGCACGGAACGGCACATTATGTCGGCGTTTGCGCGGGAAACAAAGCGCCGCCGCCATGTTCCAGGCCTCGCGCGCCAAACATAACTGGTGCGCGCCGCGAATGCGCATAAATCGTTGGGCGTTTGAATGCGAAGTAAGCATTTTCGAAGGTTATGCACGATTTTGGATCAATCCTTTCCACGCTGGACATCGACGCACTTTTTAAGTGCCTTCCAGCCGCTTCGAGGTGCATGACGGTCGCGACGGCAAATCCCCGTCTTCGACATGAAATCCCATCGCGGTGCGCAATTGCACCGCCAACGCACAGGACAGCACAAATTTGGCCCACTTCTTGCGTTCACTGCCCGCTTTTTGCCAAATGAGCGGGACACATCGATGGAAAGTCTGAAAAGCGGCAGCGATACCCTCTTCCTCCTGTTAGGCGCCGCGATGGTGCTGGCGATGCACGCGGGTTTCGCTTTTCTCGAACTCGGCACCGTGCGCAAGAAAAATCAGGTCAACGCGCTCGTGAAGATTCTGGTGGACTTTTCCGTCTCGACCATCGCGTACTTCTTCATCGGCTATACGATCGCGTACGGCGTGCAATTCTTCGGCAACGCCGAGGCGCTTGCCGCGCACAACGGCTACGCGCTGGTGCGCTTCTTCTTCCTGCTGACTTTCGCGGCGGCGATTCCGGCGATCGTGTCCGGCGGCATCGCCGAGCGCTCGAAATTCAACCCGCAGTTGTTCGCCACCTTCGTGCTGGTCGGCTTCGTCTATCCGTTCTTCGAAGGGATCGCGTGGAACGACCGCTTCGGCATTCAGGACTGGCTGACGCACGTGTTCGGCGTGCCGTTCCACGATTTCGCCGGCTCCGTCGTGGTGCACGCGTTCGGCGGCTGGGTCGCGTTGCCCGCCGTGTTGCTGCTCGGCGCCCGGCACGGCCGCTACCATCGTGATGGCGGGATCGCCGCGCATCCGCCGTCGAACATCCCGTTTCTCGCGTTGGGCGCGTGGGTACTGGCGGTCGGCTGGTTCGGCTTCAACGTGATGAGCGCGCAGACGCTCGACAAGATCAGCGGTCTGGTGGCGGTCAATTCGCTGATGGCGATGGTCGGCGGCACGCTGACCGCGTGGTTCGCGGGCCGCAACGATCCGGGCTTCACGTACAACGGGCCGCTGGCCGGACTCGTCGCGGTGTGCGCCGGGTCCGACCTGATGCATCCGCTCGGCGCGCTGGTGACGGGCGGCATCGCCGGGGTGCTGTTCGTTTATATGTTCACCTGCGTGCAGAACCGCTGGCGCATCGACGACGTGCTCGGCGTGTGGCCGCTGCACGGTCTATGCGGCGCGTGGGGCGGCATCGCGGCGGGGATTTTCGGGCTGCGGGCGCTGGGCGGGATCGGCGGCGTGTCGTTCGGCGCGCAACTGGTCGGCACGCTCGGCGGCATCGCGGTGGCGACGCTCGGCGGCACGCTGGTGTATGGCGCGATCCGCCTGACGGTCGGGCTGCGGCTCGATCAGGAAGAGGAATACAACGGCGCGGACCTGTCGATTCACCGGATTTCGGCGACCTCGGAATAAATGGGAACCTGAGCGGGAACATAAGCGGGAACATGAGCGGAAACACCCGCGCGGGACGCCTGCGGGCAGCGCTCACGGACCGCCGCGCTGCCCTGTCCCCACATGCGATCGGCGATGTTAGACTGGACCGCTGGAGATGGCATCTCCCTAACCGCCCTCGTGGCTGATGATGCCTGCTACGCCCGGATCACCGCGGACGCGGCATCCTCTCGCCCGCCGAGCCCGGTTCATCGACACTCCGAATCGCCAGGTCTCCTGCCATGTATTGGTCCATTCTTGCCGTCGGCATTGGCGGCGCACTCGGTTCCCTGTTCCGCTGGATCCTCGGCATCCGCCTGAACGGACTATTCTCCGGCTTGCCGCTCGGCACCTTCGCCGCCAACGTGATTGCCGGCTACGTGATCGGCGTGGCGGTCGCCGGCTTCGCACGGGCGCCGCAGATCGCGCCGGAATGGCGGCTTTTCGTCATCACGGGCTTGATGGGCGGCTTGTCCACCTTCTCGACGTTTTCGGCGGAAGTCGTGCAGCGTCTGCAGGACGGACGGCTCGGCTGGGCGGCCGGCGAAATCGCGATTCATGTCGGCGCGTCGCTGCTGATGACGGTGCTCGGCATCGCGACCGTTTCGCTGGTCGCGCGCTGAACGATCGACGAATCGCACCTTCAGGCAAGGGCGGCCGGTTCAATCGTGTCGCGACGAACACGGCGTTCAGCGAGCCGGTCACGCGTGATGCGGTTCCGCTCGCGCGGTGGCGTACGCCACGCACCGTCTCGCGAGCACATCGGTCGGGTCCACCAGACGAACCGATGCGCCGTTCGCACCGGCATAGGTCGGCTGAGGCAGCAGCAGCGGCAATTCCGTGCAGCCGAGAATGACGACATCCACGCCTCGCGCGATGAGTTCCTCCATCGCCGCGGCGATATCGGATTGGCACTGACCAGTCGTGAAGCCGGCCTTGACGCCCTCCTTCCCGTAGATCGCCTCCATCACTCGCGCCTGCAGGGGCGGACTCGGCACCACCTGCTCCAACCCTTGCGACGCCAGCGCTTTCGCGTAGACCCCGCTCTCGACCGTGCCGGACGTCGCCAGCACGCCGACGCAACGCATCGCGGGAAAAGTCTCGCGCAGATGGCGCACCGTCACGGTCAGCATATTCACGATCGGAATGCGCAGATACGGCTGGATGCGGTCGACGAACGCATGCGCGGTATTACACGGAATGGCGATGATGTCCGCGTCGCCATGTTCGAGCTTCTTGCACGTCGCATAGAGCGAAAGGGTTGGGTCCGCTCCATCGCCGATCAGGCTCTCGGTTCGATCGGGAATCTGCGGGTTCTGCTCGACCAGCAGTTTGATATGGTCCTGGTCTCTCGCCGCGGGCGTATTGCGCACCACCTTTTCGATGAAATCGACGGTTGCGGCCGGCCCGACACCGCCGACCACACCGACCTTGAACGGCGTCTCCGGCAACGCATACCGGCCGGATACCGCGTACTGCGCATAAGCCAGGTTCGAGTCCAGCAACGGCACCGTCAACGGGCCCATACTTTCCGCGACCAGCGCGATCTCGGTCAGCCCCGGAACGATGATGTCGGCCCCTTGCGAGATCAGGTCATCACACGCGACACGCAGGAGTTCGACCGGCCGGCCGCTCAGGCAACCGCTCTTTAGCCCGTCAGGCCCATAAACCGCCTCGGCGACGAGGTCGACGCCCTCCCGCAACCGCGGATACATGACGTCAAAACCGGGTGACGTGAAGTACGTCTCGAACAGCCCCCGGCGCTGTATGTACTCAGACGCGAGCACGCCGATTCGACGGACGGCCGGGAAACGACGCCGTACATGGCGCCGGATTCCCTCCATCATGTCGACGATCTGCAGCGGCGAATTGGCCTTCAATTCGTCGATGAAGGTATGGCTGACGAAGCACGGGAGCAGCACCGTCGTCACGCCTCGTTTCTCGAAGCCGCGAATCATGTCGAAGATGTACAGCATCCGCCCGGTGGACGCTTCCGCCCTCGAACCTGCCGTGCCGAACGGGTGCTGTTCGACGATCACGTCGGCATGCTCAGCCTCGCAGGTGGCCGACAGCGACTTGATCAGCTTGAAGAAAACGTCCGCGCCCGCCAGCGGCCCAAGACCGCCGACTACGCCGAACTTCCGCCCGGCCCTGGTCTGCGCTGCGGTCATTTCGGCTCGCTCCGCAGCCGGGCGAACGCGCTGTCCTCGACCACGGTCGCGCGCTTGACCGCACGCTGGGTTTCCCACTTCGCGATGACCGCCGTCGCGACGCTGTTGCCGATCACGTTCGTGGCCGTTCGCCCCATATCGAGAATCTGGTCGATCGCGAGAATCAGCACGACGCCGGAAGCCGGTAGATGAAACATCGGCGCCACCGCCGCGACGACCACCACCGAGCCGCGCGCGACACCGGCCATCCCCTTGCTGCTGATCATCAGGACGAGCAGCATCATGATCTGCGCGCCCAGCGGCATGTCGATGCCGAACGCCTGCGCGATGAAAATCGCGGCGAACGCCTGGTACATCATCGAACCATCCAGATTGAACGCATAGCCGAGCGGCAAGGTGAAACCCACCACCTTCTTGTCGACGCCGAACGCCTCGAGCTTTTCGCTGAGGCTAGGATAGGCGGCCTCGCTGCTGGCCGTCGAAAATGCGAGCATCGCCGGCTCGCGAACCGCCTTCAGCAGCGCCCAGATAGAGCGCCCGAGAAAGACGTGGCCGAAGGCGATCAGCAGGGTCCAGAGCAGCACCAGACCGACATAGAAACTGCCGATCAGCTTGCCGTAAGTGGTCAGCACGTCCAGCCCATGAAGCGTGATCGCCGAGGCGAGCGCGCCAAATACGCCAACCGGCGCAAGACGCATCACGTAGTCCGTCAGCTTCAGCATGGCGGGCACGAGCGCATCCACACCGGCGATCAGCGGCGCAACGCGCGGATCGGCCTTGAGCACGCTCAGGACGACGCCGAACAGCACCGAGAACACGAGGATCTGCAGAATGTCGTTGCGGGCCATCGCGTCGACGATGCTGGTCGGAAACGCGTGGGTCACGAAATCCTTGAAGTTAAGACCGGCGGTGTTCAGACCCGTGCTGACATCGGCGCTGGTCTGCACCATATGCAAGCCCGCACCCGGCTGAAGCACGTTGGCAAGCAGCAGCCCAAGCGCGAGCGACAACAGCGAAGCGCACAGAAACCAGCCGACGGAGCGCAAGCCGATTCGCCGGACCTCGCTCGTTCCGCCCATGCCGGCGAGGCCCGACACCAGCGTCGCGAAAACGAGCGGCGCGATGATCATCTTCACGAGGCGAAGAAAGATGTCGGTGATGACCGAGAAATACGCGGCAATGGCTTTTGCCTGATTAACATCGCCGGCCGACCGGTGACACACGTAGCCGACCACAATGCCGAGCACCATGCCGGCAAAGATATAGAGCGTGAGGCGATTCTTCATTTGCATCCGTCCAGTGGATAGTGCGAGGCACGCGCGCGACGGCGCCCGACACGTGAGTGGCGGAACCCAGTCGATCAGCTGGATCCCGTATGGGACGGATAATAGGGAGAGACAAAAAAATCGCGATGCGAGTGCTGCATGTGGTTATGCGGGACTCGCATAACCCATGAAAACCCTGCTACGACGGCTGTGATGCCGCTCGAAGGTGGCTCCAGAGGTTCTCGATAAACTCGCTGCGATTCGACGCGTCGCGGTACACCCGAAGCTCGACTTCAAGCTGCCACTCGGCGCGCCCCGCCGGCACCAGCGCGCCCGAGTCCAGTTCGGCAACGATGGAGCTCCTCGGCAACCACGCGACGCCCTCACCCTCCAGCACGAGTTTCTTCAGCACCTCGGCCATGTCCGATTCGTAATGGAGTTGCAGCGCCGGCGTCGACGCGGCGCGCGCCAGCAGCAACGCGAGGCAGCGGCCAAAGTAACTCGTCTCGGTATAGGAGATGAGAGGAAGCGGCCGGTTGGCGGTGCCAGGCAACCGGTACGCGGGCCCCGAACGTTGATTGGGCCGGCACACCGGCATGAAGGTATCCACGCCGACCGTCAGATGCTGATATCGCGCGGGGTCGAGGTGTAACGGCAACTCGGGATGATGGTAGGCAAACATCAGTTCGCAGTTGCCGTTGACGAGCATCAGGATCGAGTCGTGCACGTTCGTCGGGACGACCCGGGCACGCACTTCGCCGAAATGGGCGGTGAGCGTCTTCAGCCACGCCGGCAGGAAGCTGAGCGCGATGGTGTGGCCCGCCGCGATCTGCAGGCCCTTGCCGGCCATTCGCTGCTCGGTCCGGATGATGGCGCGCGTATCGAACAGCTTCTCGATGATGTCCTCGGCGGCCTCCTGAAACAGCCGCCCCGCTAGCGTCAGCACCGGAGGAAAGCTGCTGCGGTCGATGAGGTCCGCGCCCACCCACTGTTCGAGCGACTGGATTCGCCGGCTGAAACCCGACTGGGTCACGTTACGAAATTCCGCTGCCCGTGAAAAACTCTGATATCGGGCAAGCGCGATGAAATCCTCAACCCATTTGATTTCCATATCCGGTCCTGTGACGACGCGTCGCCCCTGCGAGCGCGACAGATTCTACGCCGGGGCGGCGGTGCACGCGTTGAGGAAGCAGCGTCGTAGTTATGCCGACAGCACGAAAGAAATTGGGAAAAGGAGGGAAAAACCGAGGGCGAAAAAAAAGGCGTCACGTTGCCGTGACGCCTTAAAAAGTTCTAGCCATTCCGAGGGCCGTGCTAGAACCTGAGAGACGGGATCCGAAAGCGTTGACCCAACACTACAGCGCCCCGAAGAGCGCGCGGCACAGACTGTAAAGGTGGACTGTTTAAGGACACTCGACCAGACACTGCGCGGGCCACGGCAGGTTCTACACTTGCAAATAACCGAACCTGAAACCGTCTTTCGAAATGAGATTCCATTTTTTATGGTTATGCTGACTAAGTCAAGCAAAATCTAAAGAGCCATTCGTCGCACCGGCAAAATATTCCGATACAATGAATCTTCTGAGGAAAATTCCATTAAATGCCCCATTTTGGGGCTCACCGGCGACCCGTTTTGCATCGCTCATCTCCGCTGCCGTGTACAAAAAACTGAAATAAAGTTCCAGAAAAACACATGATCAGACCCAAGTCGACCCGGCTGGAAGCAGACCCGCTCAAGGATAAAGACGCGTCCGGCGACGAAGTCACCGCGTTGGCGCGCGGTTTGACCGTGTTGCGCGCCGTTGCCGCCGCCGACGCGCCGCTCAGCAATCGCGAGTTGACCGAACTGACCGGCATTCCGAAGCCGACCGTGTCGCGCATCACCGCGACCCTCGTCGGCGCGGGCTTCCTGTTCCGCCTGCCGGACAGCGAGCGCTTCGTGCTGACGTCGTCGGTACTGGAATTGAGCAACGGTTTTCTGCGCAACTTCGACATCCGGGCCCGCGCACGGCCGTTCCTGATCGAACTCGCCGAACGTACCGCGCTGTCCGTGCACCTCGCGGTGCGCGACCGGCTCGACATGGTCGTGATCGACGCGATCCGGCCGCGCTCGGCGGTGCTCGTGTCGCGTCTCGAAATCGGCTCGCGCATGAATATCAGCCGTACCGCGATCGGCCGCGCCTATCTTGCCGCGCTCGCGCCCGCCGATCGGGAAAAGCTGCTGATCGGCCTGCAAGCCGCCGAGGGCGACGACTGGGGCCACGTCGGCAGCCGGCTCGACAGCGCGCTGCAGGAGACCATGGAACGCGGCTTCGCGATCGCGACCGGCGAGTGGTACGACGGTCTGAACGCGATCGCACTCGGCTTCACCGGTCCGTCGGGCGAGCGCTATGCGGTCAACTGCGGCGGCTCGGCCGACCAGTGTCCGCGCGACTGGCTGATCTCGCGCGCGGCACCGGCCCTGCTGGAATGCGTCGCGCGGATCGTGCTGGAGATCGGCGGCACGCCGGGGCGCCGGCTGGATACCTGAGGCTGGATACCTGAGGCCGGATATCTGAGGCTGGATACCTGACGGATGCCCGAGGCTGAGCCGCTGTCATCTTCCCTTCAACCTCGATGCCCACTTGAAGACATCCTGTAACCTTCGTAATCAAAAGAAAAAAACACGGGTGGACTGTTACAGAGGCGACGACGTAGGATCATGCATTCCCGTCGCGGGGCGCGGCTCCGGCTGGGCGTTATGCCCGGTCATCATTCGCCGGCCAGTCTTTTTTCACGCCGCATTGCGTTAACATCTTTGTCCCGCGCCTCGGGTAGCATCGCGCAGAACAAGCACGACGCTCCCGCTGTCGAAACCGCCTGTCACGCCGTCCGCGCGCCGGCCCGCTGCAATTCCGAGCGGCTCGAACGCGCGAACGGCTCACATCCAAGTCAGCCACCAGACCGAACCGATGGACGAACAACAAAAGCATTCGGATACCACACGCCCTGTCACCCCGGCTTCCCAACCGTCCACCAGCGGTCCGGCGCGCTCAACCGGCCCATCCGCCGCACCCGGTGCGGTCAAACGGCATCGCGGCCGCAACATCGCGCTGATCGTGGCGGCGCTGGTCATTCTCGGCATCGTGCTGTGGCGCTGGCATCCGTGGGGTAGCCCCGGCGGCGCAGCGGGCGGCAGCGCGGCGAGCGGTCACAGCGGCGGTCGTGGGGGCCGCGGCGCGGCGCTCGGCAACCAGCCGCAACCCGTGCACGTGGCAACGGCAACACAAGGCGAAATGCCGGTCGTGCTGACCGCGCTCGGCACGGTCACGCCGCTCGCCAACGTCACGGTGCTGCCGCAGTTGAGCGGCACGCTGCAGGACGTGTATTTCAAGGAAGGCCAGATGGTCAGGAAGGGTGACGTGCTCGCCCAGATCGACCCGCGGCCTTACCAGATCTCGCTGGAAAACGCGCAGGGCACGCTGGCCCGCGACCAGGCGCTGCTGCAAACCGCGCGCCTCGACCTGAAGCGCTACCAGACGCTGCTCGCGCAGGACTCGATCGCGAGTCAGCAGGTGGATACGCAGGCCTCGCTGGTGCGCCAGTACGAAGGCACGGTGAAGTCCGATCAGGCGAATATCGATACCTACAAGCTCGACCTCGTGTACGCGCGCATCACCGCGCCGGTGTCGGGCCGCGTCGGTCTGCGCCAGGTCGATCCGGGCAACTACGTGACGCCGAGCCTGGCCAACGGCCTCGTCGTGATTACGCAGTTGCAGCCGATCAGCGTGATCTTCACCACCTCCGAAGACAACCTGCAGCAGATCATCCAGCAGACCCAGTCGGGCGCGAAGCTGTCGGTCACGGCGTACGACCGCAGCAACACCACGTCGCTCGAAGGCGGCTCGCTCGAAACGCTGGACAACCAGATCGACACCACCACCGGCACCGTCAAGCTGCGCGCGATCTTCCAGAACCCGAACAACCTGCTGTTCCCGAATCAGTTCGTCAACACGCGCCTGCTGGTCGATACGATCAAGGACGCGGTGATCGTGCCGACCACCGCGGTGCTGAACGGCTCGATGGGCCAGTTCGTCTACGTCGTTAAGCCGGACAACACGGTCACCGTGCGGCCGGTCAAGGTCGGCCCGGTGGACGGCGAACGCACCAGCATCAAGTCCGGCGTGCAGGTCGGCGAGCGCGTGGTGATCGACGGTTCGGACCGCCTGAAGGAAGGCGCGAAGATCACGATTCCGGCGGACAAGCCACGCGGCGCATCGGGCGCGCGCGGCGCGCATGGCGCGAGCGGCGCCAGTAGCGCGGCCGCCGCGTCGGGCGCCTCCGGCACACACGGGCATCATCGCAAACACGCGACACAAGACTCGCAATAAAGGCACGGCACTTACCGCATGAATCCATCCCGCGCCTTTATTCTGCGTCCCGTCGGCACCGCGCTGCTGATGGCGGCGATCATGCTGGTCGGTCTCGTCGCGCTGCGCTTCCTGCCGCTGTCCGCGCTGCCCGAAGTCGACTATCCGACCATCCAGGTGCAGACCTTCTATCCGGGCGCGAGCCCGGACGTGATGACCTCGTCGGTGACGGCGCCGCTCGAACGGCAGTTCGGGCAGATGCCGTCGCTGAACCAGATGTCGTCGCAAAGCTCGGCGGGTTCGTCGATCATCACGCTGCAGTTCAGCCTCGATCTGCCGCTCGACATCGCCGAGCAGGAAGTGCAGGCCGCCATCAACGCGGCGGGCAACCTGCTGCCGTCCGACCTGCCCGCGCCGCCGATCTACGCGAAGGTCAACCCGGCCGACGCGCCGATCATCACGCTCGCGATCACGTCGAAGACGATGCCGCTGACCCAGGTGCAGGATCTGGCCGACACGCGTCTCGCGCAGAAGATCTCGCAGGTCGCGGGCGTGGGTCTGGTGAGCCTGTCGGGCGGCCAGCGCCCGGCCGTGCGGATTCAGGCGAACCCGCGCGCGCTCGCCGCGTACGGTCTGAACCTGGACGATCTGCGCACCACCATTTCGAACCTGAACGTCAATACGCCGAAGGGCAACTTCGACGGCCCCACGCGCAACTACACGATCAACGCCAACGACCAGCTCACCGACGCCGACGCGTACAAGAGCGCCGTGGTCGCGTACAAGAACGGCCGCGCGGTGATGCTGACGGACGTCGCCACCATCGTGCAGGGCGCGGAGAACACCAAGCTCGGCGCGTGGGTCGACGGCACGCCGGCCATCATCCTGAACGTGCAGCGCCAGCCGGGCGCGAACGTGATCCAGGTGGTGGACAGCATCAAGGCGCTGCTGCCGCAGTTGCAGCAGTCGCTGCCCGCCGCGCTGGAGGTGCAGATCGTCACCGACCGCACCACCACGATCCGCGCGTCCGTGCGCGACGTGCAGTTCGAACTGGCCATGTCGGTCGTGCTGGTCGTGCTGGTGATGTACCTGTTCCTCGCCAACGTCTACGCAACCATCATCCCGAGTCTGTCGGTGCCGCTGTCGCTGATCGGCACGCTCGCGGTCATGTATCTGTGCGGCTTCTCGCTCGATAACCTGTCGCTGATGGCGCTGACCATCGCGACCGGCTTCGTGGTCGACGACGCGATCGTGATGATCGAGAACATCGCGCGCTACGTGGAGGAAGGCGAAGCGCCGCTCGAAGCCGCGCTGAAAGGCTCGAAGCAGATCGGCTTCACGATCATTTCGCTGACGGTCTCGCTGATCGCCGTGCTGATTCCGCTGCTCTTCATGGGCGACGTGGTCGGCCGCCTGTTCCACGAATTCGCGATCACGCTGGCGGTGACGATCGTGATTTCGGCCGTGGTCTCGCTCACGCTGGTGCCGATGATGTGCGCGAAGCTGCTGCGCCACACGCCGCCGCACGAGAGCCACCGTTTCGAGGCGAAGGCGCACCGCGCGATCGACTGGGTGATTGCCCGTTACGCGGTCGCGCTGACATGGGTGCTGAACCGGCAGCGTTCCACGCTGTTCGTCGCGCTGCTCACCCTGGTGCTGACCGGCCTGCTGTACGTGTTCATTCCGAAGGGCTTCTTCCCGGTGCAGGATACCGGCGTGATCCAGGCGATCACGCAGGCGCCGCAGTCGGTGTCGTATGCGTCGATGGCCGAGCGTCAGCAGGAACTCGCCGCGCAGATCCTGAAGAACCCGGACGTGGAAAGCCTGACCTCGTTTATCGGCGTGGACGGCAGCAACATCACGCTGAACAGCGGCCGCATGCTGATCAACCTTAAGCCGCGCGACGACCGCGACAACACCGCGAGCGACGTGATCCGCCAGTTGCAGAAGGACGTCGCGCATATTCCGGGCGCGTCGCTGTACATGCAGCCGGTGCAGGATCTGACGATCGATTCGACCGTCAGCCCGACGCAGTACCAGTTCATGCTGACCGATCCGAATATCGGCGAATTCACCACGTGGGTGCCGAAGCTGGTGGACCGGCTCAAGCAGTCGCCGGAACTCGCCGACGTCGCGACCGATCTGCAGGACAACGGCCAGTCGGTGTACATCGAGATCGACCGCGCCACCGCGTCGCGCTACGGCATCACGCCGGCCACCGTCGACAGCGCGCTGTACGACGCGTTCGGCCAGCGCATCATCTCGACCATCTTCACGCAGTCGAACCAGTACCGCGTGATCCTCGAAGCGCAGCCGTCGATGCAGCATTACACCGACTCGCTGAATTCGATCTACCTGCCCTCCTCCACCTCGTCCGGCGGGCAGGTGCCGCTGTCGTCGATCGCGCGCTTCATCGAGAAGCCCGCGCCGCTGCTGGTCACGCACCTGAGCCAGTTCCCGGCCACCACGGTGTCGTTCAACCTCGCGCCGGGTTCGTCGCTGGGCGCGGCGGTCAAGGCGATCGATCAGGCGGAGAAGGACATCGGCCTGCCGGCGTCGTTCCAGACGCGCTATCAGGGTGCGGCGCTGGCGTTCCAGGCGTCGCTGTCGAACGAGCTGTTCCTGATTCTCGCGGCGATCGTCACGATGTACATCGTGCTCGGCGTGCTGTACGAGAGCTTCATCCACCCGATCACGATTCTGTCGACCCTGCCCTCGGCCGGCGTCGGCGCATTGCTGGCGTTGCTGATCACCGGGCACGACCTGGACATCATCGGCATCATCGGCATCGTGCTGCTGATCGGTATCGTGAAGAAGAACGCGATCATGATGATCGACTTCGCGCTCTACGCGGAGCGCGAGGAAGGCAAGGCGCCGCGCGAGGCGATCTACCAGGCGTGCCTGCTGCGTTTCCGGCCGATCCTGATGACCACGCTCGCCGCGCTGCTCGGCGCGCTGCCGCTGATGCTCGGCACCGGCGCCGGTTCGGAACTGCGCCGCCCGCTCGGTATCGCGATTGCCGGCGGCCTGATCGTCAGCCAGTTGCTGACGCTGTTCACCACGCCGGTGATCTATCTCGCGTTCGACTCGCTGGGCCGCCGTGCGCGTGCGCGCTTCAATCGCGGCGGACCGTCCCACGACGCGACACCGCCCGCCACCGACGCAGGGAACTGACCGATGAATCTATCGCGTCCGTTTATCTCCCGCCCGGTCGCCACCACGCTGCTGGCGATCGGCATTGCGCTGGCCGGCGTGTTCGCGTTCACCAGGCTGCCGGTCGCGCCGCTGCCGCAGGTCGATTTCCCGACCATCTCGGTGCAGGCTTCCTTGCCGGGCGCGAGCCCGGACACGGTGGCCACCAGCGTGGCCAGTCCGCTCGAACGGCACCTCGGCTCGATCGCCGATGTGACGGAAATGACGTCGATGAGCTCGGTGGGCTCGACCCGCATCACGCTGCAGTTCGGCCTGAACCGCGACATCGACGGCGCCGCGCGTGACGTGCAGGCGGCGATCAACGCCGCCCGCGCCGACCTGCCGGCGAGCCTGCGCAGCAACCCGACGTATCACAAGGTCAATCCGGCCGATGCGCCGATCCTGATTCTCGCGCTCACCTCGAAGACGCTGACCGCCGGCCAGTTGTACGACTCCGCCGCGACGGTGCTGCAACAGTCGCTCTCGCAGGTGGACGGCGTCGGCGAAGTGGACGTGAGCGGCTCGGCCAATCCGGCCGTGCGCGTCGAACTCGAGCCGAATATGCTGTCGCACTACGGCATCGGTCTCGAAGACGTGCGCGCGGCGCTCGCCGCCGCCAACGCGAACAGCCCGAAGGGGTCGATCGAGTTCGGCGCGAACCGCGTGCAGATCTATACCAACGACCAGGCCAGCAAGGCGTCGCAGTACAAGGATCTGATCATCGCGTATCGCAACGGCTCGGCGGTGAAGCTGTCCGATGTCGCCGAGGTGGTCGATTCGGTCGAAGACCTGCGCAACCTGGGGCTCTTCAACGGCAAGCGTTCGGTGCTGGTGATTCTGTACCGTCAGCCGGGCGCGAACATCATCGATACGATCGACCGCGTGATGGCGATGCTGCCGCAATTGCACGCGTCGCTGCCCGCCGACGTCGACATCGCGCCGGCCGGCGACCGCTCGACGACGATCCGCGCATCGCTGAAGGACACCGAACACACGCTGCTGATCGCGGTCGCGCTGGTCACGATGGTGGTGTTCCTGTTCCTGCGCAACTGGCGCGCCACGCTGATTCCGAGCATTGCCGTGCCGATTTCGATCATCGGCACCTTCGGCGCGATGTATTTATTGGGCTTTTCGATCGACAACCTGTCCTTGATGGCGCTGACCATCGCGACCGGCTTCGTGGTCGACGACGCGATCGTCGTGCTGGAGAACATTTCGCGGCACATCGAGAACGGCGTGCCGCGCATGAAGGCCGCGTTTCTCGGTGCACGCGAAGTCGGCTTCACGGTGCTGTCCATCAGTATTTCGCTGGTCGCCGTGTTCCTGCCGATTCTGCTGATGGGCGGGATCGTCGGCCGGCTGTTCCGCGAATTCGCGCTGACGCTGTCGCTGGCGATCGGCGTCTCGCTGATCGTCTCCCTCACCCTCACGCCGATGATGTGTTCGCGTTTGCTGCGCGAAGCGCATGAGAAGAAGGAAGAAGGCCGTGTTGGCCGCTGGCTCGAACGCAACTTCGCGCGGATGCAGCACGGTTATGAACGCACGCTCGGCTGGGCCTTGCTGCATCCACGGCTGATCGTGACGATTCTGCTGCTGACGATCGGCCTGAACGTGTGGCTCTACATCATCGTGCCGAAGGGCTTCTTTCCGCAGCAGGACACCGGGCGCATGATCGGCGGGATTCAGGCCGACCAGAGCACGTCGTTCCAGGCGATGAAGGGCAAATTCGCGCAGATGATGGAGATTGTCGGCAAGAATCCGGCGGTGGATAGCGTGGCCGGCTTTACCGGCGGCCGGCAGACCAACTCCGGCTTCATGTTCGTCACGCTGAAGCCGAAGAGCGAGCGCAAGCTGTCCGCCGATCAGGTGATTCAGCAACTGCGCGCGCCGCTCGGCGACGTGGCCGGCGCGCGGACGTTCT
The DNA here is from genome assembly GCF_029910215.1 of Paraburkholderia sp. D15. Classification (NCBI taxonomy): domain Bacteria; kingdom Pseudomonadati; phylum Pseudomonadota; class Betaproteobacteria; order Burkholderiales; family Burkholderiaceae; genus Paraburkholderia; species Paraburkholderia sp. D15. The sequence goes on along the minus strand of NZ_CP110395.1, from coordinate 1,718,912 downwards.
TGCAGGCGGTGCAGGATATTCGCGTCGGCGGACGGCAGTCGAACGCGCAGTATCAGTTCACCTTGCTGGCCGATTCGACGCCCGATCTGTACAAGTGGGGGCCGTTGCTGACCGAGGCGTTGCAGGCGCGCCCCGAACTCGCCGACGTCAATTCGGACCAGCAGCAAGGCGGCCTCGAGGCGATGGTGACGATCGATCGCGCGACCGCATCGCGCCTGGGGATCAAGCCGGCGCAGATCGACAACACGCTGTACGACGCGTTCGGGCAGCGGCAGGTGTCGACGATCTACAACCCGCTGAATCAGTATCACGTGGTGATGGAAGTCGCGCCGAAGTACTGGCAGAGCCCGGACATGCTGAAGCAGATTTACGTGAGTACGTCGGGCGGGAGCGCTAGCGGCGCGCAGACGACGAACGCGCCGGCGGGGACCGTGACTGCGGCGGCGGCCGTTTCGTCGACCACCAGTACGAGCGCTGCTACCGGCGGTGCGGGTGGGACGACGGCGTCGAGCGTGGCCAGTATCGCGGCCGACTCCGCGCGGAATCAGGCGATCAATTCGATTGCCGCGAGCGGGAAGTCGAGTGCGTCTTCCGGTGCGGCGGTGTCGACGTCCAAGGAAACGATGGTGCCGTTGTCGGCTATCGCGAGCTTTGGTCCGGGGAATACGCCGTTGTCGGTGAACCACCAGAGTCAGTTTGTCGCGTCGACTATTTCGTTTAACTTGCCGCCGGGGGTTTCGTTGTCGACGGCGACGCAGGCGATTTACGACACGATGGCGCAGATCGGCATGCCTGGCACCATTCATGGCAGTTTCCAGGGCACGGCTCAGGCATTCCAGCAGTCGATGTCCGATCAACCCATTCTGATTCTCGCTGCGCTGGCTGCCGTGTATATCGTGCTTGGGATGCTGTATGAGAGCTATATTCATCCGCTCACGATTCTTTCTACCTTGCCTTCGGCTGGGGTGGGGGCGTTGCTGGCGCTGCTGTTGTTCAAGACGGAGTTCAGCATCATTGCGCTTATCGGTGTGATCTTGCTGATCGGTATCGTCAAGAAGAACGCGATCATGATGGTCGATTTCGCTATTGAGGCTTCGCGGCAAGGGCTTTCTTCGCGGGATGCTATTTATCAGGCGTGTTTGCTGCGGTTTCGGCCCATTATGATGACGACGTTCGCCGCACTGCTTGGGGCGCTGCCGTTGGCTTTTGGGAATGGCGAAGGGGCTGAGCTGCGGGCGCCTTTGGGTATTGCTATTGTCGGTGGGCTTATTGTTAGTCAGATGCTTACGCTCTATACGACGCCGGTTGTTTATCTTTATATGGATCGGATTCGGGTGAGGTGGGAGGACAGGAAGGCCCGGAGGGCAGGGACGGCGGCGGTTTGAGGTTTGTTTTGGTTTTTTTGCCTGTGCGGCGCTTTTGGTGGTTCGCTTGGTGTGTTGGCCTTTTCTTGTATTGTTAGTGGTCGATTAGGCTCGCCCCTGTGCGGGGCAGGCACTTACTTCTCTTTGCCGCGGCAAAGAGAAGTAAGCAAGAGAAAGCCGCTCAAACCGCTAATTCTTAAGCGGGTCCCCCGCACAGCCACGGTAGTGGCCCATCTGGAATCCGTGTTCTCGCGCACTCCGCGTTCGTGACACAGCAGTCATTCTTTCGGCAGCGCTGCGCGCGCCGGTGCGGTCGTTCTCGAATCGGTCACCGGGGCGCTTCTCGACCGTGGCTTTGTCGCTGGATTGCCCTTCCCACTCGTCACATCACTCGGAAGTTTCAACACGTTACGACGCAGCACGTACAAATGCGGTGCCTCAATCGTCGTGCTTAAACGTCGTCAAGCAGCCGCGCTATGGACGTGCTCCGCTCGCCTTAGTCTCGTGGGTCGCGCCGTTTTTTCGTGGCGGCTCATAGCCGCTTCAATGTGCTACCGCCGTTCGGCGCGTTAGCGTTTTTGCGTCGCTTGCACACGCCGCCATCGAATTCGGCAGCGCGCCCTCTTCGCCTGCCATCGACGTCTCCGCCGCCTTCGCCAGCAACTTCGTCGCGTAGCGTGCACTCAGTTGCGATTGCGGAACGCCACGTGCGTCCAACGCCACAATCCCATACAACTCGCGGTCAATCTCCACCTCCCGCCGGTACGCCTCCCCCGTCTCGATCCATAAACCCAGCAACGTACGTTGACGCGCCCGCTCATCCATCGTCGTCGCCGGGTTCTGGTAGATCGATGTCGCCAACGTCAGCAAATTGTCCAGTTGCGTCATCTGCCGCTCAATCATCCGGAACGCCGACAACGCAAGCCGCTCATATTGATCACCATCCACAGCAGCACGCGACGCCGTTCGAGTTTTCTTCGGGGTTTTACTCATCTGCGATCTCCAGTTTCCTGACTCGGATCGCCCGACACTAGCTTGCAAAGATGGTGAGCGGGCGCATTGACGAGGTTCACAGACCGGTGCGCAGTACCACAAACCGGCGAGCCGCGAGGCTCCCCCGCCAAGGCCCGCCCATAGAGACGCGCGAAGGCAGCCGCTCGCTCGCATCGGCAAGCTCGCGGGGTACTGTGCTTGACGGGCTGTGAAACCCGTTTGTTGTGAAGGACACAACAAAACGAGTCTAAATCGTCAGGCATCCCGATCGATCACCCGTCCGGGCTAAATTGAGCACGCCAACCACTTTTCCGAAATTTCCCAACGCGCGTGTCGGAATTGGAGGTAGTCGCGAATGGCGGATGGAGCGGTCATTGCAGGGGGAAGATGATAGAAAGCGCGTCGCCGGCAGCATCTGCACTGCCGGCGTACGCGCTTGCGGTCAGCGTTGGGCGTCGAGTTGTTCCGCTCCGATCTTCGCGTTCGACATAGGTCATTCGAAGACTGGAGCGGAGGGTCGACTTATCAGCCAAGCGGCCAGTTCAGGATCACCAGGGCGTCGTTGTAGTCGTCATCGCCGCCGTCTTCGGAGCCGACTAGGCCGAAGTAGGTTTTCTTGAAGATATCGACCTGACGCGAGCCGAGTTTGGACTGTTTGCCGTTGGCTTCGACGACGACGTGGACCTTGCCTTTGCCCGAGTTGATGATTTGGGTCTGGAGGTTTTTGTCGTCGACGCCGGCGCCCTTGAAGGTTGCGCTTGGGTTGGCGGGATCGTCGACGAACACCTTGACAGTTTGTTCCGCGGCCGAGTTGACGAGCACGGTGACGCCGAAGCGGATGTTGGGTGGCAGATTGAACCAGCCGTCGCGTTCGCCGCCGCCGCCGTTGTCGCCACCGCCGTTATCGCTGGTGCCGGGATCGGTGACGGTTTTATCGATGCGCCACCAGCCGGTGATATCGGGCGGCGAGTTGAGGGATGCGGTGCGCAGGACGTGCTTGAACGCATCGGTTTGATTGGCGTCGTTATGGGCGTTGGCGGTGCGTTCGAGGGACTTGTTGAGCAGGTTGACGAACATCCCATATTCGAGGGGATCTTTAAGATCGCCGGATGCCTGATTGCTGGGGCCGACGGCTGTCGAGCCGGAGATGACCCAGGTTTTCAGATTGGTGGCCACGGAATTATCGCTGGCCATGACGTAGGTGTTGTCGACGTTATTGATGGCGAGATAGCGCGTGGCGCCTGCGTCATCCTGCACGGTGATCCAGACCTCTTCGAAGTTAGCGACGGGATCGCCGGCTTTCTTCGCCGAGTTTGCGGGAGGAATGATTTTCCAGACATAGTCCGAGGCAAAGTTTTTGCCGGGCTGCGCGACCTCGGTCCAGAGCTTGTCGAATTTCTCGGGATTCTGGACGCCTTTCCAGATAAGCGAAAGAAAGTAGCCGGAGAAATTATCTTGCCCATTACGAAGCGCAACCGTATCGCCGAATTTGAGAACGTTACCCAAAGCGCACCTCAATAAAAAGAATGTTTTTTAGATAAAAATACCCAACGCAATAACGCCCCGCCCAATACGACACACCAGACACCACCAATCCAGACCCAGACGGGGCAAGGCAAGTATAAGCAGACGAATCGAATAAGAAGAAGATTATTTATAGAATCCCCAACATTTATGCCGCACAAATAAATCCCACCGGCATAAAACATTAATTTAAAACAACCAGAAACGAAACTATGTTAAATCCCTTAACAATTAACAGCCACCGATTTAACAATGAGAAGAAAAACAAATACCGCGCATAACTGCGGATCAAGACACGCGCACACAAGGCAGGAAGCCGGAAGAAAACGACGAGGGGGGGATAAAAGAACGACCACAGGGCGCGCGCAGCGCCGCTGGAGGAATGACTGCTGTGTCACGAACGGGGAGTTTGCGAGGACACGGATTCCAGATGCACCACTACGGCGGGGCGGGGCACGGTGCCCACTTATGAGCTGGCGGGTTGAAGCCGCTTTCTTTGCTTACTTTCTTTGCGGCGGCAAAGAAAGTAAGTGCCTGCCCCGCACAGGGGCGACACTAATAGACCACAAGCAAAACAAGGAAAGGCCAACAACAGCAACAGCAACAGCAACAGCAAAAAAAGTCAGAGCTTCTCCCGCACAGCAAGCCCAAGAACCCGCCACCACCGCGTAGCCTCTCCCTTATCCCGCATGGGCAAAACCCAAACACCATGCCTGGCATCTTTAACCTGAAGCACGACCTGCCACCCTCCATCCTGCGCTCGCAGATCAACCTTCACGAGATCGGCAAAAATATAACTCCCAACCTCACTACCAAGACGAATCTCAAGAAACCGCTTAACCGCAGCAATACGAACAGACCCCCAATCGCTCTGAAGCGAATGAGTCCAATCCCCATCCCGCACATTAGGCGCGACCTCTTTACGCCGCCGCAACCAGTAAGCCAAACCGGCAGCAACCAGCAAGGCCGCCAGGACGGCAACCCCAACCGCCACCCCCACCCCAAAAGCCGCGCGCAGCGCCCCAAACGCCCACACAACGCCATAAACCAAAGCGCCAAGCGCAGCCAACCCCACAACAATAGGCATATCGAGAAACCCGCTTACTGTTGAGGATGCGCCGCCGCCCACTCCTTCACCGCCTTGAGCGTATTTTCCACATGCTTCTCGGGCGACAGACTGGTGTACTCGTAAATGATCTTCCCATCCGGTGCGATCACATACGACACGCGATTGGCCATCGAAGCATGCATCGGCAGCCCGGCATCGTAAGCGCCGATCACCCTGGAATCGGCATCCGCCGCGACAGGAAACTTGCTCCGGCACTCGCTGACCGAGAACTTGGTCAACGTATCGATATTGTCATGCGACACCCCGATCACCGTCGCACCGTACTTCTTGTACTCGTCGACGGCCTCGGCGAACTCATGCGCCTCGATCGTGCAACCTTTGGTGAACGCCGCCGGATAGAAATAGAGCACGACGGGCCCCTTCTTGAGCTCGTCGGCCAGCGAATAGGTATAAGTCTTTCCGCCCAGCGAAGCCTCGGCGGTAAACGCCGGCGCCACATCGCCAGGCTTGAGCGTCGCGCAAGCGCTCAGCGAATAGATAGCAAAACCAGCCGACAGGACAGCGGCGAGCGCCATCGGTACGAATCTCTTCTTCATGAGCGGTTCCTCCGAGCGTAGGGGCATGCAGGGGTTCAACGAGGTCCGGCCGCGCCGCTCGCCTTCACGAGCGCGACCCAGGCACGCCATTGGACCACGTACCTCCAGATTACGCACGCCAACCCGGCACGGATGCAGCGAAAGACGAACCGACCGACCGAACGAACGAACCGAACGACCGACCGCGACCGCCGCCCTCAGGCCGCCTCTTCGATATGCGCGCCGAACCACACCGCCGCCGCCAGGTTCAACTCCGCCACCACCTCCGGCGTGAGCGCCGCGAACCCCGCCGGCGCATCGACCGCCGCCGCATACTGCGCGGCATCCCCGCCCTCGCCGGCCGCCACCGCCATCCGCAGCAAGGTGCCGAGTGGCCCGCTGCGCGCCACGATCGCCTCGCGAATCTGCGGCGCGAGTCCCAGCTTCTCCAGCACGGCGGCCGGCGTGCTGCCCACCACCACGTGCACCAGCGAAAAAATGCCGGTCATGAACGCGGCATCGGCGAAATCGTCGTCGAACGGGCGCAGTACGCCCGCCGCCAGTTCCATGAAGCGCGAGCGCGTGCCCGCCAGTTGCACCAGCGGATCGGCACGCCATGGCAGGTCGCCACTGTCGGCATACAGCAGCAGTTGCGCCCAGCGCGCAATCTGCCGCGTGCCGGTTGCGATGATCGCCTCGCGCAGCGACGAGATGTTGCGGCCCAACCCGAACGCGCTCGAATTGACCAGCCGCATCAATTGCACGACCACGCTCGGGTTGAGCTTCAGCTCCGCTTCGAGCTCGTAAATGCCCGCATCGCGCGACAGCAGCGCCAGCAGGCGCAGCAGGCCCGGCCGCGGCGAGCGGTTGCGCGGCGCGGCCAGCACCTGCGGCCGCGCGAAAAAATAGCCCTGGAACAGATCGAAGCCGAGATCGCGCGCCAGCTCGAAGTCCTCGCGCGTCTCGACCTTCTCGGCGATCAGGGTCTTGCCCTGCGCGCGCAGCATCGAGGCCAGCTTGGGCAGCGCCGCACGTTCGGTCAGCAGGAAGTCGACCTTGACGATGTCCGCGTACGGCAACGCGGCCAGCACGTCGTCCGAGAGCTCGACGACGTCGTCGAGCGCCACCTGAAACCCCGCGCGGCGCAACTCGGCGAGCCGGCGCCCGAGTTGCGCATCGAACTTCACGGTTTCGAGGATTTCGAGGACGAAGCGCTCGGGCGGCATCAGATGGACGATGTCGTTGAACAGCAGCGCCCGGTCGATATTGACGAAGCCGCGGTGCGTGCCAAGCGCCGCCTGCACGCCGATCCCGCCGATCGCGCGGGCGACCACCTGGGCGGTCGCCTGGGCGTCGTCGGTGACTTCGGCGTAGTTGTGCGCACCGGCGCGGAACAGCAGCTCGTAGGCGCTCAGCGCGCCATGGCGATCGAGGATTGGCTGGCGGCCCAGGTAGACGAACCGCGCCGCGCTTGCCGGATCGGCGAGGTCGGCGGGTGAGTCGTGCACCTCGAGTCGGGGGATGGCCCTGACGGAATGGCGTTCAGACATGGATCACAGGTGCAGTGCAAGTATTCGGAAAGCAAAGCGGCAGCGGGCTGTCAGCCTTGCCACACAACGGTTCGACCGGTTCGGAGCCAGTCCGGATTCCGGTCTGTTTGCGGGTCTGCCTATTTAACGGACGCGAGTTCGCCGCACTTTAATGGAATCGTCGCGTGCTTTGTAACGGGTCCCTTACCCATTGTTTTTTTTAGTAGCGGCTAAATAGCGCCTAAAGATTTCCCGCTGGGGGTCGTTATCTCGTTCTGATGGGGCGGCCTGCTACCTCCCAGCCGTCCGAACCGGGCGGCGGGCAATGCGCCCCGCGTGCAGACGAATAAGGTTGCCAGCGACAAACATGGAAGCGAACAGGATCACCGCGCCCCGCCGGGGCTCCTTGCGCACGGTCATGGACCGGCTGCGCGCGTTCGGCCGGCGCGCGGACATCAAACCGCAGCTGGCCCCGAGCCGCACGGCGCAGCTGGAACAGGTGGTCGGCGCGGTCGATCTGCTGGCGCACGTCAACGACGAGCTGCGCTTCATCTACGTGTCCGACGCCAGCCTGCGCTTCATCGGCTATCACCGCGAGTATCTGGAGACGGTCACGCTGCACGATCTGGTGGCGCCGTCCGAGGTGCCGCGCCTCGACGCGCTGCTCACGCGCGCCGCGACCACCGGCAACGTCGAGAAGGCCACGCTCGGCCTGATCAAGTCGCTGACCTATCCGATCACCGTCGAGCTGCGCGTGGTGCGCAGCAGCCATGACGGCGTCGACGGCTACGCGATCGCCGGCTTCGACGTGTCCGCCTGGCGCGCCACCGAGGAACGCCTGACCCAGGCGCTGCATCTGGACCGCCTGACCAATCTCGCGAACCAGTCGGCGCTGGTGCCCGCGCTGCTCGAAGCGCAACAGCAGGCCGACGCGCACGGCACGCCGACCGCGCTGCTGCTGCTCGACATCGACGACTATCAGCGCGTGAACCGCGCGCTCGGCTACGACGCCGGCGACGAGATGCTGCGCGATACCTCGCGTCGTCTGCTGAACATGACGAGCCCGAACGAGACGGTGGCGCGCGTCGCCAGCGACGAGTTCGCGATCCTCGTCAAGCCCGCCGCGAGCCGCACCGACGCGGCCGCCGCCGCCGAAGCGCTGGCGCGCCGCCTGTTGACCGCGATCCAGCAGCCCTATGTGTATAACGGCCAGCAGGTGCACCTGTCGGCGAGCATCGGCATCGCGCTCTACCCGGACGTGCGTCATGCGAACGACAACGCCGGTCACGACACGCATCTGCTGCGCTGGGCCGATCACGCGCTGCTGCAGGCCAAGGCGGCCGGCGGCAACACGCTCGCCTTCTACGTGCCGGACGACAATCCCGCCGACGCCGAACGCCTGAAGCTGGAGGCCGACCTCTACGACGGGGTCCGCAACGGCGAGTTCTCGCTACACTTCCAGCCGATCACGAGCAGCCGCACGCATGGCGTGGTCGGCGTCGAGGCGTTGATCCGCTGGTCGCACCCGGTCCACGGCCTGGTGCCGCCGTCGATGTTCATCCCGCTCGCGGAATCGATCGGCCTGATCAACTTCCTCGGCAACTGGGTGTTGAAGGTCGCGTGCATGCAGTTGATCCAGTGGGACGCCAAGGGCATCTCGCTGCAATACGTGGCCGTCAACGTGTCGCCGCAGCAGTTCCGCGATCCGCGCTTCAAGGATTCGGTACGCGAGGCGATCGAGCTGACCGGCATCGACCCGCGCCGCCTCGTGTTCGAGATCACCGAAAGCCTGCTGATGCATGACCCGGCGCATGCCAAGGGTCTGCTGGAAGAACTGACGGCGATGGGCATCCGTTTCGCGGTCGACGATTTCGGCACCGGCTATTCGAGTCTGGCCTACCTGCAACGATTCCCCCTGGCCAAGCTCAAGATCGACAGGAGTTTCGTCGAGAATCTGCTAACCTCCCGGAACGATCAGGCAATCGTTAGCGCGGTCGTCGGGCTCGCGCAAACGCTCGATCTCGAACTGGTGGCCGAGGGCGTCGAAACGGAAGCCCAACGCACGCTGCTCACCGAGATGGGATGCGACCATATTCAGGGATGGCTCGTCTGCAAGGCGTTGCCCTCCGAGGAACTTGCGCAGCGTTTCGAAGCGCGCACGCTTCATCTGCATACCGCGTAACGATGCACGTGAAGCGCTCATGTAGTGGATCATGCAGCGGAACAAGCCGGCTTCGCGCCGGCGTGGCACTCATTGGAACATGTATGGCTTTGGCGGGACTCACATGGTAAAGGCGGCGGTGCTCGACCGGCTCTGGACGCGAATGAGCGAGCGCGGCGATTTCCCCATGCTGTCGCAATCGCTGCGCACCACCATGGCGGCGATGAACAATGACGACCTCGACTTCACCGGCCTCGTGCAGGTGGTGCTGTCCGATTTCGCGCTGACGCAAAAAGTGCTGCGGCTCGCCAACTCGGCGATGTACATGGCCTTCGGCGGCAACATCACCACCGTGTCGCGCGCGCTGATGGTGCTCGGCATGGACGCGGTCGGTCATCTGGTGGTCGGCCTGAAGATCGTCGATCACTTCCATCACAGCGCACCGCGCCGCATCGACGCGAAACTCGAACTGAACCGCACGCTGCTTTCGGGCTGCGTCGCGCGCAAGCTGACCGAGCGCGGCGATCTGCGCGCCGGCGAGGAAGCGGTGGTCTGCACGCTGATGCGGCAGATCGGCAAGCTGCTGGTGGTGTTCTATCTCGACGCGGAGTGGGATCAGATCCGCCGTCACATCGAAGGCGGCACGCTCGAGGCCGATGCCTGCGTGCTGGTGCTCGGCGTGACCTTCGACGAAATCGGCGAGGAAGCGGCCGTGCGCTGGCGTCTGCCGGACATGATCCGCTCCGGCATGGGCGAGTTCGATCCGCAGGACACCGAGCAGCCGCGTCAGGTGCAATGGCTGCGCGCCATCACCAATTACTCGACGGCGGTCGCCGACGTGCTCACCCAGCAGAACATGCCGGACTGGGAACGCGAGCAGCGCATCGGCGAACTCGCGCAGGAATACAGCCGCGTGCTGAACACCGATCCGGACGTGCTGCTCGAAATGAGCCTCGCGCTCGCCCGCGAGGAAGGCGGCGACGGCGTGATGGCCGAGATCGTCGAGTTGCGCGCGAATGCGGATGCGATCGCGCGCGAAGCGCTCAGCCCGGAAGACCGCATCGCGGTCGGCGTCGAAGATCTGCGCGGCCTGCCGGACGGCAGCCCGCTCGCCCCGGCCCTCGCGATGGCCGCCGAGACCGTGCTTGCCGGCCTCGGCTTCGCGCGCACGGTGGTGTTCGTCAAGCACAGCAACGGCACCTTCAAGGCGCGTCTCGGCCTGGGTCCGAAGATCGACGCGGCGCTGCCCAAGCTCACCTTCAACACCGCGTTCGAGCCCGACGTGTTCCATCTCGCGATCGCCAACTCGGTCGGCATCTTCATCGAAAACGCGCGCGATCCGAAAATGGTCGCGCGTCTGCCCGAGTGGTTCCGCCGCTCGTTCGACGATGCCCGCGCGTTCGTGCTGCTGCCGGTGGTCGACGAAAGCGATCAGACCGTTGCACTACTCTACGGCGACTGGTCGCATACGCAGGAGCCACGACGAATTTCACAAAAGGAAATGAGCGTCCTGAATGAACTGGCCAAGGAGTTAGGCCGTTTTTTCGGCCTGGGGCAGATGCGGGAAATGGAGACGATGTGAAGACCTGGCGGGATCGCTGATCTCGCCGCTTCACTCTCCTGATCCTGGATTTGCCCGACGCCAGGTTTCAACAGATGTGCCAAAGCCGGCATGCATTGCATGCCGGCTTTGTCGTTTCTGTCGCCTGTGTTATTGGCGCTGCTTGCGCTCAGTCCTCGATCCGCTCCAGCCCTTCGGCGCTGCGGTCCGCCACACCGGCCCACGCGCCCGCGGCGAGCCCCATGCGCGCGACCTCTTCCACGGTCAACGGCTGCAGGCGCTCGCACAGCATCGCAATCTCGTCCCACGCGCCGCGCTCCAGCGCCTCGACCGCGCTCAGCAGCAAACCGAGCACGCCCTCGCGTTGCAGGATCGCGGACTGGATCGGACGCGACAAGGTCAGCACGTTCAACGTGCTTTCGAGCGAACCGCCGAACACCGCATCGACGAACGAGAACACACCGGTCAGGAACGCCGCGTCGGCTTCGTCGCGGCCGGCTTCGGGCAGACGCTCGATCGCCAGTTCCATGAAGCGCGCGCGGGTCGCCGCGAGTTGCAGCAGCGGATCGTCTTCGAGCGCGACCTTGCGGCCATCGGCGTAGAGCAGCAGCTGCGTCCAGCGTGCGATGCGGTCCGTGCCCGTCGCGTTGATCGCTTCGCGCAGCGTCGTCACCTTGTGGCCGACCGCGAGGCCGCTCGAATTGGCCAGCTTCATCAGGTGCATCACCAGCACCGGGTTGAGCTTCAGTTCCGCTTCGAGCTGCGCGACGGTCGGCTCGCCCGCCAGCAATTGCAGCAGGTTCAGCAGCGCGTGACGCGGCGCGCTCACGCGACGCGTCAGCGAGGTCTGCGGACGCGCGAAGAAGTACCCCTGGAAACGATCGAAGCCGAGACCGTGCGCGGTTTCGAAGTCGCTCTGCGCGTCGAGCCCCGACGCGACCAGCAGCTTGCCCGCCGACTTCAGCACGCTCGCGAGCTTCGGCAGCAGCGCGGCCGGCGCGCGCGTCACGTCGATCTTGACGACCTCCGCGTAGGGCAGCAGCCTGGCGAAGCTGTCGGTGGGTTGCGTGACATCGTCGAGCACGAAGCGATAGCGGCGGCCATGCAGTTGCACGATGCGCGCGATCAACGCTTCATCCACTTCGATCGACGGCGCCAGCTCCAGCATGAAACGTTCGGCCGGCAGACGCAGGATCGAATCGTCGAGCAGCATGTCGCGGCTTACATCGACGTAAGCCGGGTGGCCCGTGAGCGCGCCGCGCAGGTCGCTGTGGATCAGGCCGCGCACCACGGCGCGCGCGAGTAACTGCGCGGGAGTGGGGGCGGCGGGTGTAGTCGGGGCGTCGTCCGGCGAAGCGCCGGTATCGGCGTTCGTGTGTGCTGCGTCAAGGCCGGCGCCGTTCGCCGCGCTTGCAGCCTCCGGTGCGCCCGGTGTCTCCCCCGCTTCCGGCAAGGCCGGCACACTCGGCGCAAGCACCTTGATCTCATACCCGCACAGCATGCCGTCCCGGTTCAGGATCGGTTGCCGCGCAAAGCTGGCATTCAGTTGCGCATCGTCCGTAACGCCTGGTTGGCCCGGATTCCCGATTGCGACGTTGGTCATTCCATCCCCCGCTCAGCGCCGACCGGCGCTTGCCGCTGTATTTGTTGGCTGTAGTTCGAATTTTTGCCGCTTTGCCGCAACGCCGTGGTGGGTGCTCACCCATGCCGCACGCGTTGCGCGTATTTCGCGCATTTTTCACACGCACACGCTGCGGGCCTCGGCGCGCCGGCATGCGGCGTGCCGCAAAGCGCCCGGGGATTTTAGCGCAGCGCGCCAGGCGCGGACATGTCATTGAAGCAATAACTCGAAATAATTCGTGACGTCTCCGAAAGATAAGCCGCACGGAATCGACGATACTGTGGTGCAGTGCAATAGCGTTCCACCTGCCTTTAACCACCAAGGAAAAATATGGACGTCAAAAGCGTGCTGTCAAATGCCTTCGCGATGCCGATCACGAGCCCGGCATTCCCCATGGGCCCGTATCGCTTCATCAATCGCGAATTCCTGATCATCACCTACCGCACCGACCCGGACAAACTGCGCGCGGTGGTGCCCGAGCCGCTGGAGATCGGCGAGCCGCTGGTGCACTACGAATTCATCCGCATGCCGGACTCGACCGGCTTCGGCGATTACACGGAAAGCGGCCAGGTGATTCCGGTGTCGTACCAGGGCGTGGCGGGCGGCTACACGCTCGCGATGTATCTGGACGACCATCCGCCGATCGCCGGCGGCCGCGAATTGTGGGGCTTTCCGAAGAAGCTGGCGAATCCGGTGCTGTCGGTGCATACCGACACGCTGGTCGGCACGCTCGACTACGGTCCGGTGCGCATCGCCACCGGCACGATGGGCTACAAGCATCGGCAGCTCGATCTCGCGCAGCAGAAGAAGCGGCTGGAAACGCCGAACTTCCTGCTCAAGGTGATTCCGCATGTGGACGGCACGCCGCGCATCTGCGAGCTGGTGCGTTACTACCTGCAGGACATCGACCTGAAAGGCGCATGGACCGGTCCGGCCGCGCTCGAACTCGCGCCGCATGCGCTCGCGCCGGTCGCGGAGTTGCCGGTGCTGGAAATCGTCGAGGCGCGCCATCTGCTGGCCGACCTGACGCTCGGCCTCGGCGAAGTGGTGTTCGACTATCTCGATCAGCCGAAGGAAAACCTGCGCTGAACGCGGCGATACCCGCGGCGCGTTTTCGTCGAGAACACGCCGCGAGCCATCATCCGCCTCGAAACGCAAACGGCCGCCTGTTTTTCGACAGGCGGCCGTTTGCTTGACATCGACCCTGCGACTGCCACGCGGCTTACTTCAACACGACCTTCACGTCGAAGTACTTCGCCGCCAGACGGTCGATCGTGCCGTCCGCCTTCAGTTCCTTCAGCGCCTGGTTCAGCGCATCCTTCAGCGCCTTGTCGCCCTTGCGCAGACCGTAGCCGACGCCCGCGCCGAGCAGCTTCTCGTCGCTGACGGCCGGACCGGCGAAGGCGAAGCCCGCGCCCTGCGGCTTCGTCAGGAAGCCCTTGGAGGCCGCTTCACCGTCCTGGAACGCGGCGTCCAGACGACCCGAGGCCAGGTCGGCGTAGATCTGGTCCTGCGTCTGATACGGCACGACGTCGACGCCGGCCGGCGCCCAGCGCGCCTTCGCATACGTTTCCTGGATCGTGCCCTGCAGCACGCCGACGTGCTTGCCCTTCAGCGAGGCCGGCGTCGGCAGCAGACCGCTGCCCTTCTTCGCGATCATCTGATTCGGGATCGTGTAGATCGGGTCGGTGAAGTCGATCGCCTGGCGGCGTTGCTCGGTGATCGTCATGTCCGAGTTGATCGCGTCGAACTTACGCGCCTGCAGCGCCGGGATCAAACCGTCGAACGCGTTCTCGACCCACACGCACTTCGCCTTCAGCTTCGCGCAGACGGCGTTGCCGACATCGATATCGAAACCCTGCAACTCGCCCGACGCCGACTTCGATTCGAACGGCGCATACGACGCCTCGACGCCGAAGCGCACTTCCTTGATATCCGCCGCCGAAGCGTTGCCTGCCGCTGCCGTGACCGTCGCGAACAGCGCGAGCGCAGCCATGTTTCGCCAATTCATCTTCATTACGGGTGTTCCTCTACGGTATTGAATAAGACGGAGCCGAATCCGGGCAGGCATGATTGCCGCGCCAAAAAACCGATTCAAACTCGTGCGGCCGGTGTGGTGCAGCGCAACAGCCGCGCGGCCGGGATTGTACAGGCTCCGCCGGCCACGCCTGGCGGGCGCGGGCAGAGGCCCGCCTCGACTCCGCGCGCAACGATGCACCGCGAACGTGCAAATTGATGTCGCGTTCAGGCAATCAAACGAGCTTCGACAGCGTGTCGTCAGTGGTGTCGACGACCAGCAGACCGGCGCGCAACCCCGGCTTGACCGTCGCGTTGGGAAACACCAGACGCTCTTCGTCGTGGCGCACCGTATAGCGATAGTCGCCGTCGCGCGCGAGCAAGGTGTCTTTCGCGAACGGCGTGAAGTTGGGCACGTCGGCGGCGACCAGCAGTTCGAACGCGTCGCTCTGTTTGGTGAGTTGATCGATCACGGTGAATACGCGCGGCAGTTGCGCCGGCGCATCGCCATGCGTACCCGCGAGCAGCGCACGCACCGCTTCGTCCGCGCCCGCGAAGCGCGTCAGATCGTTCTGGCCGAACGGCCGCACCTTGCCGAGTTCGAGCGTGCAGGCTTCGGCGTCGCAAGCCTGCGCGGTGAAATGCGAGTACGTGTTGCCCTTGGTGGTGTGCAGCAGCACCGCGCTGATGCGCGCCGCGCCGAGCCACTCGAACATCGCGCGCGAAAACGGCTTGCCGGTATGCGGCAGCAGCGCGAACTGCTCGAACGCGGACGCGCGGATCGCCGTGTGCATGTCGAGATGCCAGCGTGCGCCGGGCGCGGACGAAGCCGCCGCGAAGAACTGCAACGCGGCCTGTTCCAGCGCCGCCGCACGCGGCGCTTCGTGACTTTCGGGCACCTGCAGATGACGCCCGCTGAACAACCGGTTCAGATCGTCGTCGCGATAACGGCACGCGTCGCGCATCGCATCGACGTTGCCGAGAATCACCAGCAGGCGGCACGTCAGCGCGGCGGCGCCGTTCGCGATATCGCGCACGAGCAGCGACAGCAGTTCGATCGGCGCGGTCTCGTCGCCGTGAATGCCGGCCGACACCAGCACGCTGCGCGTGCCCGCTTCCCTCACCGCGGGCTCGATCGACAACACGCCGTCGTCCAGCCACGACCAGCGCGCGCCGTGCGCGCAGGCGCCCTGGGTTTCGCTCGCGGCAGGCCGCGCGCCCGCCAGCGTGTAGGCGAGAAAATCGTCGAGCATGGGCATGCCGTGATCAGCGCTGGAAGTCATACAGCGAACCCAGCTTGAGAATCTGCGTCAGCTCGTCGAGCGCGGTGCGCGATTCCGTCAGCAGTTGCGGATCGGTCAGATCGGTCGGCGCGAGACGATCGCGATAGTGCTTTTCGATCCACGCATCCAGACGGCCGAACAGCGTGTCGTCGATCCACACGCCCGGGTTGACCACCGCGCGTTCCGCGTCGTTCAACACCACCCGCAGACGCAGACACGCGGGGCCGCCACCGTTCTTCATGCTTTCGCGCAGATCGAACACGAGCACGTCGTCGATCGGACCGCTGTGCGAGGTCAGATCGTCGAGATACGCGGCCACACGCGGATTTTCGCGGCATTCCTGCGGCACCACGAGGACCTGCTTGCCGTCCGGACGCGTCAGCAACTGGCTGTTGAACAGATACGAGCCGACCGCGTCGGCCACGCTGACCTGCGCGTCCGGCACTTCGATCACGTTGAATTCGGACTTGAAGCCGGCGAGCTTCGCACGCAATTCGTCGTACACCGCGTTCTGTTCGACGAACGCCAGTTGATGGCAGAACAGCGTGTTGCGATTGCCGACCGCGATCACGTCGTTATGGAACACGCCGGCGTCGATCACGTCCGGCGTCTGTTGCGCATACACGGTGGCCGCTTCGTCGAGACCGTGACGCTGCGCGACCGCGCGGCTCGCCTCGAAGGTCTGGCGCGCCGGAAAGCGCTTCGGCTCCGGCCCGCGACGATACTCGCAGCGCCCGTACACGAAGAACTCGACGCCCCGCGTGCCGTACTCCGCGCAGAAACGCGTGTGATTCGCCGCGCCTTCGTCGCCGAGCGCGGGCGTGCCGGGCAGCGCCTCGTGCACCGCGAAGCGTTCGGCGTCGCTGAAAATCGCGCGCAGCGTGCGGCGCGTCGATTCATGCTCGATCGCGCGATGCAGCTTGCTGCACAGATTGGCCGGCGTGAAATGCACGCGGCCGTCGTGCGTATCGGCGGACGGGCTCACGGTCGCCGCATTCGCGGTCCACATCGCCGAGGCGGAACTCGCCGCGGCCAGCAGCTCGGGCGCGTCTTTCGCGACCCGCGCGATCACCGTCGCGTCGTCGCCGGAGAAGCCGAGTTCGCGCAGCAGACGCATCGACGGACGCTCCTGCGGCGGCAGCACGCCTTGATGAAAACCCAGCTCGGCGAGCTGCTTCATCTTGCGCAGCCCCTGCTTCGCGGCGGCCTTCGGATTCGCGACCGACTTCTCGTTGTTCTGCGACGCGACGTTGCCGAACGAGAGGCCCGCGTAGTTGTGGGTCGGGCCGACCAGGCCGTCGAAATTGGCTTCAGTGGCTTGCATCGTCGATCCTTAGAATTGGAGGCCCGGCGAAACGCTCGCGGGCATGTTCAGTTGCGCGCTTTCGACGGACGCCATCGGGAACGCGCAGTAATCGGCCGCGTAGTACGCGCTCGGCCGATGGTTGCCGGAACGCCCCGGGCCGCCGAACGGCGCACCCGACGAAGCGCCGTTGGTCGGCCGGTTCCAGTTGACGATGCCGGCGCGGATGGTGCGCTGAAAATGCGTCCACAGGGTGTCGTCGTCGGCGAGCAGGCCGGCGGACAGACCGAACTCGGTGTCGTTGGCGAGCGTCAGCGCCTCGTCGAACGTGTCGTAGCGGATGATCTGCGCGAGCGGGCCGAAATGCTCTTCGTCGGGCAGGTTCTTCACGCCGGTGACGTCGAGAATCGCGGGCGTGACGAAGCCGAGGTTCGGATCGCGCTGCGTCATTTTCAGCAACGCGCGCGCGCCGTCGGCGAGCAGACGGTCCTGCGCGGCGACAAGGCGCGAGGCCGCGCGCGCCGAGATCACCGCGCCCATGAAGGGCTGCGGTTCGGCGTTGTATTCGCCGACGGCGATACGTGCCGTGACCTCGGTCAGACGCGCGAGGAAGCGCTCGCCGAACGCATCGTTCGGCACGAAGATGCGCCGCGCGCAGGTGCAGCGTTGCCCCGCCGACAGAAACGCCGACTGGATCGTGTGATGCACGGCGGCGTCGAGATCGGCGACCGGGCCGATCACGAGCGGATTGTTGCCGCCCATCTCCAGCGCCAGCACGATCTCCGGACGGCCACCGAACTGCTTGTGCAGCAGCGTGCCGGTATCCGAGCTGCCGGTGAAGAACAGCCCGTCGATCTGCCTGTGATTCGCGAGCGCGATGCCCGTGTCCTTCTCGCCCTGCACGAGGTTCAGCACGCCGGCCGGCAGGCCCGCGTCGCGCCAGATCCGCACGGTCAGCGCGGCGACGCCGGGCGCGAGTTCGGACGGCTTGAACACGACCGCATTGCCCGCGATCAACGCCGGCACGATGTGGCCGTTCGGCAGATGCCCAGGAAAGTTATACGGCCCGAACACGGCCACCACGCCATGCGGACGATGCCGCAGCACGGCGGTGCCGTCGGCCATCGCGGAGCGCTTCTCGCCGGTGCGTTCGTTGTACGACTGAATCGAGATCTCGACCTTGGCGGCCATCGACGCCGCTTCGGTGCGCGCTTCCCACAACGGCTTGCCGGTCTCGCGGCCGATCGCCTCGGCGAGCGCTTCCTTGCGCTCGGTGACCAGCGCGGCGAAGCGGCGCACCACGGCGCAACGCTCGTCGAGACTCAGCGCCGACCACGCGGCGAACGCGCGGCGCGCGGCGCGCACGGCGCGATCGACGTCCTCCGCCGATGCGCTATGGCCTTCCCACACCGTCGCGCCCGTACCGGGGTTGCGCGACGCGAAAACGGGTCCTGTGCCGGCGGCCCATTCGCCGTCGATGAAAAGCTCGCTCATGATCATCCTTGTTTGTGTTTCTGCGGCAGCACGCGCACCAGATCGCCTGCCTTGACGTCGAGCGCCGCGGCTTCGGCGGCGCTCAGGCGGAACACGCCGTCGTGCGGCACGCCCGCGACCACGCCGACGCGAAAATCGCCGAGCGAGGTATTCGATACCATCGACTTCGGCCCATCCTGCGGTGCGGTCCCGCCGCCGGACGCAGTAGACGTGCTGGAAGCCGCGACGATTTCAACCGACGCCAGCACGCTTTCGCGCACCGTGCGCAAGTCGGCGATATGGCATTCGAGCACCGGACCGGCGTCGAAGATATCGACGTGATTCTCGTAGCGCAGCCCTTCCGCTTCGAGCATGCGGCGCGCCGGAATCGTGTCGCTGTGCGTGAGGCCCACGCAGTCCTGCGCTTCCTGCGGCAGCAATTCGACGTACACCGGATAGCGCGGCATCAGTTCCGCCAGAAACGCCTTGCGCCCGTGCGAACTCAGATAGTCCGCCGCGTTGAAATCGATCTGGTAGAAATGCGAGCCGACCGCGCGCCAGAACGGCGACGTGCCTTGCGCGTCGAAGTGGCCGCGCAGTTCCGCGCACAGCCGCTGCGGAAAGCGCTCGCGAAACTGCGCGAGAAACATGAAGCGCGAGCGCGACAGCAGACCGCCCACGCCGCTCGTGCGATAGCGCGGGCTCAGGAACAGCGAGCACACTTCGGCGTAACCCGTCAGGTCGTGCGAGATGTTCAGCGCGCGCATGCGGGTCCAGATGCCGAGGTCCTGGCTCGCGTGCACCACCGTGCTCACGCGATAGTTGTAGAACGGCTGCTGCAGTCCGACCGAGGTTTCGATCCCGCACACGCCGGCCACATCGCCGGTGTCGGTGTCTTCCATCACGAAGAAGTAGCCGGCTTCGTGCGGCGCGGCCTCGTCTTCCATCGTGCGGCGCGCGCGTTCCACCCGCGCCGCCAGCGCGTCGCGATCCGGCTTGAAGGTGGTGAGACCCGGGCCGGTTTCCTGCGCGAGCCGCATCAATGCGTCCACATCGCCTCGTTGCACAACGCGAACGACGATCATCGTGCGTCTCCCATGTGTTCGTCCTGTTGCGCGCGATGCAGCGGCACGCAGCGCACCGTGTCGCCTTCCGCCACGCCGAGCGCGGCGCGTGTCGCGTGCGGCAGCGCCGCGCCGGCGGTTCTGCCTGGGTCGCTTGCGGCGATTCGCCCCGCGTCCCGGCCCGCATCCTTGCCCGCGGCGAGTTCGCCGAGCACGCAGCGGAATTCGCCGTCCGCGCCGTTGTGCGCGATCAGATACGTCGCGCCATCGGCGACGGCGGCGGGCGCGTCGTGCACCACGCGCGTTTCGTTGAGCGTCACGCAGGCGCTGCGATCCACCTGCGCGGTCAGCACCGGACCCGCATCGAAGATATCGATGTAGCGGTCCGTTTCGAAGCCTTCTTCCTGGTGAATCTCGTACGCGAGGAGCGCTTTCGAATCCGGCTCGCCGAGCACGCGCTGCGCCGCTTCGGGCAGCAAGGGCACGTACACCGGATAGGTGGGCATCACCTCGGCGATGAAGGTGCGGCTGCGGCCGCCCGATTCGATTTCGATGTCGGCGAAATCGCGGCCGAAGAACTTGCGCCCCACCGCTTCCCAGAACGGCGACACGCCGTGCTCGTCGGTCACGCCGAGCAGCAGCGAGAACACCTCGGGCGTGAAGCGCTTGCGATTCGCGGCGATGTACATCATCCGCGCGCGCGACATCAGGTGCGCGGCGGCGTCGTTGCGCAACGACGGGTCGATGTAGTAGCCGGCGAGGCGGCTTTTGCCGGTCAGTTCGTGCGACATGGTCAGCGCGTGAATCTTGCGGTTCACATGCAGTTCGCGCGACGCATGGATCAGCGCGTCGTTGCGGAACGCGTAGAACGGGTCCGCGTAACCGGCCGCGGCGACGATGCTCGCCGTGCCCAGCAGCGTGCCGCTCGACGCGTCTTCCAGCACGAACAGGTAGAACTCCTCGCCGGGGAAATCGACGTCCGCGCGAAACGAGTCTTCCGACAACGCGATGCGCGCTTCGAGCGCGCTCCGGTCGTGCGGCAGCGAATGCAGCACCGGTTGCGCGGTGCGCGCCATGTGTTCGAGCGCGTCGAGATCGGCGAGGCGGCTGGGGCGTACGAAGAGCATCATCGTTCCTGTTGAGTGTGATGCGCGCTGGTGTGCTCGCTGGTGTGCTCGCTCATCGGCTTGAACGCATTGCGGACAATCACTTCGACGCCGCTTCGGCCTTCGCGCCGACGATCGATTCGACCGCCTTCGCGAGACGCTCGAAACCTTCGTTCATATCGTCGAGCGGCATGATCAGCGACGGCACGAAACGCAGCACGTCCGGACCCGCCATCAGCATGATCACGCCATGCTGGCCGGCTGCCGTGACGAAGTCTTTCGCACGGCCCCTGAACGCGTCGTTCAGTTCCGCGCCGATCAGCAGGCCCTTGCCGCGCACTTCCCTGAAGAGGCCGAAACGCTCGTCGAGTTTCGCGAGATGGGCCTTCAGCGCGTCGCTACGCGCATGCACGCCTTCGAGCACCTTCGGATCGCTGATCAACTCGACCACCTTCTCCGCGATCGCCGCGCCGAGCGGATTGCCGCCGTACGTGGTGCCGTGCACGCCGACCTTGAAATGCGCGGCCAGTTCGTTGGTGGTCAGCATCGCGCCGATCGGGAAACCGTTGCCGAGCGCCTTCGCGGTGGTCAGGATGTCCGGCGTCACGCCGCTTTCCTGGTACGCGTAGAAGTAACCGCTGCGGCCCACGCCCGTTTGTACCTCGTCGAAAATCAGCAGCGCGCCGTGCGCGTCGCAGGCTTCGCGCAGTGCCTTCAGGAAGGCCGGATCCGCCGGAATCACGCCGCCCTCGCCCTGGATCGGCTCGACGATCACCGCGCAGGTTTTCGCGCCGATCGCCTGCTTCGCCGCCTCGATGTCGTTGTACGGCAGGTGGACGATGCCGGCCGGCACCGGGCCGAAGCCTTCCGAATACTTCGGCTGCCCGCCCACGCTCACGGTGAAGAACGTGCGGCCGTGGAACGACTGCGTGAACGAGACGATCTCCGTCTTGTCGGCGCCATGACGCTCGAACGCGACGCGGCGCGCGAGCTTCAGCGCGGCTTCGTTCGCTTCGGCGCCGGAGTTCGCGAAGAACGCGCGGTCGGCGAAGGTCAGTGCCTCGAGACGCCTGGCCAGACGCAGCACCGGCTCGTTGGTGTAGCCATTGCCGATGTGCCACAGCTTGCCGCCCTGCTCGTGCAGCACTTTCAGCAGTTCGGGATGGGCATGACCCAGCGCGGTGACGGCAATGCCGCCGGCGAAGTCGATATAGTCACGGCCTTGCGTATCCCAGACGCGTGAGCCGAGACCGCGATCCGGCACGAAGGCGGCGGGCGAAAACACCGGCACCATGACTTCGTCGAAGGTCTGGCGTGTCACTGTCAGGTCGTTCATGGCAAATCCTCGTTACAGGTGAGAGGGAGTACAGGTAGTGTAGGAAACCGTTTGCGATACGTCTTGCGCATACGCGACGCTTTCTATGAGGTTCCGTGCGAACCGGCGGCCCGTGGTACCTACGCGCCGCGCCACGGCCCGCCGCCAGCGTGCCGTTGTGCCGTTGTGCCGTTGTGCCGTTGTGCCGCTGCGCCGCGACCGTCCCGGCGTTGCCGGCATCTGATGGCATTGACGGCGCTGTCGGCTCGCTTTCAATCCGTCTGGTCCGGCCGTTCGATCAGCGCGCCTGGCCGCGGCTCGCTCGCCGCGCCGGCGGCGCCGCTCGCGCCGGTCTGCTTGTCGATCCAGTTACGCCGGTCCTCGCGCGGCGTGACGCCGAAGCGCTCGCGGTACGCATTCGAAAAATGCGCCGCCGACGAAAACCCGCACGCCAGGCTGATCTGCACCACGGATTTGCTGGTGCGCTGCAACTGCGTGCGCGCCTTCGACAGGCGCAGGCCCAGATAGTATTTGGACGGCATCGAGCCGAGATACTGACGAAACAACCGCTCCAGTTGCCGTCGCGACACGCCGACGAGCGTCGCGATTTCGTCGGTGGTGAGCGGGTCTTCGATATTCGCTTCCATCAGCAGCAACGCGTCGTTCAGACGCGGATGCCGTTCGCCCGGCGCGGTGACGAACGGAATGCGCTGGCGCTCCTCGCCCGCGCGCAGCACGCCGACGCCGAGCGTGTCGGCGATCCGCTCGGCCAGTTCCGGACCGTGTTCGCGGCCGATCATCGCCAGCATGAAGTCGACGGTGGCCTGACCGCCCGCGCAGGTCGCGCGATCGCGATCGATTTCGAAGATCTGCTGGGTGACGATGGAGCGTTCGAACTGCTCGGAGAACTGCTGGTAGGTTTCCCAGTTGACGCTGACGCGATAGCCGGACAACTGCCCCGCCATCGCCAGCCACCAGACGCCGTGATGAATGCCGGTGACGAGCGGCGTGCGCTGCCCGACGCGCGACAGGCTGGCGAGAAAAAGCCGGTAGTCGGCGAACTGCTGAAACCGCTCGCTGACGATGATCAGCCAGTCGCACGCCATCGCGTCGCCGAACGCGGCGTCGGCGGGCCACTGCGCGCCGCCCGCGAGCGGCACCGGGCGGCCGTCCCACGAACAGACCTGCACGCGGTACAGCGCGCGGCCGTCGATCTCGTTGGCGAGGTTGAGCGCGTCCACGATCGGCCCGACGCCCGACATCGAAACGGGCGGCAAGGCAACGATCGCGACCTGCGTGGTGCGGGCCGGGCTGGACGTACGGGCCATCGGCTGAAACGGCTTGAGGTGGGTCGGGGTGGTAAGAACGCGCGGCAACAGGCGCGGCTAAAAGCGCGAAAAAGCGCGGCCTGGCTCGGCGCGTTACTTCAGGCTGCCGGACAGGAACTGCTTGAGCCGTTCGCTGCGCGGCGCGCTCAGCACCTCGGCGGGCAAGCCTTCTTCTTCGGTGCGCCCTTGATGCAGGAACATCACGTGGTTCGACACGTTGCGCGCGAAACCCATCTCGTGCGTGACGACGATCATCGTGCGGCCTTCCTCGGCGAGCTTCTGCATGACCTTCAGCACTTCGCCGACGAGTTCGGGATCGAGCGCGGAGGTCGGCTCGTCGAAGAGCATCACGTCGGGGTTCATCGCCAGCGCGCGGGCAATCGCCACGCGCTGCTGCTGGCCGCCCGACAGATGCGACGGATACTGTTTTTCCAGACGCGGCGCGAGACCGACCTTCTCCAGGTATTCGCGCGCGCGCTCCTCGGCTTCGCGGCGCGACATGCCGAGCACGTGAATCGGCGCCTCGACGATGTTCTCGATCACGTTCATGTGCGCCCACAAATTGAAGTGCTGGAACACCATCGCGAGCTTGGTGCGGATGCGCTGCAATTGCTTGTGATCGGCCACTTCGAGATTGCCGGCGCGGTCGGCCCGGGTCTTCACCGCTTCGCCGTCGACGACGATCTGCCCGGCGTTCGGCCGTTCGAGGAAGTTGATGCAGCGCAGGAAGGTGCTCTTGCCCGATCCGCTCGCGCCGATGATGCTGATCACGTCGCCCTTGTTCGCGTTCAGCGAGACGCCCTTGAGCACTTCGTTATCGCCGTAGCGCTTGTGAATGTCCTGTACGGCCAGCTTGCAAGCTTCGGTTTGAGTCGTGTGGAGCAAGATGCTCTCCCTGTGAAAATACGGATCAATCTGCGTGACGCTGACCGCTGAGGTATCGCGCCGCCAACGAGGTCAGTGCGTGCGCACCGCGAGGTAGCCCAGCCAGTGACGCTCGGCGCGGCGGAACAACGCCACCAGCGCGAACGACACCACGAGGTAGATCAGCGCCGCGAGGCCGAACGAATCGAACGAACGGTACGTGGCCGAATTCGCGTCGCGCGCCACCTTCAGGATGTCCGGCACGGTCGCCGTGAACGCGACGGTGGTGGCATGCAGCATCAGGATCACTTCGTTACTGTACAACGGCAGCGCGCGGCGCAGCGCGGACGGTATCACAATGCGCCGGTACATCGTGAACCAGCTCATTCCGTAGGCGCGCGCGGCTTCCACTTCGCCATGCGAGGTCGAGCGGATCGCGCCGGCGAAAATCTCGGTGGTGTAAGCGCAGGTGTTCAACGCGAACGCGAGAATCGCGCAGTGAAAACCGCTGCGGAAAAACGCGTCGAGCAGTTGATGCGAACGCACGAATTCGAGGCTGTACATGCCGGTGTAGATCAACAACAGTTGCACGTACAACGGGGTGCCGCGAAACACGTAGGTATAGAGGCGCACGGGCGTGGACAGCCAGCGCTTTTTCGACACGCGCGCCACCGCGAGCGGCACCGCCGCGCAGAAGCCGATGCCCACCGACGCCACCAGCAGCCACAGCGTGACCGCGAGACCCGACAGACGCTGGCCGTCCCAGAACAGGAACGCTTGCCAGAATTGATTGAGGATGTCGATCATGGTCTTAAAGCTCCGCGTGGCGCACGCCGGTCGAATAGCGCCGTTCCAGCCAGATCAGCACGAGGTTTGACGCGGTGGTGATCGCCAGATAGATCAGCGCGGCGACCAGGATGAAGAAGAACATGTTGAAGGTGCTCTTGCCGGCGTCCTGCGCGGCCTTCACGACATCCGCGAGACCGATGATCGACACCAGCGCGGTCGCCTTGACCAGCACCTGCCAGTTGTTGCCGATGCCCGGCAGCGCGAAACGCATCATCTGCGGAAACAGGATGCGCGTGAACACGCGCGCGCCGCTCATGCCGTACGCGCTGCCCGCTTCGAGCTGGCCGCGCGGCACCGCGAGGAACGCGCCGCGGAACGTCTCGGTGAAATACGCGCCGTAGATGAAGCCGAGCGTCAGCACGCCGGCCACGAACGGGTCGATATCGATCTGCTCCCAGCCGAGCGCGTCGGTGACGTTGTTGACCGCGATCTGGATGCTGTAGAACAGCAGCAGCATCAGCACGAGGTCGGGCACCGAGCGGATCAGCGTGGTGTAGCCGGTCGCGAGCGCACGCAGCGGCCGGTTGAACGAGAGTTTTGCCGCCGCGCCCGCGAGGCCGAGCAGCACGGCCACCGCCAGCGACAGGACGGACAGCTCGATCGTCTGGATCGTGCCGGCCAGCAACACCGGACCAAAGCCGTAAAGGAACACGCGTGTCTCCATCCAGGTGGTTTGAGGATGGCTGGGATACGCGCCGGCGGCTTCGCTGAGCCGCTCGTTCGACGCATCCAGCATGGCGCGGAGTCTCCCAAGCGAAAATGAATTGCTCAAATGGTGGATGGCGCGCGTGTTGCGACGCAACATCGCCCCGTCGACGGCCAGGAGGTGCTGGCAGCGCTTGGTTTTGCAGGGGATATGGGTTTGTAAGGCGCGGCGCGGGCGGCGGGCGCCGCCGCGATTTAGCAAGTTTCGGGTCGCTTTTTCGATAGACTGCCGGGCCGATCTGGTCTTGGTATTAACCCTGGCTTCGGCCCGTGGCGCGGATGTCTTTGCAGCCCGGAGCCTCCCGTGGGCGGCCGCCCGAGCCCTCGTTCGGTTTGCGCCTCACTCCATGCCGAGCCGCGAGCGGATCGCCGGCAGCATGTATTCGACCGCCGCCCGCCCCTCTTCGATCGCCGGTGCCGCGCGATGGAAATCGAAGATTCCCATGCCGCCCAGGCGCGGCTGGATCAGGATGTCGGCCGGTTCGCCCGCCAGCCGGCTGCGCGTAATGCGCACCTGCATGATGTCGATGCTTTGCGCGATCGAACTCAGCATCGACGGAACGCGCGCGCTCGGCGGGGGCGGCACGCGCACGTCGTCGGTGACGGGCGTGTCGGCCGGTGCCAGCCAGCGCGGCCACGGCTTGCCGTTGCGGCGCAGCGCGACCGGCGGCGGCGCGGCCGGATCGATGGCCGGCGTGTCCACCACCGCGCCGCCGAAGTCGCGGCCGTTCAGAATGTCGTTGTTCAGATCGACGGCGATCACGCAATCGGCCCGCATGCCGCGCGCGACCGACACCGGCACCGGATTGCTCAGGCCGCCGTCCACCAGCCATACGCCGTTGTGCCAGACCGGCGTGAAGATGCCGGGAATCGCGATCGATGCACGCACCGCGTCGGTGACGCTGCCGTCCTGCAGCCAGCTCTCGCGCCCCGTGTCGAGTTCGGTGGCGACCGCCGCGAACGGCAGCCCCAGTTGCGCGATCGAGCGGCCGGCGAATTTATCGGCGAACAGCTGGATGACCTTGCGTCCGCCCAGCAGGCCGCCCGAGAAACGCAGATCGAGCAGGCGCACCACCGTTTGCCACGTGAGCCGCGACACCCACTCTTCCAGCCAGTCGAGGTCGCCGTTCGCATAGACGGCGCCGACCAGCGCGCCGATCGAGGTGCCGCACACCACGTCCGGCTTGATGCCCGCTTCGTGCAGCGCGCGAATCGCGCCGATATGCGCCCAGCCGCGCGCGGCCCCGCCCCCTAATACCAGCCCGATCCGGCTGTAGCGACGTCGACGTATCATTGTTGTCCCCGTCCGTTATGTGTTCGTGTGTCTGAGTCTGCGTCTGAATCCGTGTCTGAATCTGTGTCTGTTTCGTCTAGCGCCCGCGGATCACGTCCGAGCGCGATGTCGTATAGACCTTGTGAAACTGATCGAAGTGCACGTTGAAAAAGCCTTCCTGGGTCACGCCGCCTTCGCGCCACTTCCAGCTCCACACCGTTTCGGGCTTCAGCGGATAGACCGCCACCTGCCCCGGTTTGCCGAGCAGACGCCGTACCTCGTCCTCGCTCATGCCGACGTGGATCTTCGCGAAGTTGGCCGCGGTCAGCACCTGGGTGATGGACTGCAGTTTCCCGCTACTGTCGATGTCGACCATATAGGTGTTCAAGCCCTCGGGGCCGCGCGGATATTCGAAGCGCTTCGAGCCGTCGGTAAAGGTGCGCTCGGTTTCCGGCTTGCCCATCTGATCGCGGATCTGCGCCTCGGTCGTGACGCCGGGCGTCATGTCCTTCAGCAGCAGCGCGTCCGGTTTGACGGCGTTGAAGAATGCCTTGAGTTTTTGCACGGCCTGGTCGCTCTGTTGTTGATCGCAGCCGCCGAGCGCGAGACACGCGGCCAGTGCGGCGGCAAGGGACAGTTTGAGGCTCACGGCGAAAGTCCTGTTTCGTGTCCAGCGGATGCGGCAATGTCAAAGCCCGCTTCGCGGTACGCGTTGTGTAGGGTGTACTACAGGATAACCGTGTGAGGAGAAAACCGCGAGCGAGGGAGGCAGCGCGACGGTGGGCCACGCCACGCAAAAAAGGCGACGCTGTGCAAAGCGTCGCCGGCGGTCGATATGGTCAACCGGGGAAATCGAAAAAACACGAAGCAAGCGCGAAGCAAGCGTGGTTCACGCAAGCCATCGCCGCGAGGGACGACGCGCAGCGGTCCGGTCCGCACGATGCGGTCAGCGACCGTGGCCGCTGACCTGCGCTCGCGACGGCGTGACGAACCGCTGCCTGTGTGGCCGCCCTGGTCCCTCGATAAGCCTTCCTGATGGCCTCAATCTAAATGGAATGGACGCTTTGTACGAGAGGGCGTTTACACCGAATCGGCAGAGGATTCCGGCGATGCGTCAGGGGCGAACGGCGTGGATCAAACCGGCGCAAACGCGGCGAACCCTGCCCGCCCCGCGCCCTGCAATACCGAATCGTTCTGCGGCGTATGAATGCGCGCGCACAGCACGTCGCGATAGTGACGCTCCAGCGGGTTGTCGCGCGTGAGGCCGGGATTGCCGGTCGCCTCCACCGCCAGTTGCACCGCTTCGATCGCCTGATTCGTCACCGTGTATTTGACCAGCGGCGCTTCGTCGAGCGACACGTGTTGCGCGTGCGCGCTCGCATCGAGCAGCACGCGATTGCTGAACAGCAGCGCATCGATCCGTCCGAGCGTCTGCTGGAACGCGGGCAGGCTCGCGAGCGGCGCGCCGAGACTGCCGGGACGGCGCGTCGCGGCCCACTGCGCGAACCAGTCGCGCGCGGCGTGCGCGACGCCGTCGTAGATCGCCGACAGCAACACGCTCATCCAAGCGAGCCCAGCCGCATCGAGTCCCGCGTTCGGAGCGGTGACCGGATGCACGTCCACGGCGTGATCGGCGGGCACGAACACCTTGTCGAAAATCAGTTCGTGGCTGCCGGTCGCACGCATGCCGAGATGATTCCACTCGCTGCCCACGCGCACGCCGGGCGCACCGCGCGGCACGAGCCAGACGCCGACGCGCGGTGGCGTCTCGTCGCTGCGCGCCCACACCGCGAGCCACGTGAGACCGGGGCTGCCGGTCGAATAGAGTTTGCTGCCGTCGATCAGCCAACCATCGCCGCTACGCGTCGCGACGGTCGAAGGCAACCCGCCGCGCGCCGGCGAACCCAGCTCGGGTTCGACACGCAACGAGTTGATCAGCGCGCCGTGCTGAACCGCATCGCGCGCGACGCGTTCACGCAGTTCGGCCGGCCAATGCGGATTGCTCTGCAAACGTTGTTGAAACAGGTACTGCATCACCAGCACGAGCGCGGTGGACGGCTCGCCGCGCGCGACCGCGCGTATCACCTTCAGCGCTTGCGGCAGACTCGCGCCGCCGCCGCCGAGCGACGCGGGCACCGTCAGCGACAACAGATCGTAGGCATGCAGCCGCGCGAGATTGGCGTGCGGAAATTCCGCGCTGCGATCATGGTGCGCGGCGCTCGCGGAGAACTCGGCCGTGAGTTGCGCGAGCAATGCGTCGAACGCATCGCTGTCCAGCGGTGGATGACGCCGCGTCACGGCGCTATCGGGGATCGGGGCATTCATGGGCGCACTCCGGCGAACCGCATCAGGCATCAGGTATCAGGCGTCAGGTATCAGGGCAACGGGAAACTGCGGTCGAAACTCGCGCGCACGTCCACATGCGCGCGGATCACGCTGGCGGCTTCGTAGGTATCGGCTGTGCGTTGCTGCGCGGCCACCACGCTGTCGTCGATCGCGACCGGATGCACCTGGCCGCGCTGATAGACGGTCTTCAGCACGTCGGTCGGCAAGCCGGTCACGCGCGATTGCATGGCCGCGACTTCATCCGGATGCGACAGCGCCCAGCGTTGACCGATCGCCACGCGGCGCAGAAAGTCCGCGAGTTGCGCGCGCTTGTCGGCGATCGCGCGTTCGGTCGCGACCTGATAGCTGAGCCCTTCCGAGAGCCCGACGCCATTCGCGATCAGACGGTCGTGATCGCGCGCTTCGGCGAGCGCGGTGTAGGGGTCCCACACCGACCATGCATCGACGCTGCCCGAGGCCAGCGCGGCCTTGGCATCGGCGGGCGCGAGAAACACGAAGGTGACGTCGGCCGGCGCGATGCCAGCCTTCTTCAACGCGGCGAGCGCGAGGTAGTGGCCGATCGAACCGCGCGTGGTCGCGATGCGTTTGCCCTTCAGACTCGCCGCGCTGGTGAGCGGCGAATGTTCGCCGACGACGATCGCCAGATCGAGCGGCGTCGAACGCGTCGCGGCGACGGCCCGCACGCGTGCGCCCGCCGCCAGCGCGAAGACGAGCGGCGCATCGCCCAGACCGCCGACATCGACGGCGCCCGCGTTCAACGCCTCGCCGAGCGGCTGCGCGGCCGGAAAGTTGAACCATTCGATCTTGTACGGCAGGTCTTTCAACTGACCCGACGCTTCGAGAATGCCGCGCGTCTGCAAGGCCTGATCGCCGACCTTGAGCACCGGCAAGTCGGCCGCGTGAGCAGCCGATGCGCGCCACCCTGCCGAGAACGCTAGCGCTAACGCCATCGCCGTCGCACCGAGCGGTTTGACGAACACGCGTTGAATATCGAGTCGAAGTGCAGAGAAAGAGGAGGTCGTCATGAAGGCCGGTATGCCGATGCAAAAGAGGGGTCGAGCGCTTGTCACGCTCTCTGGCCGTTGACGATAAGGCAGCCCCCTGTATAAGACAAACGCATTATTCTGCTAAGCAAATATGCGGATTTTCTTCGACGGCCGAGCGTGGATCAGGGACGTTGCAGGTATCATCGTGCGCACCGAACGCATGCGCGGGCGAATCCGGTTCGATTCGCCGCACTCCGTCATCGCTTACCCGACTCACCCTGCTCGCCATGAAGATCGACGAAATCGACGCCTACGTCACCGTGATTCGCTGTCAGTCGCTGCAACAGGCAGCGCTGTCGCTTGGCCTCACGCAACCGGCCATCACGCGCCGTCTGCAGAATTTCGAGGAGGCGCTCGGTGTCGAACTGCTCGACCGCAACACGCGTCCGCTGAAGGCGACCGCCACCGGCCGCGTGGTCTACGAACAATGCCGGGTGATCCAGCGCGAGCTGGACGTGCTGCGCGAGATCGTCGCGAGCGACACGCCGCCGGTCGGCGCGCTGCGCCTGGGCGTCGCGCAGACGATCGCGGATATCGCGCTGAGCGAGGCGATGCGCGATCTGAAAGCGGCTTACCCCGATCTCCAGGCGCGCGCATCGACCGGATGGGGCAGCCAGTTGCTGCAACGGCTCGAACAGGGCGAACTCGACGCCGCCGCGATCCTGCTGCCCACCAACAAGACCTTCGACGATACGTTGTCCGCGCGTTCGCTCGGCCGCGTCAAACTAGCCGTGGTCGCACAGAAGGGTTTGCTGAAGAAACGCGCGCACACGCTGGCGGAATGCCAGTCGATCGGCTGGGTGTTGAATCCGGATGGCTGCGGTTTCCGCGACGGTTTGCAACGCGCGCTGACGGGTCTCGGCCTCGCGCTCAGACTGAATCTGGAAACGCTCGGCACCGAACTGCAATTGCAACTGGTCGCGGACGGCAACGGTCTCGGTCTCGTGCCCCTGCCGCTGTTGCAGGCCAGCGCGCACGCCGACACGCTCGATGTCGTGACGATCAGCGACTTCAAGCCGCTGATCGATATCTGGCTGGTGCAGCCGCGTGTGCTCGGTAAACTGCGGCAGCCGGTGGCACGCTTCGGCGCGGCGATCGAGCGGCAATTCAAGGAGACGCGCGGACAGCGCGCGGCTTGACGAAGGGCCGGCCGCTTTGATCGATTCACGTCGATTCACGCCAATGCACGTCGACTCACGTCATTCCGCGTCGATACGCGCGCCGGGTTTTCAAATCACCCGGAACCCATGCGTGCCATCGCGCCCAAGCTGCGCGACGAGTCCGTATTCCCACTCCAGATACGCGTTCATCGCTTCGCGTGCGTTGTCGGTGCCCTCGTACGGACGCCGGTAACGATCGATGCGCGGGGACGCGAGCCGCGTCTCGCCACTCTCCACCGGCAGGCCCGCCTCGATCCACGCCGCCGTGCCGCCGCTCAACACCTGCACCGGCTTGCCGGTCAGCGCCGCGAGTTCCGGCGCGGCAAAACGCGCGAGCACACTGCTGCCGCAGGTCACCACGTAGCGCTGCGCGGCGGGCACCTTATGCAATGCCTGTTCGAGCTGCGAGCGAATCACGAACCACGCGCCCGGGATGTGCCGCTTCACGTAGTTCGCGCTGGTGGTGAAATCGAGCACCGCCGTGCCCGGCGTTTGCAGCAGCGTGACGAGTCCGGCCGGCGCGAGCTCGTCGACGTCGGGCGGCGTCGCCGTGAAACGCGCGGCGGGCGACGCGCCCTTCTCGGCGAAATCGGCGGGCGTCAGGCCATCCACCACGTAGACCTCGACGTTCATCTGCGCGAGCCATGAAGCCGTCATGTTGGCGCGCACGTTGTCGTTGTCCGCGAGGATCACGCGTGCGCCGCGCACCGGCGCGAACATGTCCGTTTCCTGCACCAGCTGGCCGCCCGGCGCGCTACGAAAACCCGGTACGTGGCCCGCTTCGAATTCCTCGGGCGTGCGCACATCGAAGCGATACACGGTACGCACCGCTTCGTCGGCCCAGCGGCGCGCTTCGTCGCGCGAGGTGCGGCCCACCCTGGCACGGTCCGCGACGGTTCGCGCCGCATCGGCGGCGGCGAGACGCAGCGCGTCGTCGACGCGCGTGTCGAAGCGCCGCGTGCTGCCGTGCGCGAGCGCCTGGCCCGCGAGCGTCCAGCCGATCGTGCCGTTGCGCAGCGCCGCGACCGGATTCGGCACGCCCGCGTTGATCAGCGACTGCGCGCCGATGATGCTGCGCGTGCGCCCCGCGCAATTGACGACGATCTTCGTCGCCGGATTCGGTGCGAGCTGGCGCGCGCGCAGCACGAGCTCGGCGCCCGGCACGCTGATGCTGCCGGGAATGTTCATCGTGTGATATTCGTCGAAGCGGCGTGCGTCGAGCACCACCACGTCGCCGGCATGATGGTCATGATCGAGCAGCGCCTGCACCTGCGGCGCCGTCAGCGACGGCGTGTGCCGCTCGCTTTCCACCAGTTCGCCGAATGCCTTGCTCGGCACGTTGACGTCCCGGAACAGCTCGCCGCCCGCCGCATGCCAGCCTTGCAGGCCGCCTTCGAGCAACGCGACATCGGTATAGCCGAGTTCGCCGAGCTTGTGCGCCGCGCGTTCGGCGAGGCCTTCGCCGGCATCGAACACGACGACCGGCACCGCACGGCGCGGCAGGCGCACGGGCGCGTCGAGTTCGAGCCGCGACAGCGGCAGATTGGCGGCGAACAGCGGATGACTACGGGCGTGCGGATCTTCCTCGCGCACGTCGACCAGCGCGATTTCCTCGCGGTCGAGCAGTGTGCGGCGCACGTCGTCGAATGAACGGGTACGGAAACGGGTTACGACGGTCATGGAATTGCAGACTCCTTCGAAACATTCCAGATATTCGGCAACAGGTCGTTCGAATAGCCGGAGATAAACGTCTTGCGGCCGCCGCCGTCGGGATAGACCGAGCGGCTCACCGCGCCGATATTGGCACCGTACACGTGAATGCTGATCGACGTACGGTCGCTAAAAGCATTGCTCACGCGATGGATGTCGCCGACCTCGGGCGAAACGGCATCGACGTCGCCCGTGTTCAGACGTTGGGCCGCGCCGCGTTCGTGCAGCGCGCCATCCGGCGTGACGTGATAACCCTGCGCAATTTCCGCGCCACGCAGCACTCCGATTAACCCCCATACGGTGTGGTCGTGCACCGGTGTCGATTGACCCGGACCCCAGACGAAACTGACGACGGAAAAACGCTGCCGCGAGTCCGCGTGCAGCAGGAATTGCTGGTAACGCTCGGGGTCGGGTTGCGCGAAGGCGTCGGGTAACCAGTCGTCGTGCGCGATCAGCT
Source organism: Paraburkholderia sp. D15 (assembly GCF_029910215.1). Classification (NCBI taxonomy): domain Bacteria; kingdom Pseudomonadati; phylum Pseudomonadota; class Betaproteobacteria; order Burkholderiales; family Burkholderiaceae; genus Paraburkholderia; species Paraburkholderia sp. D15. Next base: position 1,685,217 of record NZ_CP110395.1, on the reverse strand, counting down.
CGCGCAGTGCAGCGCCGCCGGCGTCCAGCAGATGCGCTTCGGGAACGGCGGCGTCGACGAGCGACGCGATCCGGCCGACGAACGCGCGCAGACGGTCCGGCCTCAGGGATGGGGTCATCGATTGATCGGAAGATAGGGTGAATGGGATGCGGACGGCGGCAAGCGGTCGCGCACCGTGGACGCGCGTGGTGCTGTGCGTTTGTGGTCCACGGTGGTGCGGTTTGCAAATTTACCGATTAACGGATGGCCGGCTCGCGCGTTGGTGGTGTGGCATTGCGTTGCCGGAGCGTTGTGCGGGCCTTTGAAAAACCTTTTCAGCGCCTCTGCAACGCCTCTACCGCGCCGCTCAGGACAACACATCCGGCTCCGCTTCGACAAGCCCCGCAAGCAGGCTCTCGAACGCGAACAGCGCGCCGCCCGGCCGGCCTACCTGCTCGTGCGTGAGCGCGGCGACCTCGGGCGGAATCGCTTGCGGCGTGCCGGCAGCCTCGGCAAGCAATTGCGTATGACACGCGTTGTCGAGCGCGATGTACCACCACGCGGCCGCTTCCACCGTCGGCCCCGCGGTGAGGATGCCGTGATTCTTCAGGATCACCGCCTTGCGCTCGCCAAGCGCCGTGGCGATTCGCGCGCCTTCATCGGTATCCAGCACGACGCCGCGAAAGTCGTCGAACAGCGCGTGGTCCTGATAGAACGCGCACGAGTCCTGGGTCAGCGGATCGAGCGTGCGGCCGAGCGTCGACCATGCCTTGCCGTACAGCGAATGCGTGTGCGCCGCCGCGATCACATCGGGACGCGCCTCATGAATCGCCGCGTGAATCGCGAACGCCGCCTGATTCAGCGGTCCCTCGCCGACCACGATCTCGCCCTGCGCATTCACCAGCAGCAGATCCGACACGCGGATGCGGCTGAAATGCTTGCCGAACGGATTGACCCAGAAGTGATCCGGCCATTCGGGATCGCGCGCGGTGATGTGGCCCGCGAGGCCCTGATCAAAACCGTAGCGCGCGAACAGACGGAACGCGACGGCCAGGCGCTCCTGCCGGTGGCGTCGTTCGGCGGCGATGCTGTCGCGCGGCGGAACATCGTCGAACCAGAATTTGCGCAGCGGCGCGTGGCGTTCGACGTGGCCGGTGGTGAGTACGTTGGCGTGGGCGTTGGGGCGTGCAATGGACAGATCCGTCATCGTCGCTCCGCTCAGGCCGCCACGCGTTCGGTGCGTGCGATCCGCTCGCGCGTCGCGGGGATCAACTCGCGGCCGTAATCGATCGCATCGTCCAGCGGATCGAAACCGCGAATGAGGAAGGTGCTGACGCCGAGCGCGTGATACTCGGCGAGCGCGTCGGCGACCTGTTCCGGTGTGCCGACCAATGCCGTCGAATTCGAGCGTCCGCCGATTTCCTTGGCGATGCCGGTCCACAGCCGTTCGTCGACACGATCCGAATCGCCCGATGCCGCGAGCAAACGCCGCGCGCCTTCGCTCTGCGCCGGACCGCCGACGCCGAGCCCCTGCGCCGCGCGCAGCCGACGCGTTTCGTCGAGGATGTGATGCGCGCGTTCCCACGCGGCGCTTTCCGTGGCGGCGAGGATCGGCCGGAACGACACCGAGAAACGCACGCTGCGGCCGTGTTTGGCGGCTTCCGCGCGCACGCGCGTCACCTGCTCGCGCACCTGCGCCTTCGATTCGCCCCACAGCGCGTAGACATCCGCGTGACGGCCGGCGATTTCGAGCGCGGGCGCCGACGCGCCGCCGAAATACACCGGAATATGCGGCTGCTGCACCGGTTTCACTTCGGAGAAGCCCTGTTCGAAACGGTAGTACGTGCCTTGATGATCGAACGGTTTCGTCTCGGTCCAGATGCGGCGCAGGATGTGCAGATATTCGTCGGTGCGCGCATAGCGTTCGTCGTGCGACAGGAAGTCGCCGTCGCGGCGCTGCTCGGCGTCGTCGCCGCCGCTGATGATGTGCACCGCGAGGCGGCCGCGCGAGAAATGATCGAGCGTGGCCAGTTGGCGCGCGGCGAGGGTCGGCGCGCTGAAACCCGGACGATGCGCGAGCATGAAGTGCACGCGCTGCGTCACGCTGGCCGCGTGCGCGACGGTCAGCGCGGCGTCAGGACTGGTCGAATGGTGCGGCACGAGAATGCGGTCGAAGCCCGCTTCCTCGTGCACGCGCGCGAACTGCCCGACGTACGCGAGATCGATCACGGGACCTTGCGGCGCGTGGATTTCGGAGACCTTGCGGGTCTGGATCATGCCGATGAATTCGATGGACACGTGGGGAGCTCCCGGAATGTGGTCCGTCCTGCGGGACGGCGGCGCGCCGCACGATTGCGGGCGGTTTCGAGGGGTTTAAGGTAGCAGCGCGACATGCGCTTGTTAAATATTGATCGGCCATATCTATATCGGGTTTGCATGTAACGGCTGACGCTCATGCATGGCCCGATACGTTGCCCGCATGTCGCACGTTTGCGGTACGGCACGAGGCGCGCTTGCAAACACCCCTCCGACGATGTGGGCTTCCGCGCGCCGTCAGCAGAAAAACGGCGGCTTTGCGAGAATGCCCCATCGCGCGAAAGCGCCGAAACTCACGAACGAACAGACAATGATCCCCTTCTCGGTCCTCGACCTTTCGCCGGTGATCGCCGGCGCCACGCCCGCCGACGCCTTCAGAAACACGCTCGACCTCGCGCAGCACGCGGAGCGCTGGCAGTACCGGCGCTTCTGGCTCGCCGAGCATCACAACATGACGGGGATCGCGAGCGCGGCGACCTCGGTGGTGATCGGTCATGTGGCCGGCGGCACGAAGACGATTCGCGTCGGCTCGGGCGGCGTGATGCTGCCTAATCACGCGCCGCTGGTGATTGCGGAGCAGTTCGGGACGTTGGCGTCGTTGTATCCCGGCCGGATCGATCTTGGGCTCGGGCGCGCGCCCGGGACGGATCAAAGCACCGCGCGGGCGTTGCGGCGCGATCTGCAAGGCAGTGCCGATTCGTTTCCCGATGATGTAGTCGAGTTGCAGCGGTATTTTGCCGATCCGGTGCCGGGGCAGCGGATTCGCGCGGTGCCGGGCGCGGGCTTGCATGTGCCGCTGTGGCTGCTCGGGTCGTCGTTGTTTAGCGCGCAATTGGCGGCTTCGCTGGGGCTGCCGTTCGCGTTTGCCTCGCACTTCGCGCCGGATTACATGCTGACCGCGTTGCAGATGTATCGCGCGCAATTCCGGCCCTCGGCGACGCTTGAGAAGCCGTATGCGATGGTTGGGGTGAATCTGTTCGCGGCTGATAGCGACGAGGAAGCGCGGCGGTTGTTCACTTCGTTGCAGCAGCAGTTCATCAACCTGCGGCGCGGTACGCCGGGGCAATTGCAGCCGCCGGTGGAGCAATTGCAGGCTTCAGAGATGGAGTTGAATAGCGTCGCGCACTCGCTCGCGTGTACGGTGATCGGCGATCGGGACGCGGTGCGTGAGGGGCTGAAGTCGGTGATCGCGCAGACCGGCGCGGATGAGCTGATGTTGACCGCGCAGATTTATGATCATGCGGCGAGGTTGAGGTCGTTTGAGATTGGGGCGGAAGTTAGGGAGGAGTTGGCTCGGGAGGCTTCCGCGCTGTAATTGCGGGGGTGGATGGTGGGAGGGGCGGCCTGGTGGGCCGCTTCTTTTTTTGTGGTGCTGTTATGGGTGGGTGGGGAGTTTTTGGTGGCGTCGATTTAGTCTGTCTGTTCGAATACTACAAGCTTGTCCCTTCAGAGCCCCGGATGGACAGCGGAAGAAAACTGGCGCGCAGCGTAATCGCTAACCGCCTGCAGGATCCTGACGCCATTTGCAGCGTAGAAGCGAGAAGCGTTAAAGCAATTGGCTTCGATCACACCAAAGCGCCCCTCGCATGCCCCAAGGTCGAGGCAAAAGACGTCGGCAGGAGACCATTGTTCTGCCAGACTTATTGCCATTTCGATGGCAGCGTATGGAACGTGATCGTCGATTGCAGGCTGACCGCCTCGCCGATAAGCCGAACAGGCGACGACTTCGCGCTGTACGACAAAAAAGCGCCATTCGGCGTCAATCACCAGCGGGCTTGCGATGATGACAGGCAAATCCGGCGGCAACGGCTTCCGTATCGTTGCCGCGGCCAGGCCTTCGGCATCGTAAACGTTGCCGTCAAAGTCTTTCGAATCGGCGTCAGGCCGCACGAAGAATCGTGTACCCGTGGCGAGCAAGGACGCTGCATCACCCAGCGAGGTGAGATGCCCGTCTTCGGCCAGCATAGCCGCGTTCCAATTCTCGTGAAACTTCGACCAGCGGAATACCGCCGCATCGTAATAGATGCCGGAACCAAGCCTCGGATGACCGACTGCGCGAGTCACGAACCCGGGGCCATGGCAAACCACAGGCACATCGGGCGGCACATCTGTCAATTCAGGTACTCCAGCTCCGCGTTGTAGTTGAACGAGATGCGGAACATGGCCGAGTTCCTTCAGTGCCGCAGCCATATCAGCAACATTGGAAACTACCCCGCGATTCTCCTGGATGATCCAGTGTACTTGGCGCATTGTCGTCCTTTTGATGAGCGTGGGTGCCCCCATCGGCGAAGCGATTGTCGACGAATGTGGCTTCGATGTCGAACGTTCGAAGTTGGCCGATCGCTGTCTCATGCACGCAGCATGGACTCGCGCGAATCTGAAACCGCCGCGGTCGACAGCAGGGGACCCATTTCCGACCATCGACGCGGCACGATTGCTACGTCAGGTTTTGACCCGAATGGGCCCTTCGGCGCTCTCGCTAGCGGACGGCCACCGCGAGGCCATACGACTTCAGTTGGCGTTGCGATTAAAGGACGGTTCATGAAATGGATAGACGGACTTCATATTTTCACCTCGGCTCCGAAGCCGTTCGTCCGAAGCAATACACCGCATCTCGAAGGAAAGGTTGACGCGTGTATAGACACTCCATACTCCGGAGAAACACGAAACGTCTGGAAGAGGTGGATTCTCGGGGTGCGGCCTCGCAAACGATAACGTTGTCGCAGAAACACATGCAACGAAAGCACAGGCATTCTTCATAGAGGCACTTTCACAAATGTTGGTCGGCAATGATTCTGGATGAATCGTTGATCGATGTGATCGGCAGCACGCGACCCGAACCAGGCCCGCCGACAGTCTTGATAACGACCAATCGACGAAACAGCAGCGCTGCCTTTAATCCTGGTCGCTGCTCGGTTCGACGTACTCATCCTCATCCAAAAGAAGATCAGATAGATCCAATGGAGAGAGCCGTTTCAGTTTTTGTTCGATCTTGTGATCGTACTGCCGATCGTTAGGCTCAATGCCCTTCTGAGCTTTGCGGCTGTACTGCTGGACAAAGAGGCCGATATCGCCTGCCAGACGGGATTTTTTTCGCTTTGTGATCATAGTCGCTCTCCACATTGCGCTCAGCACACAGACGGCACATTTACTCCGCAGTCGGGTGTTGCTGTTCGATTGTCGACGATTTGATCGCCGCAGTCGAAAGTCCCTTTTTGGCCGCAGACCATCCTGCTTGATCGAACGTTGCCCACCCGTCGCAGATGCTCAGATTCTATTAGGCGGGGTAGGAAAATGTTGAGACCTGGATAGACGGCTGGATTTGCAATCGGAATCCGTAAGGCGGCGCGTCCGCGCAATCGTAACGCCCGTTGAACAACTTTGCGGCAGAAAACTCGATATACACACGACAATCGTCTCGCACGACACGTGCCCCTGGACAATCCAACAAATTGAGCCGGACTAACGGCTCCGCTATTCCTTCATTCTTAATCAAAAGCTCCACGTCGCAGTTCAGTGGCCATATCGTTAGACTCAAAAGCACAGGCGCTCTCGAAACGAGGTATCGATACGAAATTCCATACTCTTCCTCGATTGGTACCACATCGAGAGCCTCAAGAAAGTCCAACGGTTCCCATGAGAAATTTGGCATCGCTCTTCCTGTTGTACTGCTATCGATGACGTCGGACGAGTTCAATGCTTGTGCGTCCGTTCTTTACCTTGATTCCGAACATCTCCCGTGAATTGTTGACGATCTAGTCACCGTTGTCGAATAACCGGTTGTGACCGATCACTGCCTCGTGCATGCAGCATGGAATTGCGCGAATCTGAAACCGACGCGGTCGACAGCAGGCGACCCATTCCCGCCCATCGACACGGCAGATTGCTGCGCCAGCTTTCGACCCTGAACGCCCAGCCAAAAACTAGAAAAGCGGACATTCAACGTTGAAGCAGAGCCTCGATCGGCTACTCACCGACGTGAACTGACTGTCGGGAATGACCAGACCATGCCATGGTCATAGCAAATCCATCGGCGGCGGCGGCTCATGCAATTCAAGCTCCCAGTCCTGATAGGGAGGGTCAACCTTAAAGCTCGGGTCGCAATACGCACGCAAATAGTCGGTTGCTCTCTTCTGCGCATAGTGCGCATTGAGCACTTGCCCGTCCTCATTCAACTCCAGGACATTCGCGAAGATGGCATAGACCTGCTCAATCGCGCTTGGCTCGTTGCCATACAGGTCGAGGTAATTCACACCTTCGAGAGTATATTGCGTACCACTTGCCATGAAGTAAGCGAAAGTTCTCAGCGCTCCGCTGAAAGAATGACTCAAGTGTGTCATGGATTTTGAAGTGACTTAACCGTTGGTACGATTTATTGAAGAACTGCCTTGTTGCGCTTTATGCCACAAACTGCTCCTGGCCGTTTTTTGCGTAGCAAGGTGGCCGCATGCGGCCGCCCACAGACTGAAGAATCCAATTCCATTCCAGCTGCCGATCGCGAGTGAACGCCTTTTATCGGATTTCGGCATTTGACGTTTCGCTTTATTCCGTTGATCTAAACAGCAACGTCGACTGACCGCTTGTGGCCAGAGTGAGCGCTACACCGGCTGGCTCTGATCACCCCACCCGGTCACCGCCATCTGTACAAAGCACTCATCCGCTACCCCACTCCCCGATCGGCGGAGGCAATACCGGACACGACAACGCGCCAGCATCGATTCGACTCCCGGCACTAAGTATTTCACAAACCAGCGCGAGAACCACGCCGGTCATACGAATGATGCAATCACCGTCAAAGATCTCAAGCTTGTCCCCCAAACCGCCCAAGCGAAAAAGCCGAAATATCCAAACGGCTAGCACCTTGCGTTATCCGCTCCGCCAACGCCTCGCCGATCGCACTCGCGAATTTGAAGCCATGCCCCGAGAAACCTGTTGCCAGGTAGACATGCGGACAGACCGGCAATTGATCGATGATGAAATGTTCGTCCGGCGTCACGTCGTACTCGCAGGTTTTACCCATCCGCAGTTTCCCGGACGCCGGCAGATACTCGCGCAGGAAGTCTTCGAGGTCGGATAAATCGGTCGGCTCCTGACCGAAAGGCACAAGCGACGCATCTGCGGCAACAGGTTGCCCACCGTCGTGGCGCCCGACTTTCAGACCCGCGCCGTCAAGACTGGGGAACCCATAGAATTGGCCCCTATCGGAGGCGACGGCAAAGCCAGGAAAAGAACCCGGCTCGAACAGGTTCGGGGCGACGTCGAACCATGCGAACGTCTTGCGCACGCGCGTAACCGGAATCCGCGTTCCAAAAGATTGTAGTAAAGCAGGACTCCATTTGCCGGCGCACACGATCAGATCTTGGCCGCGAAAGCGTTCGCCTTTATTCGTGACGACGCTCACGCTCCCTTCGCCGTGCACCTCGATGCCTGTGATCACAGTGTTCGTTCGCAACGTTGCGCCCAACGTACTCGCGAGATGACGATAGCTCCTGACCGCTTCCTCGCAGTAAAGCACGCCAGCATCGGGCTCGAAACTCACCAGTTGCTCTTTCGACAATCGCCATGCGGGCCAACGCCGACTGGCCTCGGCGCCGTCGAGAAATTCCACCGGCAACTTGTACTCGGATGCGCTTCGCTGGACTTCCTGCATAAAGGAAGCACCCTGCGGTCCAATGTTGACGATACCGGTGCGCTCGAAAATTTTCGCGCCGGCTTCCTGCTCCAGGTCCAGCCAAAGCTGTTGCGCCCGCAGTGCGAGTGGAACATACGCCGCGCCCTCTCCGTAGGCGTGACGAATAAGGCGAGTGCCGCCATGGTGCGAACCATTTGCATGGGGTGGGTCGTCGGCATCGAGCAACAACACCTTGTTGCCTGCCTTGCTCAGGTAATAACCCGCGGCCATGCCCACCGAGCCCGCGCCGACAATCAGGGTGTCAAAAGTTTGATCGCGGAAGTTCAAATCATGCATATGAAGCGGTCCTTTGCTAGTGATGCGAAAACTTGCGTAGCGGCAATCGGCCGGTAGCGCCGACAATCAGGCTGGATTGTCGGCAATTCGCGCTCATCTGTCGACGGGTTGTCTGTGGACGACACCCGGCAACTGGTGATAATAGACATGGACATCGGCAATTCCGAGGACGTCATGCCATTCAACGCAGCCGAAAGAACGATGTGGGAACTCGTGCAAGCCTATACAGGCCGGGTCGGCTATCAGCGCGGCGTGAAGTCGGAAGGCTTATCCGCTGAGCCGCCGGTCATCGATTGCTCAGGGTGGACCGCGTTGCTTCTCGCCACGGCAATGCAAGCCGAGAACGAAGCGACGGGTCGCGAGTTGTTCAAGCTCGAGGACATGCAAGCTCTGCACACGTGGTCAGATCGGATCATCCAGGAGATCGATCATCGCACGGGCTTTATCCTTGTAGGGAGTGAGATCGCGACACATAGTCTTCCGCGCTGCGCCACCATTGGATTGAAAATGGGAAACCCGTCGTGGGCAAGCAACCATCCTCGGATTCGCGGGATAACTCACATCGTTCAGATCGTGCGCCGCCTGGAAGATGGCGCGCCCTTCGTCTCCGAGTCGTTCGGTGGTGCCGTGTTACAAGGCATCAGTCTGACGCCGCTCGACGACTGGCTCGCGCGGTTCGACTCACACCTCTGCGCAGGCGAGATGTGGGCGGTCGATCCGTTCCGGCTTTCTATCGATACTTGTCCAACTCCACCACCTCAAGTAAGCTCCAACACATGAACCAATTTCTCATCAACTCGATTATTAGCGCCGCGACAAGTCCGGCGGGATAGCTATTGAGTTGACAATATGCAATCACAACCCGCCCAGAAGGCGGGTTTTTGCTTTCTGGGCGCTACCCGGAGCGCCAGAAAATGACGAGTGAAAGTTTAGTAGCCGACGCAACAGGTCATCACGAGACAGCGGTTCTGCATATGGTTTGCGGAAAAATCGCGTCCGGCAAATCCACATTGACGACGCGTCTCGTCAACACTTCGCGCGCCGTCCTCATTAGCGAGGACAAATGGATCGCCTGCCTATACCCGGACGAGATCCAAACGCTGGCCGACTATATCAGCCGCACCGCGCGCATCCGAGCGGTGCTGACTGGCCACATCGAGGCGCTCCTCGCGGCGAATATATCCGTGGTACTCGACTTTCCATTCAATACGGTCAGCGCACGCCGGTGGGGTCGCTCGCTATTCCAGACTGCCGGTTGCGAGCATCGGCTCCACTATCTCGACGTGAGCGACGAGATTTGCAAATCTCGTCTGGCGGCGCGGAACGTATCGGGCGAGCATCCGTTTCACACATCGGAAGAGCAATACGACCAGATCTCCCGCTATTTCGTGCCGCCAGTTCCGGACGAAGGCTTCGACACGATTGTTTACGACGAGACGGGAGATGTTTGTTTTCGAACCGGGCCATGACATTCGTAACAATCGCAACCCAACGCTCCCGAAAGCCAGAACAGCAGAGCCCCAAAAAGACCGTTACTCGCGATCCCACGACGGCTCGTCGCCAAACGTCTCGACAAGGTAATCGACAAACCGGCGCACCTTTAGCGGTATGCGCTGCGCGCTGGGATAAACCGCCTGAATCGTGAGACTGGTCGTGCGATACGCCGGCAGCAGCGCGACGAGTTCGCCGCGCCGCAGGTGCTCGCCGAACACGAACGTCGGACCGTACGCGATACCCGCACCGGCAAGTGCGGCGGCGAGCAGCATTTGCGTATTGTTGGCCACTACCCGGCTGGGTCCGTCGATCACATGCGCGCGGTTTTTTGCATCCAGCAATGTCCAGTCGCCGGCCGAGACGGCCTCGCTGAAAGCGAGTCGTTGCGCACGCATCAAATCGGCCGGCTTGCGCGGCGTTCCATGGCGTTCGAGGTAGGCCGGCGACGCACACACCACCATCCGGCACGGCGCGATCCGGCGCGTCACAAGTCCCGGGTCGTCCAACCGCCCGATCCGGATCGCGACATCGACGCCCGCGTCGATCAGATCGACGTAGCGGTCGCCAACCACCACTTCCACGTTGACGTGCGGATGATCCGCCAGATAGCGCGCCACCACCTCGCCAAGATGCATCGCGCCGAATGTGACCGGCGCCGCGACACGCAGCAAACCACGCGCCGCGCCCTGCGAATCGCTCGCTTCGCGTCTGGCTTCGTCGAAGGCTTCGAGAATGTGCTTGCAGCGTTCGTAATAGGTCTGCCCGGTATCGGTCAGACTCAACCGCCGTGTGGTGCGCTGAAGTAGCCGCGCATTCAGCTCCGACTCCAACGCGCTCACATGCTTTCCAGCCATTGCCGCCGATAGACCAAAGCGGCGCGCCGCCGCGGCAAAACTGCCTTCCTCGACCGCGGCGACGAACACCCCAAGACTCGTGAGCCGGTCCATTTTTGCCCTCCAATTCGATAACGAGATTATCGACTGAAAACACCAATTGACCAATTATCAAACCAAAGACTTGAATCTACGATGTCGTCATCCGCTATGGAGCGATGACAGAGAGGACACGGAAATGAAAACCGACATGGAAATCAGGTCGAACGGCACACGGATTCACGTCACGCAGCGCGGCAGCGGCGAGTTGGCGCTGGTGTTTCTGCACTACTACGGCGGTTCGTCGCGGACATGGGAAGCGGTGGCCGGCGAACTGGCCGACCGCTATCGAATCGTCGCCACCGATCATCGCGGCTGGGGCGATTCCGAGGCACCGGCTGACGGCTACCGCATTGCCGACCTTGCCGCCGATGCCGAAGGCGTCATCGAAGCATTAGGGCTACGGCGTTACGTGCTCGTTGGCCATTCAATGGGCGGGAAGGTGGCGCAGCTCATCGCATCGCGTCGGCCGAAGGGGCTTGAAGGACTGGTGCTCGTCGCGCCGTCACCGCCGTCGCCGATGCTTCTGTCCGACGAGCAGCGTGCGACCTTGGCCGGCGCGTATCAATCGCGCGAATCGGTCGAATTCGTTGTCGATCACGTCCTCACCGCCAAGCCGCTCGAAGCCGCTCGCCGCGAGCAGGTCATCGAAGACAGCCTGCGGGGCGCACCGCAAGCCAAGGCCGGCTGGCCCAACGTGGCGCTGCGTGAAGACATCACGGCGGAAGTGACGTCGATCGACGCCCCGACCCTGGTCATCTCCGGCGCGCTCGATCAGGTGGATACGGTCGCAACGCTGCAGGCGGAACTGCTGCCTCGCATCCCGCACGCGGCGCTGCACGTGCTGCCCGGAACGGGACACTTGTCGCCGCTGGAAGCGCCTGCCGAAGTGGCACAGTTAATCGCACGATTCGTTGCGGCGATCGAGAATGGCTCAGTTGCATGTCACTCCCCTGAGCAGGTTCCAGTCGCTTTCGACGCAGCACTGAACGCTGCCGATCTCGATGCGCTACTTGGCATGTTCAGCCATCACGCAACGATGCGATTGACCAGCGGCAAGGTGCTACGAGAGAGCCCCGCCGAATTGCGAAGCGCGCTCGCTGAATTACTGGCACTGCGCCCGCATATCCGCAACGAAGTGCGTCTTGTATTGACGAGTGGCGACATCGCCCTCGTCCTTCTCGACTGGTCCTTGAACGTGACACTGCCGGACGGCCAGAATCGCGAGGAACGCGGTACAGCAACGCAGGTTCTGGAAAAGGGGCGCGACGGTGGGTGGCGGTTGCTGATCGCCAATCCGCTCGGGCTGAACTGAATCGCTTGAGTAGCGCGACGTCTTAAAGTCGACTAGCGGCGAGGTTAGGTTCGCCCGCATTCGATGTGGCGGCTATTTTGACGCGGGGGCGGACACTACCGGTCCCGGGCACTGCGGCATTAGCGGAATCACCGAACCGCATAGTCAAAAAGCCACGCAGCCGTCGCGCCCTCACCGATTCCCCGGGACCGCCGCCAACCCATCCAGCAGCGCCTTATGAAACGCCTGCGGGTCCTGCATCTGCGGCGCGTGCCCCAGGTCCGCGAACTCGACCAACGTCGCATGCGGAATCGCCTTCGCGGCCGCCTTACCCAACTCCGGATACCGCCCGAGCGTCGCGCGCAACTCGGGCGGCGCCGCATCCTTACCGATTGCCGTGGTGTCCTTCTGACCAATGAGCAGCAGCGTCGGCATGTTCAGTTGCCCAAGCTCATACACCACCGGCTGCGTATAGATCATGTCGTACAGCAACGCCGAATTCCACGCGACGATCCGCTTGCCCGATCCGCGATACATGCCCGCCAGCATCTGCACCCACGGTTCGTAATCGGCGCGCCAGTGTCCCGCGTAATACGTGACCTGTTCGTAACGGCGAATGCCATCGGCGGTCGTCTTCAACTCGCGCTCGTACCATTGATCGACCGATAGCGACGGCACGCCCTTCGCCTTCCAGTCCTCCAGCCCGATCGGATTCACCAGCACCAGCTGCTGCGTGTCGTGCGGATACATCAACGCATAGCGGATCGCGAGCATGCCGCCGGTCGAATGGCCGATCACCGTCGCATCGCTCACGCCGAGCGAATCGAGCAGCGCATGCGTATTGCGCGCGAGTTGCTGGAAGCTGTACTGATAGTGCTCGGGCTTGCTCGATTTGCAGAAGCCGATCTGATCCGGCGCGATCACCCGGTATCCCGCATCGCTCAAGCGGCGGATCGTCGTGTCCCACGTCGCCGCGCAGAAGTTCTTGCCGTGCAGCAGAACCACCGTGCGGCCGTTCGGATTGGCCGGCTTGACGTCCATGTACGCCATCCGCAACGCCACGCCTTGCGACATGAAATCGAAACGTTCGACCGGCGCGGGATAGTCGAAGCCCTGTAGTTCGGGACCGTACGCAGGGCCGGCATTGTCGGCGGCAATCGCGGCAGCGGCCGCCGCGCCCGCGGCCGGACCCGGCCGGCCAGGCGCACCAGGCGGTGTCGGCGCCGCGGCGGCGCTCGGGGCATCGGCGGCGCTGGCGGTGGCCGCCGCGGCCGACCCCGGCGACGCGGCGAATACGGGCCGCGCGACCAGCGACGAACCCACCATCAAGGCGACAGCACTCGACATCGCAAACAGCGAACGGCAGCGAAATTTCATCGGGATTTTTTGCAAACGGAGCGTGGCGGAAAGCATCGGAGGAAGCATCGCGAATAAAGCGGATGAAAGCAGATGAAAGCGCAGCCGGAAGCGACCGATTCTACGACGCCCCGCCTGACTCTGCCGCGACGCGCGCATTGATTCGTTCCACCCCTCGCGCCCGCCACGCATTTCCACGCAATCCGGCACGACGACACCCCGTGGCACGCATATTGCGGCGCGCCACCTCACGCTCTATGTGGCGTGCCGCACGGAGGGTCACCGTACGACGGCCGATCGTGCGCAAAAGGAGAACGGTGGCCGGGCGCGTCATCGCCGCCCGCGCAATTCATTTGCGCGTTCACGCCCAAACGGTGCTAGAAATAGCAGACGGACCAATCGGACCACCAGACGACTACACAACCAGATGAACCGGGGAATACCAATCAGCAGCTAACTTGCCCAGGCCGGAGCCGTCGCCGCAGCGCCCGCCCCCGGCCGACAAAGGAGACAGACATGGACACGCCGTCACGGCTGAATGATCTGCAACGCACCACCCTCGCCATTGTCCTCGCGGGCGGACGGGGCACGCGGCTCGGGCCGCTCACCAACAAGCGCGTCAAACCCGCGGTGCACTTCGGCGGCAAATACCGGATCATCGATTTCGCGCTGTCCAACTGTCTGAACTCCGGCATCCGCCGCATCGCGGTGGTCACGCAATACAAGGCGCACTCGCTGCTGCGCCATATGCAACGCGGCTGGAGTTTCCTGCGCGGCGAATTCGGCGAATTCATCGACCTGTGGCCCGCGCAGCAGCGCGTGGAAGGCGCGCACTGGTATCGCGGCACCGCCGACGCGGTGTTCCAGAACCTCGACATCATCCGTTCGATCCGCCCGAAATACGTCGTGGTGCTGGCCGGCGACCACATCTACAAGATGGACTACACGCGCATGATCGCCGACCACGCGGAAAGCGGCGCGGACTGCACGGTCGGCTGCATCGAGGTGCCACGCATGGACGCGGTGGCCTTCGGCGTGATGGCCGTCGACGAACACCGCCGCGTCACCGGCTTCGTCGAAAAACCCGCCGACCCGCCCGCGATTCCTGGCCGCCCGGATACCGCGCTGGCGAGCATGGGCATCTACGTGTTCAACGCGGATTACCTGTATTCGCTGCTCGAGGAGAACATCTCGAGCGTCGAGACCGATCACGATTTCGGCAAGGACATCCTGCCGCGCGTGGTCACCCAGGGCACCGCGATCGCCCATCCGTTCAGCATGTCGTGCGTGTCGTCGGACCCGAACGTGGAGCCGTACTGGCGCGACGTCGGCACCATCGATGCGTACTGGGCCGCCAATCTCGACCTCGCCTCGACGATTCCGACGCTCGACCTGTACGACCGCAACTGGCCGATCTGGACATACCAGGAACAGTTGCCGCCGGCCAAATTCGTGCGCGATCTGAAGGGTTTGCAGGGCAGCGGCAACAACCTGATCGTATGCGGCGGCTGCGTGATTTCCGGCTCGCAGGTGTCGCGCTCGGTGTTGTCGTCGAACGTCAAGGTGAGTTCGTTCTGTCACATCAGTGAGGCAGTCTTGTTGCCACAGGTGACGGTGGGCACGAGTTGCCGCCTGCAGAAGGTGGTGATCGACCGCGGCTGCGTGATTCCGGACGGCACGGTGATCGGCGAAGATCCGGTGAGCGACGCCGAACGTTTCTACCGGACCGACGACGGCGTGGTGCTGGTGACGCCCGACGCGCTGCGGCAGAAGACGACGTAAAACCCTCGGCGCGCCGCCGCTCACGACTGTGCATTCCCCCCAACCCGAGGCGGCGGCGCGCCCGCGGCACTCATCCACAGGAACGAGACGAAAGCCCATGACGATACGCGCCCTGCACGTCGCCAGCGAGCTGTATCCCCTCCTCAAAACAGGCGGTCTCGCCGATGTCGCGGGCGCGCTGCCGCCCGCGCTGATCGAACGCGGCGCCGACGTGCGGGTGCTGCTGCCCGGCTTTCCGGCGGTCGTCGCCGGTCTCGCCGACCTGCAGCCGGTCGCGCAGCTGGGCCGCTGTTTCGACGCGCCGAACGTGACACTCGAACGCGGCACGTTGCCGGCCAACGGCCTCGTCGTCTACGCGATCCGCGCGGGTACGCTGTACGACCGGCCCGGCAATCCGTATCTGAACGACGAACACGTGCCGTACGGCGACAACGCGCTGCGTTTCGCGCTGCTCGGCTGGGTCGCCGCGCAACTGGCGCAGCGGCTGGACCCGGCCTGGGCACCGCAGATCGTCCATGCGCACGACTGGCACGCGGGTCTCGCGCCCGCCTATCTGAAAGCGGCCGAACGCCAGGCCGGCCGCCCGCTCGCGCGCAGCGTCTTCACCGTGCACAACCTCGCTTATCAGGGCGTGTTTCCCGCACAGCAGTTCGGCCAGCTCGGCCTGCCCGACGATTTCTTCACGATGCACGGCATCGAGTTCTACGGGCAGCTGTCCTTCCTCAAGGCGGGCCTGTTCTATACCGATCGCATCACGACCGTCAGCCCAACCTACGCGCGCGAGATCCAGACGCTCGCGCAAGGTGGCGGACTCGACGGATTGCTGCGGCATCGCTCGCACGATCTGAGCGGCATCCTGAACGGCGTCGACTACGCGGTCTGGAATCCCGCCGGCGACGCCCTGCTCGACAGCCACTACAACGCCACCCGCCTCGCCGGCAAGCTGGCCTGCAAGGAGGCGCTGCAAAAGCGCTTCGGCCTCGCGCAGAAAAGCGACGCGTTGCTGTTCGGCGTGGTGAGCCGCCTCACCGAACAGAAAGGCCTCGACCTGCTGCTCGAAGCGGTGCCCGACATCGTCAAACGCGGCGGACAACTGGTGGTGTTCGGCACCGGCGACCCCGCGCTCGAAAATGGCCTGAGACGGGCCGCGCAAGCGCACCCCGAAGCAGTGGCGGTGGAACTGGGCTTCGACGAAACGCTCGCGCACACGATCGTCGCGGGCAGCGACGTGATCGCGGTGCCGTCGCGTTTCGAGCCGTGCGGACTGACGCAGCTGTACGCGCTGGCGTATGGCTCGCTGCCGCTCGTGCATTGCGTCGGCGGCCTCGCGGACACGGTCGTCGATGCGTCGCTGGAAAACCTCGCCGACGATCTCGCGACCGGCTTCGTCTTCGAACGCTTCGAGCCCAAAGGCATCAACGCCGCGATCCGCCGTGCGTTCGCGCTGTACGAGCGGCGCACCGAGTGGAAGGCGACCCAGCGCCGCGCGATGCGCCAGGATTTCGGCTGGGGAGCTTCGGCCGAGCGTTACCTGGCGTTGTATCGGGAGTTGGTCTAAGGCGCGTGCAACGCGTGTCCCCGACGCGCAGTCAAGTCAGGTGCGTTCAAGGCACGCTTGCCGTGCGCCAGGCGCGCATGAGGCGATGCCCTCGCGCCTCGCACGCCGCCTCCCGTCTGATGGTTCGACGCAACAACCCGGGGCCGGATCAACTCGCGCGCGGCAAACTCCTGTATCGTTGCCTGACCATGCAGTGCATGCGGGTTTCCAGCACTATCCGAAGCACGCGCGAAGCAGGCGTGAAGCGTCCGGTACCACGCCGGTTCGCATCGACGCGGCGCACGTTCCCCTCTCCATCGATCGCGCACATCGGGTTGCGCGGGCCACACCATGACGAAAAACGTTCTGAGCATCCAGTCCCATGTGGTATTCGGGCACGCCGGCAACAGCGCGGCCGAATTTCCGATCCGCCGGCTCGGCGTGAACGTGTGGCCGCTCAATACCGTGCAATTCTCGAATCACACGCAATACGGCCATTGGACCGGCAGCGCGATCGACGCCGCGCAGATGGAAGACCTCGTCGAAGGCATCGGCGCGATCGGCATGCTGCCGCGCTGCGATGCGGTGCTGTCGGGCTATCTCGGCACCCCGGAACAGGCGCAATCGGTGCTGGAAATCGTGAAGGCGGTGAAGGCCGTCAATCCGCGCGCATGGTACTTCTGCGATCCGGTGATGGGCGCGGCGAGCGGTTGCAAGGTCGAGCCCGGCATTCAGGAATTCCTCGTGCGCACCATGCCCGAAATGGCCGACGCGATGGCGCCGAATCACACCGAGTTGCAGCGCCTCGTCGGGCGCGAAATCGATACGCTCGAAGAAGCCGTGGTCGCGTGCCGCGAACTCCTCGCGCGCGGGCCGAAGCTGGTGCTGGTCAAACACCTGCTCGACCGCAACAGTCCCGCCGACCGCTTCAACATGCTGGTCGTCACCGAACGCGAAGCGTGGATGGGTCAGCGCCCGCTCTATCCGTTCGCACGGCAGCCGGTGGGCGTCGGCGATCTGACGAGCGCGGTGTTCGTCGCGCGCACCTTGCTCGGCGACTCGATCCGCGCGGCGTTCGAACATACGCTCGCGGCGGTCAACGCGGTCGTCAAGACGACCTGGCAGGCCGGGCGCTACGAACTGGAACTGGTGGCCGCGCAGAACGAAATCGCGCAGCCGCGCGAGTGGTTCGACGCCTGGGTGGCGGACAGCGCGTAAAGGCGCGGTACGCACACGCGTCGTCGTGCGCGTAATTCATGCGCGTTATTCATTCGCGTACTGATGCACCTCGTCACGCAAATCCACGCAACCATGTCGGCGCCATCGGCGCGTCCTATAATGCTGCCGCGTGGACGAGGCCTACCCTCGTCCGCCTGCCACTTTCAGGCAACCAGCATTCAGCACAGCACACGAGGCACCGATGGACGGCTACATCCGCAGCGAGCGGGAAGAATATTTTGAGCAGTTGTGCGTCAGCGTCGACGCCGACGAAACCCACGAACAGGAAGCGATCGAGTTCTTCGAGAATCAGTTCGATCAGCCCGACTTCGATCCCGCGCAATGGCTCGACATTGCGCTGTACTACTCGCCGGCGGTGGCGCGCGGCATCATCGAAATGGTCACGCCCGACGACCGCGCGCGCAGCAACATCGCCGAAGTCATCGCGGACAACCTCGATATCTCGTACGGCGAAGACGAGTGCCAGCAGTTCGCCGAGACGATCGAGTTCGCGTTGAACAACGGCGTGCCGGTGGATATCGATCTGGTGCTCGACGGTTGCCAGCGCGCGATCGACGACCTCGACACGTGGGCCGACGAAGACACCAAGGCGCCGCTGCTGCGTCTGCGCGAAGAGTTGTTGCGTCAGCAAGGCGAGCGTTAAACCTCGTACCACGCGGTCTGCTTTCAGTTGACTGTCGCGGCGCATCGCGCGCCGCGCGTCCTCCCTCCTCTCCCTACCCTCGTCCGCCTCTTAAGCATGTGCCGTAATCGGCACCTGCATGCCCGCAGCGACAGGCCGCCCGCGAACGCGCTGCGCGCCCTGTGCCGAAATGCTCATTCAAAGCGCCATGAATTGCCAAGACGACGGCAAATTGGCTTTCTATATTCGCGCCAGATTGACCGGCGTGTGACGGCGACTGCGCGTATTCCAGCATTGTTTATGGCGACCGATCCTCCGTAGGCTTGCGATACGCGCGAACGACACCCCTCGACTCGCGCGCCGATCCAGCGTTTTTGCCTTGCCGCTTTCACACACCCTGAAACTGTCGATGTAAGGAGAGAGAGACCATGAGTCTTCGCAGCACGCTGAAACCACTCGCACTGATCGCAAGCGCCGTGTTCGCCGTCGCGCCGCTCGCCAGTTCCGCCGACCAGGTCGTGAAGATCGGCTTCGCCGCGCCGCTGACCGGCGCCAACGCCGGCTACGGCAAGGACCTTGAAAACGGCGTGCGCCTCGCCATCGAGGAAGCCAACGCGCAGAAGATCAAGATCGGCGATCAGGTCGCGCAATTCCAGATCGTTTCGCAGGACGACCAGGCGGACCCGCGCATCGGCGTGCAGGCGGCGCAGAAGCTGGTCGACTCGGGCGTGTCGGCGGTGGTCGGCCACTTCAACTCGGGCACGACGATTCCGGCTTCGCAGGTGTACGAGCAGGCCGGCATTCCGGTGATCGACCCGGCCGCCACCAACCCGATCATCACCGGCCGCGGCTTCGCGAACACCTTCATGGTGATCTCCACCGACGCGCAGAATGCCGGCAACGCGGGCGTCTACGCGGTCGAGGTGACGAAGGCCAGGCGCATCGCGATCATCGACGACCGCACCGCGTTCGGCCAGGGCGAGGCCGACGAGTTCGAGAAGGCCGTCAAGGCGCATGGCGGCACGATCGTGACGCGCGAGTACACGGACAACAAGGCGGTCGACTTCAGCACGCAGATCACCAAGATCAAATCGACCAATGCCGACCTGGTGTTCTTCGGTGGACTCGACACCCAGGCCGCGGGTTTCGCGAAACGGATGAAGCAGTTGAGCCTGAACGCCCAGCTGGTGGGCGGCGGCGGCGTGATGGACGAGGACTTCATCAAGCTCGCGGGCGATGCGGCCGAAGGCGCGCAGGCCTGGGAATACGGCCGCCCGCTCGCGCAGTTGCCGGGCGGCAAGGATTTCTCCGCGAAGTTCAAGAAGCGCTTCGGGGTGGACATCCTGTCGTATGCGCCGTTCGGCTACGACGGCGCGTGGGCCGCGATCAAGGCGATGCAGCAGGCCAAATCCAGCTCGCCGAACGTGTACCGTCCGGTGCTGAAGGCGATCGATTTCGACGGCGTGACCGGCAAGATTTCGTTCGACAGTACCGGCGCGTTGAAGAGCGGATCGTCGACGCTGTATCAGGTGAAGAACGGCGCGTGGGTGCCGATCGTGACGAAGAGCGGGAGTTGACGCCGAGGCTCACGGCACCGCGTCGAAGCTTCGGCGTGGGGGCGTGAGCGCTCAAACGTGAGGATGGGGTGAGAGTCAGGGCCGCGCATCATTGCCCGCCTTGACCACCACTACCGCATCCAGATCCCGCTCGATCCGCACGAGGTCATCCTTCATCGCGGCGAAGTCGTCGGCGGAACACATCTGATGATCGAAGGCGGCGCGCAGTTGCCGCCGGACCTGCAACACGCGAGTCGACGGATCGAACACGTAGCGCGACGAGAAGGTCAGAAAACGGTCTTGCGCGTTCGCATCGACGGGCAGATCGGTCACGCGCGCAAAGCGCGGCAGCGTCATCTCCAGGGTCTCGTCGAACGTGCCGCCGATGCACGCCCACGGCTGCGTGCGCGCCGGCTCCGCAAGCCACGCCTGCACCTGCGAGTCCATCCCGCCCGACAGACTCGTCAGCGCCGGCACCGCCGTGCTGCCGTCGTTCCACACGAAATGCGCGACCGTGCCCTGCATCGACGTGGCGAACGGGCCGTCGGTGGCGTTCACGTCGCCGGCATGCAGTTGGGCGGTACCGTGCAGGCCTGTCGTCAACAAACGGTTCGCGGCGATCAGTTGCGTACGTTGCCGCGTCGCGCGGCGAAACGTGTTGCGTTCGAGTTCCGCCGTATAGCCCGTATCTTCCGCGCGGTACGCATAACTCGCGGTGCCGTGTTCGTCGACGTCGATCTGTATGCGCGCGCTGCGCTCGCGCGCTTGCGTGGCCGGCGTGCGCGCCAGCACGCCGTCGTCGACCAGCAATACCGGGCGATCCATCACGCTCGGCGGCAGATAGCCGAACGCGATGCCGCCTGCCGTGGTGTCCGCGTACAACGACAGATCAGGAATCCACACAATAGCGTGATTGATCGCGCTGCTGCCGTAACCGGGCACATCCGGCAGACTGTAGTACGGCCCGAGGTTCAGCAGCACCGCTTCGCTGCGGATGCCCACCGCCGCCAGCAGCGCGCTGTACAACGCGACGTGGTCCTTGCAGTCGCCATAACGGTTATGCAGGATATCGATCGCCTTGTGCGGGATCGCCGCCGTCTCGCCGAGAAACAGCGCGACGTAGCGGATGTTCAAACGCATCCAGTCGTACAGCGCGCGGGCTTTTTCGCGCGGCGTGGCGTTGCCGTTGTTCAGCCCCTGCGTTAATTGCCGGGCGAGCCGCACGATGGCGGGATCGTTCATCGTCGCGTCGACGGCGGGGCCACGATAGCGCGCGGCGAAACTCGCGAAATCCGGCACCGTCGATACCATCAGCCGGTCGCCCCAGTTCGCGTAGCCGACCGCGCCCGCTTCGAGCGGCGCATACGGGCCGTGCCGGTAGTCGAACTCGTAACGTGTGCGGCCGTTGGCCGTGACCGGTGGCAACGCGGTGTAGCCGCGCGCATCGGCGTACAGCGGCACGTCGGCGGGCAGATCGAAGATCAGCCGCTGCAACTCGACCGGCTCGCGCGTCGGCTCGACCAGGTACGCGAAGGTGCCGGCCTGCAAAGGCTTCGTGCGCGTCTTGCGAAACGCCAGATGCACGCGCGAGCCAGGCTCGACGCCGGGGAAAATCACCGTGCGCAATACGCCGTCCTCGAAACTCGGTGCCCCGGCCGAACGCGGTTCCTGCACGTCGCGAATCGCCTCGGGTCCGACCGGATGCGCGGCGCCGTCCGGGTCGAGCGTTTCGGCGGCGAGTAGCTGCACCTGCTCGATGTCCTTGTTGAACCACACGTAGCGCTGGGCGATATCGTCGACGCCGCTCGTCGTGTTCGCGCGCAACACCGTATCGTCGTGTTCCTCGATGGAACCGTCTTTCTGGATCGTGAACAGATGGACGTCGCTTTCCATCGTGGAAGGCGCGAGGTCGCCGGGGGATGCGGCGAAAGCGGAAGAACCGGCGCACGCGCCCATCCACGTCAACGCGGCCATGAAGCCGATCACACCGATTCGCCGCCTCATGCGCGCTCAGTCGCTTTCGCCGAGCTGCGTGAGCAGCGCCTGCAACCGCTCGACATGCCGCAGCAGCAGATGACGATGCTTGTCGATCTGTTCGAGCCGCCCCGCGAGGTCGGCCTGGATCGGACCGTCGAGATCCGCGGCGGCGATCACGTCCTCCACTTTCGCGCGCAGGCTCGCCAGTTCGACCGGCGCGTGGCTCAGATGCCGCTCGAAGCGCCGCACGTCCTGCACCGCGAGATCGCGGACCTTGCGGAAATGCGCCTGACGCCGATGCGCTTCGGCATCGAGCGTTTCTTCTTCGACGCGTTTGGCCGGGCCCGGTTGACCGAAGATCGGTTCAGGCGGCCGCAGCACCGTCTTCTTCCGTACCGGATGCGCGGTGCCGCGAAAACGCGCGAGCGGTTGTTCGTTGTCGATCGCCTCGCGCGCGTTGGATGGAATGTCTTGTTCGGTGTGCGGCACGTTCATCCAGCCATTCGGCAAACCCGTGACCGCTTCGATGCCGCGCACGAATTCCTCGCTGAATTCGCGCTGGCCGGACAACATCAGCTTCAGATAGCTCGCGGAGAAGGTCATCATGCGCGCGAGACGGGTCGCCGCGCCGACCTCGCGGGTCAACAGCACCAGGTTCGCTCGCCAGACGGGGAGCAGCAATTCGTCGGAATCTTCCATCGCTGGGTCATCCATCTTTTTGCCCGATTATGTGACGCCGCGCCTGGCGCGTCATCGTTTTGAAAGGGTAGCCGCTTGACGGCCCGGCGTGCAATCCCGGCGATCGCGCCGCAATCGCCGGCGGCCGGTTCGTCATCGCCGCCGACGTGTCGAAATTACACGCCCGCGCCGGTCGCCGGACGACAAAGCGGCGTTGCCAGCGGCCCGAATGGCTTGATCGACCTGATCGGGTCGATCGGCCTGATCGGGTCGATCATCGGCCTGATCGGCGCCATCGTCAGCGCCATCGTTTTTCATTGACCTCCACCATCACCGCACGTTCATATGCCGGTCGCGCGCGATGTGGCATGCTTATGCATCGCCGAGGCATGCATCGTGCTGAGGTGATAGCGCCACCACTCTGAATTAAGGATTCTGTAATGAAGAAACTCGTTCTCTCCGTTGCCGCCGCCATCGTCGCGCTGAGCGCCATTGCTCCCGCACAGGCTTACGAACACCACCCGGTTTGCCACAAGGTGCGTGTTCATCATCACTGGGAAAAACGCTGCCATTGATGAACGACGGCGCCTGACGGCGCACTCGCACATTCAGGAAGCCCCGTCACGAGCGGGGCTTTTTTCATGGTGCGCGGGATAGCCGGGAGCAACACGCGGGCCGCATGACGCCGTATACGTTCAGCGTGAAAACGTTAACGCGCAACGACGGACACATGCTGTTACACCTTGGCGTCACCAAACAGATGCGGCCCAAGACGCTGCGCGATAGCGCAACATCCTGAGCCGCATGAAAAACGGAGAGTGAATTGTCAAATCCCGCGCGGTAGATTTCCGCGCAGTATGCGTGACGCGATCGGCGAATGCCTACGCGAGCGCTTAAGCCGTCGTCTAAGCCGCCCTGACCCGCTCCAGCGCGGTCGTCACCAATGCTTCGAGCAAAGGTTCGACCTTCGCGGCCAGCGTTTCGTCATACGCATACGGATGTTGCTCTTCCATATACGTGATCTGCGAAAGTTCGAGCTGCACCGCATGCACGCCCTGCGCGGGCTTGCCGTATTCGCGCGTGATGTAGCCGCCCTTGAAGCGTCCATTGGCGACCGCCGAATAACCGCCGTGACGTTCGACCACCGCAGTCAGTGCTTCACCGAGCCCCGCCGCGGCGCTGGCGCCGTTCGACGTGCCGAAGTTGAAATCCGGCAAGCGGCCTTCGAAGAAACGCGGTACGTGCGAGCGGATCGAATGCGCTTCCCACAACAGCACCTTGCCGTGTTGCGCTTTCAGCGCGGCCAGTTCGTTCACGAGCGCGTCGTGATACGGCTTCCAGTACGCATCGCGACGGCGGGCGATTTCCGCTTCGTCGGGCAAATAGCCGTCGCGGTACAGCGGTTCCTTGTCGAACGTATCGATGGGCAACAGACCCGTGGTGTCCTGCCCCGGATAGAGATTGGCGCCGTCGGGCGGACGGTTCAGATCGATCACGTAGCGCGCGTTGACCGGCGCGAGAATCGATGCGCCCATGCGCTTCGCGAAGCCATACAGACGGTCGAGGTGCCAGTCGCAATCGTCGGTGCGTTGCGCGACCGGCGTCATCGTCGCGGCGATATCGGCGGGAATTTGCGTGCCCAGATGCGGGATCGAGATCAGGAGCGGCAGGCTTCCTCGTTGCAGCGAGAAAACCGGCGAAGTGGTCGAGGCAGTCATGTCAGTCCGGAATCGATTGAGAGGTTGAGTCGAGCCGTTCACTTGAGCAGGTCGGCGAGCGCCGCGCGATAGCGCGCGTAGGCGCCCGCTTCGTCACGATGCCGGCGGTTCTCGACCACCCGCACGCCGCCCGCGTACACGTCTCGCACCGGCGTCTCGCCGTGCTCGCAGAATACAACGCCCGACAGCCACGCGTCAGGCGCATGCTCGGCAATGCTCGCATGATCCGCGTCGAGCACCAGCCAGTCCGCGCGATGTCCGGCCTGCAACGCGCCGACCGCGCGGCCCGTGGCACGCGCGCCGCCGTCGAGCGACGCGTCGAACAGACGGTCGGCCACATGAGTCGCCTGTGCCGAGGCCAGCACGTTGCGTTGCCGGCGCGTCAAGCGCTGGCCGTATTCGAGCAGCCGCAATTCCGCGCGCCAGTCGACGCCGATGTGGCTGTCCGACCCCACGCCGATACGTCCGCCCGCGTCGAGATAGTCCTGCGCCGGAAAAATACCGTCGCCGAGATTGGCCTCGGTGGTCAGACACAAACCGGCCACCGCGCCGCTCTTCGCGAGCGCCAGCGTTTCGTTCGCATCGACATGGGTGGCGTGCACGAGGCACCAGCGGCTATCGACGTCGAAGCGATCCAGCAGCCATTGCACCGGCCGCGCGCCCTCGGTCTCGACACACGCGTCGACCTCGGCGGTCTGTTCGGCGATATGGATATGCACCGGCGCGCTCGCATCGATTCCGCCCAGCAGCGTATGCAGCGATTGCGCCGACACCGCGCGCAACGAATGCGGCGCCACGCCGTAGCGCAGCGCGGCGCTCTCGGGCCGCGCCGTGCGCAGCGTGCCGAGCAGATCGAGCAGACTCTCCGGCGTGTTGAGGAAGCGCCGCTGATCGTCGCGCGGCGGTTGCGAGCCGAAGCCGCTGTACTGATACAGCACCGGCAGCATCGTCATGCCGATGCCGCTCGCCGTCGCGGCGTCCACCACGCGCTGCGCGAGTTCGGCCTGATTCGCGTAATGGCTGCCGTCCTGCGTGTGATGCACGTAGTGGAATTCGCACACCGACGTATAGCCCGCCTTCAGCATTTCGATGTACAGCCACTGCGCGATCGCCGCGAGCCCTTCCGGTGCGATGCGCGCGGCGAAGCGGTACATCAGGTCGCGCCAGCTCCAGAAATTGTCGGTGGCGTTCGCGCGATATTCGGTGAGGCCGGCCATCGCGCGCTGGAACGCGTGCGAGTGCAGGTTCGGCATGCCGGGCAGGATCGGGCCAGCGGCTTGCGGTACGCCGGCGGGTGCCGTGTCGGTATCCGGCGCGACCTTGGTCAGCGTGCCGTTTGCGTCCCATTCGAGCAGCACGTTGCGGCGCCAGCCGTCCGCGAGATACGCATGCCCGGCGAACAGCGCGCGATTCGATGGAGTGGTTTGCGAGTGTGCCTGCGTGTTCATTTGAGTTTGCGGTTGCATCAGCGGTTGCGGTTGCGGTTGCGGTTGCGTGGTCGTTTAAATCATCCGGCGAGCCCTAGCTCGACTCCCGCCGCGTATAAACGGTCTCGCCCGCGCGCACCACGCGCGCGCACAGCGGACGTCCAATCCAGTAAGCCAGCTCGGCCAGCGTATCGACCGGCCACACGGCGAAATCCGCCGCGCGTCCGACCGCCAGCGCTCCGTGCACGTCCGCCTTGCCGAGCGCGCGCGCCGCATGCGCGGTCACGCCTTGCAGCACCTCGGGCACGGTCATGCGGAACAGCGTGCTCGCCATGTTCATCATCAACAGCAGCGACGTGGTGGGCGACGTGCCCGGATTGCTATCGGTCGAAATCGCGATCGGCACCTGATAGCGCCGCAGCAATTCCAGCGGCGGCAACTGCGTCTCGCGGATGAAGTAGTACGCGCCCGGCAACAGCACGGCGACCGTGCCGGCTGCCTGCATCGCGGCGACGCCGGCTTCGTCGAGAAATTCGAGGTGATCGGCGGACAGCGCGCGATGACGCGCGGCGAGCGCCGTGCCGCCGCTGTTCGATAGTTGCTCGGCGTGCATTTTCACCGGCAGCTTGTAGCGTTCGGCGGCATGGAACACGCGCTCGCTCTGCGCGAGCGAAAAGCCGATGCGCTCGCAGAACACATCGACGGCATCGACGAGTCCTTCGTCGGCGAGCGCGGGCAGCATGACGTTGCAGACTTCGTCGATATACGCGTCGGCGCGGCCCGCGAATTCCGGCGGCAACGCATGCGCGCCGAGAAACGTCGTGTAGACCGTCACCGGATAACGCTCGCCGAGTTGCCGCGCGACGCGCAGCATCTTGCGTTCGCTCGCGAGATCGAGGCCGTAGCCGGATTTGATTTCGATCGCCGTCACGCCTTCGGCGAGCAAGGGTTCGAGCCGCGCGGCCGCTTGACGGAACAGCGTCGCTTCGTCGGCGGCGCGCGTCGCCCGCACCGTCGACACGATGCCGCCACCCTGCCGCGCGATCTCCTCATAGCTGACGCCCGCGAGCCGTTGCGCGAATTCATCGGCGCGCTGGCCGCCGTACACGAGATGCGTATGACAGTCGACGAGACCCGGCGTGACCCACGCGCCCTGCAAATCTTCGCGCGGCCACGCGGCGTAATCGCCGGGAAGTCCGGACGCCGCGCCGAGCCACGCGATGCGGCCGTCCTCGACGGCGATCGCGGCATCCGCCAGCGTGTGATGAGGGTCGCCCTGCGGGCACAGTTTCAGGTGATGCCAGACGGTTTGCTTCATCGCGTGCTCATTGCAGCTCGTTGCGTGTCCGTGGGGTTCGCGTGCGCGCGCCATGCCATGGTCAGACCGACGCGCGTCGCGAGATCATCGTTCGTAATGGAGGCGGATGGCGAGCAGCGCGCCCGTGCCGCCGATCGCGCAATGCAGCGCGTCGGGCGCGTTCACGCGCAGCGTGTCGCCTTCCGCGAGCGCGTGCGGCGGCGCGTCGCCAAGGTTGATCGACACGGCGCCTTGCGCGCAGTACAACAGCGCCACGTCGGCGCTCAGTTCATGGTGCGCGGGGCCGTGCCACACGTCGAGTTCGCCGCGCGCCGCGCCACGGCGCACCATCAGGTTGAAGTCACGCGTCGCGCCGTCGACGAGTCGCGCATCGATCGCGGTCTCGCCGGCAAAACGCGCGACGTCGAGCGGACGGGTCAACGCATGCGTATGCGCGACGCTCGTCGCGTCATCCGCCGCCGCGTGGTCAGGCTGCGCGATTTCGTCGAGCATCATGCCCGCGCCGGACAACAGCACCAGCGTACGGTCGATGCCCGCGAAACGCGAAAACGGCCCGGCCTGCGCGACGTCGGCGATGCTCACGCGCCAGACGAAACTGTCGAGCCCGGCCTGCTCCGGCACGGCCGCCACTTCGCGCGTGACGCCGCCGCCGTTCTTCCACGGCGCCGCCACCAGATCGACGCCGCGAATCAGCGTGACCGTGCTCACGTTGCTCACGTCACTCATGTCACTCATGTCGCCCAGGCGCGCCACGATCAGCGGCCCAGCATCGGCAGGTTGAGACCCGCTTCGCGAGCCGTTTCCTGCGCGAGTTCATAGCCCGCATCCGCGTGACGCATCACGCCGGTCGCCGGATCGTTGAACAGCACGCGGCCGAGGCGTTCCTTCGCGGCGTCCGTGCCGTCCGCGACGATCACGACACCCGAGTGCTGGCTGAAGCCCATGCCGACCCCGCCGCCATGATGCAGCGACACCCACGACGCGCCGCCCGCCGTATTCAGCAGCGCGTTGAGCAGCGGCCAGTCGCTGACTGCGTCCGAGCCGTCCTTCATCGATTCGGTTTCGCGATTCGGGCTCGCCACCGAGCCGGTGTCGAGGTGATCGCGGCCGATCACGATCGGCGCTTTCAGTTCGCCGTTCTTCACCATCTCGTTGAACGCCTGGCCGAGGCGGTAGCGGTCCTTCACACCGACCCAGCAGATCCGCGCGGGCAAGCCCTGGAACGCGATGCGTTCGCGCGCCATGTCGAGCCAGTTGTGCAGATGCGGATCGCCGGGGATCAGTTCCTTGACCTTGGCGTCCGTCTTGTAGATGTCCTCCGGATCGCCCGACAACGCGACCCAGCGGAACGGACCCTTGCCTTCGCAAAACAGCGGCCGGATATACGCGGGCACGAAGCCGGGGAAATCGAACGCGTTTTCGACGCCCATTTCCAGCGCCATCTGGCGGATGTTGTTGCCGTAGTCGAGCGTGGCCGCGCCGCGCTCCTGCAAGGTCAGCATCGCTTGAACCTGCTTCGCCATCGACTGCTTGGCCGGCGTGACGATGCTGTCCGGCGCGGTCTTCTGACGCTCGCGCCAGTCTTCCAGCTTCCAGCCTTGCGGCAGGTAGCCGTGAATCGGATCGTGCGCGCTGGTCTGGTCGGTCACGCAGTCCGGCGTGATGCCGCGCGCCACGCACTCGGCGAACACGTCGGCGGCATTGCCCAGCAGACCGATCGATACCGGCTTGCCGGCCTGCTTCGCTTCGTCGAGCATGGCGAGCGCTTCGTCGAGCGTGGTCGCCTTTTTATCGACGTAGCGCGTCTTCAGACGGAAGTCGATCCGCGTCTCGTCGCATTCCACCGCGATCATCGAGAAGCCGGCCATGGTCGCGGCGAGCGGCTGCGCGCCGCCCATGCCGCCGAGACCGCCGGTGAGAATCCAGCGGCCCGTCGGGTCGCCGTTGAAATGCTGGTTCGCGACCGAGAAGAAGGTTTCATAAGTGCCCTGCACGATCCCCTGGCTGCCGATGTAGATCCAGCTGCCCGCCGTCATCTGGCCGTACATCATCAGGCCCTTGCGGTCGAGTTCGTGGAAGTGTTCCCACGTCGCCCAGTGCGGCACCAGATTCGAATTCGCCAGCAGCACGCGCGGCGCGTCGGCATGCGTGCGGAACACGCCGACCGGTTTGCCCGACTGGATCAGCAGCGTCTCGTCTTCGTTCAAATCCTTCAGCGACGCGAGGATCTGGTCGAAACAATCCCAGTTGCGCGCGGCCCGGCCGATCCCGCCGTACACGACCAGCGCGTGCGGATGCTCGGCGACTTCCGGGTCCAGGTTGTTCTGGATCATCCGGTACGCGGCTTCCGCGATCCAGGTCTTGCAGGTCTTGTCCGCGCCGCGCGGTGCGCGGATGGTACGGGTCGGATCGAGACGCGGGTCGATGTGCTTCGGGTTGTTCATGATGGCCCTCAAAAGCTTGAAGATGGTCGGGAGAGGTTCGGGAAAGCGGTCGAATTACGGTGTTTCAGAAATGTCCGGTGAAGCGGTAGCGGCTGCCGGGATGCCAGAGATTCGCGATCGACGCGACCTGGCTTTGCGACCACGTGCGCCGATGCAGCACGAGGCAGGGTTCGAGTTCGTCCATGGTCAGCAGCTCGCGCGTGTCGGCGTCGGCGGCGAGCGCCTCGATGCGGTACTCGACCCGCTGCAACGGCGCGACCCGCACGAGGTACTGGTTCGGCGTGGTGTTGGTGAAGTCCTGCAACGCGTATTCCGGCGCCACCGCCGGATTGACCCAGCGTTCCTCGAGCTGCACCGGTTCGTCGTTTTCGAAATGCAGCACGCGCGAGTGGAACACCGGGCTGCCCGCGCTCACCTGCATTTCCTCGGCCAGCGCCGCGTCGGCGATGCTCGCGCCGATGTGCAGCACCTTCGCCTGATAGCGATGACCGCGCGCGACGATCTCGTCGGAGATGCTGCGGATCGCCACCAGCGTCGATTCGTATTTGGGCCGCGCGACGAACGTGCCCGAGCCCTGCACGCGCGTGAGCACCTGCTCCGAGGTCAACTCGCGCAACGCGCGGTTGACCGTCATGCGCGCCACGTTGAACTCGCGCGCGAGTTCGTTTTCGGACGGCACCTGGTCGCCTTCCGCCCATTCGCCCGCATGAATGCGCGCGAGGATGAAGTCCTTGATGCCCTGATAGGCGGGTGCGTTCATTGCCGTGCTCGAAGTGGGTGGCGTGAGGTCGTGCGGCTTACTCTTACTGTTCGGACACGAACGAGAACGGGCTCAGCTTCGCGATCGTGCCGTCCTGCACGAGACGCGTGACTGCCGCGATGTCCGGCGCGAAGTAGTGATCGAGTTCGTAATGCGCGACGTCCTTGCGCACCACGTCCATCGCTTTCTGCAGGCTCGGGCTGGTCTTGTGCGGCGCGCGCAGATCGACGCCCTGCGCGGCGGCCAACAGTTCGATGGAAAGAATGTTGGCCGTGTTGTCGGCGATGTCGCCGAGCTTGCGCGCGGCGAACGTCGCCATCGACACGTGATCCTCCTGGTTCGCCGAGGTGGGCAGCGAATCCACCGACGCCGGATGCGCGAGCGTCTTGTTCTCCGACGCGAGCGCGGCCGCCGTCACGTGGGCGATCATGAAGCCCGAGTTGACGCCGCCGTCGCGCACGAGGAACGGCGGCAGGCCCGACAGCGTCGCGTCGATCAGCAGCGCGATGCGGCGTTCGGCGAGCGCGCCGATTTCGGCGGCGGCGAGCGCGAGGTTGTCGGCCGCGAAGGCCACCGGCTCCGCGTGGAAATTACCGCCCGACAGCACTTCGCCGGTGTCCGGGAAGATCAGCGGATTGTCGGAAACGGCGTTGGCTTCGAGCAGCAGCACGTCGGCCGCGTGACGCATCTGGTCGAGGCAGGCGCCCATCACCTGCGGCTGGCAGCGCAGGCTGTACGGGTCCTGCACCTTGTCGCAATCGGCGTGCGAGACGTTGATCGCCGAGCCTTGCAGCAGCGAGCGGTACGCCGCCGCCGCGTCGATCTGGCCTTGATGGCCGCGCAGTTCGTGAATGCGCGCGTCGAACGGCTTGACCGAGCCGGCCGCCGCGTCGACCGACAGCGCGCCCGCCACCAGCGCGGTGCGGTACAGGTCCTCGATCGCGAACATGTTGTAGAGCGCAAGCGCGGTCGATGCCTGGGTGCCGTTGAGCAGCGCCAGACCTTCCTTCGCCTGCAGCGTGAGCGGCTTCAGGCCGACCAGCGCGAGACCCTCGGTGGCGGCCATGCGCTCGCCCTTCGCGAACACTTCGCCGACGCCGAGCAGCACCGCCGACATATGCGCGAGCGGCGCGAGATCGCCCGATGCGCCGACCGAACCCTTGACCGGAATCACCGGCAGCACGTCGGCGTTGTACAGCGTGATCAGCGCGTCCATCACTTCGCGGCGGATGCCCGAATGGCCGCGGCCGAGGCTCGACAGCTTCAGCGCGATCAGCAGACGCACCACCGGACGCGACATCGGCTCGCCCACGCCGACCGCGTGCGACAGCACCAGATTGCGTTGCAGCAGTTCGAGCTGGTCGTGCGGGATGTGCGTGCTGGCCAGACGCCCGAAACCGGTGTTGATGCCGTAGGCCGGTTCGCCCTTGGCGGCGATGTCGGCGACGGCCTGCGCGCAGGCGTCGATCGCGGCGTGGCTGGCGGGATCGAGTTGCAGCGCGACGTGTTCGCGTGCGATCTGGCGCAGTTGCGGGAGGGTCAGGTGGCCGGGCTTCAGAATCATCATGGTGTGTGTTCCTGTCTATACAATTTCAGAGAAGTCTAGCGACCCGGCCTTGTATATACAACTTGTTTTTAACCGGTCGGGCTTAGGGGTTTCCATTAGGGACGCGTATCAAGAGCCTGCTTCGCACGTTTCCCGGCTGGCGCGGGGGCTTGCGGATGCGGCCCGTCGCCCGGCCGGTTTCGCCGTAACTTGTATATACACGTCCAAAATGCGCGCCGCCATGCGGACAAAAATCGGCGGGCACGTGCGCTTTCGTTCTCCGATGGTGGAGTTATAGGAGAACGTGCGCCGCGATGAAATCCAGAAAGCACTGCACGCGCGCCGTCAGCGATGCGCTCTGGTAATACACCGCGCTCACCGGCTGCCGTTCGTCGCGCAGCAGGTTGCCGAGAATCGGCACGAGGCGTCCCTCGCGAACGTCGGCGGTGGTCATGAAATCCGCGAGGCACGCGATGCCCCAGCCCGACAGCGCCAGTTGCCGCAGCGTTTCGCCGCTCGACGCGGTGATCGACGGTTCGATCCGCGGCGCTTCGGCGCCCGCCTTGCGTCCTTCGCGCAGCGGCCAGCGGTTCAGATGCTCGGGCGCGGTAAAGCCGATCAATCGATGCGCGCGCAACGCTTCCACCGACTTCGGCTCGCCGTATTCCGCCAGATACGCCGGGCTCGCGAGCACGCGCAACCGGCTCGCGCCCAACGCGCGCGCATGCAGCGTCGAATCCTGCAGCGCGCCGATGCGGATCGCGATGTCGACCTTGTGCTCCAGCAGATCGACGATCCGCTCGTTGCTGGTCAACTCCAGCCGCACCTCCGGATAAAGCGCGGAAAACGCCTTCATATGCGGCGCCACGCAATGCAGCATGAACGGCGACGCCGCATCGACCCGCAAGCGCCCCGACGGCCGCCCCCGCCCGCGCGTGACGGATTCCTCCGCCTCCTCCATCGCGGCAAGAATCGCGCGGGCGCGCTGCAGGAATGCATCGCCCTCCTCCGTCAGTTGCAGACGGCGCGTCGTGCGGCGTATCAGCGCCGTGTCGAGCTTCTGCTCCAGACGCGTCAACGCGCGGCTCACGCCGGACACCGTCTGCCCCAGCTTCTCCGCCGCCGCGGTGATCGAGCCGCTGTCGATCACGGTGGCGAACACCAGCAATTCGTCCGTGGACGTCTTCATTGTTGATTCCCAGTCAATATTGATTTGAGACTAACACGCTTTTTGCGAAAATCCAGACGACGGATACTGCTGACCTGTCATCGTGCTTCCCGCATGTTTCCCTCGTCCTTCCCATCAGGAGAACGTCTTGAAGATTTTCATTACCGGCGCCGGCGGTTTTATCGGCGGATCGATCGCGGCGCATCTGGTGCGCGCCGGTCACGCAGTGCGCGGCCTGATCCGCAAACCCGACCAGGCGGCCGAATTGCAACGCCTCGGCATCGAACCCGTGATCGGCACGCTCGACGATCGCGCCCTGCTGATCGCCGAGGCGCACGCCGCCGATGCGGTGATCAACGCCGCGAGCAGCGACCACGAAGGCGCGGTGCAGGCGCTGATCGAAGGCCTCGCCGGTTCCGGCAAGGTGCTGCTGCATACGAGCGGTTCGAGCATCGTCGGCGATGCGTCGGGCGGGGAAGCTTCGAGCACCGCGGGAGACGCGCGCATCTATCGCGAAGACGCGCTGCCCACGCCGACCGCGGATAAAGCGGCGCGCGTCGCGATCGACCAGCAGGTGCTCGACGCGGCTCGGCGCAACATCCGTTCGGCGGTGCTGTGCAATACGTTGATTTACGGCAACGGCGCGGTGGCCGGCAGCGCGAGCTTGCAGTTGCCGCGTCTCGTGCGTCAGGCGCAGAAGAGCGGCGTGGTGCGCCATGTGGGCAGCGGCGGCAACATCTGGTCGAACGTGCATATCGACGATGTCGCCGAACTGTATCGCCTCGCGCTGGAGAAAACGCCGGCCGGCATGTTCTATTTCGTCGAAAGCGGCGAAGCCTCGTTCCGCGAGATGAGCGCGGCTATCGCGCGCGTGATGAAACTCGGCGACGCGCAGGACTGGCCGCTCGCCGACGCGCAACAGGAATGGGGCTATGAAATGGCCTCGTACGGCCTCGGTTCGAACAGCCGCGTGCGCGGCGTGCGCGCACGCGAACTGCTCGGCTGGCAGCCGAAGCGCAACTCGGTGATCGACTGGATCGAACACGAGATGCAGTAACGCCCGGCCGCGAGACCGCCGGGCCGGTTTTCGCGGGGGACGTCCCCGCGAAAACGTAATCCGTGTAAGCGCCGCCGTTGCGAATCCGTAAGCTCAACTCGCTAGAATCGCGCTCATCTGATGGGGCGATCCGATTGTGCGAGCCGCCCATGAGCCCGGATTTGAGCGATGACCTTGGCGTTGAATTTCGATTGGCTGACCAACCTGCTGGCGATTCTGTTCGTCGTCGCGTGCCTATACGATGCACGCTACGACGAGTACGGCACGTTGACGCTCGCAGCCGCTGCGATGGGACTCGCCGTGATGGCGATGGAGCTGTTTCTCAAACCCGCTTTCGACATGGCGCTTTGAATACCGGGTCGAGGATTCGTTCGCGCGCCACGTCACACGAGTTTCACATTCACGGCCTTGTGCATCGTCACACCGCGACTTCCGGCGGCGCCTCGCGAAACCCGCGCGTGATCCAGCCGAGATAGCACAAGCCCAGCACGAACCACACCGCGCCGAGCACGAGCGCGGTCTTCTCCAGACTCACCAGCAACCACAAATCGGCAATCGCGCCGGCGAGCGGAAACAGCACGCCGCCCACCACGCCCATGGCATCCGCCGTGCCCTTCGCGTTGAAGAACTGGCGGATCACGCACAGGTTCACCGCGGTGAACGCGAGGAAGGCGCCGAAGTTGATGAACGACGTCGAGGTCGCCACGTCGAGCTTCAACGCGATGAGACCGATCGCGCCCGCGATCGCGATGTTCAGCGCCGGCGTCTTGAACCTGGGATGCACGAAACCGAAGATGCGTTTGGGCAGTACTTCGTCGCGCCCCATTGCATACAGCAAACGCCCCACGCTCGCCTGCGCCGAAATGCCCGACGCGAACTGCGCGAGAATCAGCCCGGCGAGAAACACCGTGACGAACAGATCGCCGCCCACTTTGCGCGCGACTTCGAACGCGGCCGAATCGGGGTCCTTGAAGACCGCGCCCGGATGCGCGAGTTGCACGGTGTAGGCCGCGATCACGAAGATCGCGCCGCCGATCAGCGCGATCAACACGATGGCGCGCGGCATGGTCTTTTCCGGCGCGATGGTTTCCTCGGTGAGCGTGGAGACCGCATCGAAGCCGAGATACGAATACGCGGCGATCGCGGCGCCCGCCATGGTCGCGGAGAGCGGCACGTGCGGCTTGAAGAACGGCTCGGCCGACAGCAGTCCGCCGGGGCCAACCGCCGCCGTCACGTAGTGGCAGCACAGCACGACGAACAACGCGACGATCGCCAGTTGCACCACCATCAGCACGATGTTGAAGCGGTTCGCGAGTTCGATGCCGAGAATGTTCAGTGCGCTCGTCAACACGATGAACGCGACGATCCAGATCCAGCTGGGCACATGCGGGAACGCGGCGCTCAGATACGCGGCGCCGATCAGCCAGATCACCATCGGCAGGAAGAAGTAGTCGAGCAACGTCGCCCAGCCGATCATGAAGCCCAGATGCGGGTTGAAGCTTTTGCGCGTGTACGTGTAAGCGGAGCCGGCCACCGGAAAGCGTCGCGCGAGCTTGCCGTAGCTGAGCGCGGTGAACGCGATCGCGACGAGCGCGATCAGATACGCGAGCGCGGCGGTGTCGTTGCTCGCCGCCGCGAGAACGCCGTAGGTGCCGTAGACGATCAGCGGCGCCATGTAGGCGAGGCCGAACAGCAGCACCGACGGCAGGCCGAGCGTGCGCTTCAGGTGGGCGGCGTGCCCGCTTCGAGAGGCCGACGCATCGGCGGTGGAGGGTGCAGTCATACGGTGTCTCCTCATGCGAATGGGCGAGCGTCGCCGATGCGCGGCTTGTGGCGCATCGGTCGAGCCGGGTCGTGCGGACTTGCGGGTGAAATTCAGCGCGGGCGGATCACGCGGATGCGCTGGCCGTCGGTACTGTCTTCGGTGGCGAGGTCGAGTGCGATGCGTGCGTCGTGCAGATAGCGGTAATGCTCGCGGGCGGCTTCGAGACGTGCCGGGTCGAGCGTGGCGCGCAGCACGGTTTCCTGCTGGCCGGCGTCGCTCACCACGTCGCCGAGCGGATCGATCAGCGCGGATTCGCCGGGGAACGTCAGGTTGTCGTCGCCGGAACCGATGCGGTTGACGAGCGCCGCGAACATCTGGTTTTCCATCGCGCGCGCGACGATGGCGCGGCGATGCACGGGGCCGAACGGGTCCATGTTGCCGTTCGTGACGATCAGCAGATCCGCGCCCAGCGACGCGACCGCGCGCGCCGTTTCGGGAAACTCGATGTCGTAGCAGATCAGCAGGCCAACGGTCAGGCCTTTGAAGCTGCACACTTCGTAGCGGTCACCGGGTTCGAACACGCCCACGTCGGACGCCCAGAGATGCGTCTTGCGGTAGCGCAGCGCGATCTCGCCGTGGTCGTCGATCAGTACGGTGGTATTGAAGAAACGCTGACCGTCGCGCTCGGCGAGACCGACCGCGACGCCGACGCGTGCTTCGCGCGCCGCCTGACGCACGGCGGTGAGGGATGGGCCGTCGAGCGGCTCCGCGACCGTGTGGATGTTCTCGCGCGTCGGGAAACCGGACAGCGTGGTTTCCGGGAAGACGATCAGATCGGTGCCCGCGGCGCGTTGATTGATGGTGTGCAATACGCGTTGCACGTTCGCGCTGTCGGGGCCTGAGAGGCCGTCTGTGACTGGGATCTGGGCTAGCTCTAGTTGCAGCAATTTTGTCTCCGCTATTTCCTGACCGATGTGTGGGCCTATTATTACCAGACATATTTTTGTCTGTAATTACCCGGCAGGGTTACCCTCATCGGAGCACGCATGGAACTCGAATGGCGCGATCTGGCCTTTCATCGCGAGATCGGCGCGGTCATCGAAGCGCTCGACAGCGCGCAATTCTGGACCCGTCTCACGCGCGCGCTCGAACGCTACGTCGCCTTCGACAACTGGGTCGCGCTGCGCTTCACCGCCGGCGAGGCGCCGCTCGTCTGCGCCGAATCGCCGACGCCCGACGGCACCGTCGACGCGATGTTCCAGGACTATCTGGCCGCGCTATACCAACTCGATCCGTTCTATCTCGCCGCGACCGACCGGCCCGCATCGGGCTTCGTCACGCTCGCCGACGTCGCGCCCGACAACTTCACGATGACCGAGTACTACCAGCGCTACTTCCGCAAGAACATCGTCGGCGACGAGGTGCATTTCAACTACATGATCGACGCACGTCACACGCTGGCGTTCTCGCTCGGCGCGACGCAGCGCTACGGCGAGCGCGACCTCGCGGTGCTGGCGCTATGCGCGCCGTGGGTGATCGCGTTGTTGCGGCAACGTCTGCCGTACGAGACCTTCGAGAGGTTCGACACGGCCACGGCGAACGCAGCGAACGCAACCACCGCGAACACCGGCACAGCGCGCAAACACACGCCGTCGCCCGACGAAACCGCGACCGGCAACGCGACGCCGTCATCGATGTCCGCCGACACGCCCGCCTACGCCGCGCGTTTCAATCAGGTCGCCTCGACGGGTGGACGCGCGGCGCTCACCGCGCGCGAAGTCGAAGTGGCCATGCTGACCCTGAGCGGTTTTTCGACGCGCGCAATCGCGGAGAAACTCGCGATCTCGTTCGAGACCGTGCGCGCGCACAAGAAGCACATCTATACGAAGCTGAACGTCAACTCGCAGTCGGAGTTGTTCGCGCTGTTTTACGAAGGGGGACAAGCGGGACGTCAGAACACCTGAGACTGTCGACACGACGGAATCGGCCGGCACGACAAACACGCCGCCACAAAAAAAGATACGCGACGCACCGCAGAAACATCCCTGCGACGCATCGCGTCAAGGTGGAGAACAACGACTACACGTTCGAACGGGATGCCCATGAAGGACGACCCCGCTCTCCCGCTACAGCAAAAATAGAACAAACATCGATTGAATCAGGACTGGGTACAGCGAGCGGATCAGATCGCCCAGCCGCCCAGGTAGAAGCCGACCAGCACGACCGCGATCACCACCGTGCCGATGTTCAGCTTGCGATACTCGCCGCTGATCACGCGGCCGATCACCAGCGTCGCGAAGCCGAGCATGATGCCCGTGACGATGTTCGCGGTCAGCACGATGAACACTGCGCACATCAGGCCCGACATCGCGTCGACCATGTCGTCCATGTGCAGCTTGCTCACGTTCGACAGCATCAGCAGACCGACGTACATCAGCGCCGGCGCCGTTGCGTACGAAGGCACCAGACCGGCCAGCGGCGAGAAGAACATCACCACCAGGAACAGCAGACCGACCACCGCCGCCGCCATGCCGGTCTTCGCGCCCGCCGCCACGCCGACCGTCGATTCGATGTACGCCGCAGCCGGCGCACCGCCCAGCAGGCCCGAGAAGATCGAGCTCAGCGAGTCGGCGGTCAGTGCACGGCCACCGTTGATGATGCGGCCGTTTTCGTCGAGCTGACCGGCCTGGCCCGCGACGGCGCGGATCGTGCCGGTGGCGTCGAACACCGCCGTCATCACCAGTGCCAGCACGCTAGGCAGCACCGCCATCGACAGCGCACCCTTGATGTCCATCGCGCCGATCAGCGAAGCGTGGCCCGGCGCGCTCAGCGACGGCACCGCGAACACGCCGTGGAACGACATACCCGGATCGATGAAGAAAGCGATCGCCGAGATCGCGATGATCACGATCAGGATCGAACCCGGCACGCGACGGCGCACCAGACCGAAGATCGCCGCGAGACCCGCGACCGACATGATCGCCGGCAGCGCCGTGATGTTGCCGAGAGCGACCGGCAGACCGGCGCCCGGGTTCTTCACGACCAGACCGACGTCGTTGGCGGCGATCAGCAGCAGGAACAGGCCGATGCCGATCCCCGTGCCGTGCGCGATGCCGGTCGGCAGATTGCGCAGAATCCACGAACGCACGCCCGTCACCGAGATCGCGGTGAACACGACGCCCATCAGGAACACCGCGCCGAGCGCGACGTTCGGATGCAGGCCCTTGCCCAGCACGAGTCCGAACGCGGTGAATGCCGTCAGCGAAATCGCGCAGCCGATCGCGATCGGCAGACGCGCCCAGATGCCCATCAGCAGCGAGCCGAAGGCGGTGGTCAGGCACACGGCGACGAACACCGCGCTGGTGTCGAAACCCGCCTTGCCGAGCATGCCCGGCACGACGAATACGGAATAGACCATCGCGAGGAAGGTCGTGATACCCGCGACGATTTCCTGGCGCTGCGAACTGCCGCGCGAGGAAATTTCAAAGTAGCGGTCCAGAAAGCCCTTGCCGTCGAAGGATTCGACAGGTTCCGAAATCGGTTGGGCGTGGGGTTCCATCATGATGAGTGCCTCCTTTATCAGCGTGCTGAAGCGGTCATTGCGATGACCACCATCAGGTTCGTCTCGTTGCGTTGGTTTATTGGGGAATGTCGTCTTTTTTTGCTGTCTCGAAATGTAGGGCAACTCAAATATGTCTCCCATCGCATGAATGGCATGCCGGACATGTCGAGATGCTTATAACTTTTGCGCAGCGGCAAATCTGGCAGGGCGTCCGAGCGTTTACACCTACGTCCTGTCATGAAGCTGTGAGCGTGTTTTAAGGGCCTGCATGGCGCGAAATGAAATCGATTCCGGCGTGGGCGCCCTATTCGCGGCATGAACCCTGCTGGCGCAAACCTGTCGGATAGCCTGCAAAACCGGGGGCGCCCGGCCTCGCGGGTTACACTCTGGCCCGTATCTGTCCTGATCCCGGCGGTTTCCGGCCGCCGTCCGCACTGGCCCATGGAGTCCTTTTTGATGAGTGGCGGTTTCTCGCGTCCTGCCTGGCGTTGGCTGATTCTTGCTGTATTCGCGCTGTTCGCGCTGTCCGGTTGCAGCCCGCTGTGGGGCCCGCAGCAGGCGCCGATCGTCGATGCCACGGTGATGCCCGTCGAGCCCGCGAGCGCGCCGGTGGCGGCCTCCGAGCCCGAACCCGTCGAAACCGAGGCGGCCCGTCCCGAGCAGCCGAAGAAACCGCCCAGGCCGGTGGTGAAGCCGCACAAGGTCGAGCCGCCGCCGCCCGTGGTGGTGACGCCGCCGCCTCCGCCGCCGCCCGCGCCGCTGATCGTGCTGCGCACGATCGAGCGCAGCGAGGCGCGCACGCTGCTCGACAGCGAAGTGCAGAAGCCCGACGGCAAGGTGGTCGGCCGCGCGGTCGATCTGATCGCGGACGCGGCCGGCAAGCCGCGTGAGATGGTCGTGAATCTGCAGGGCTTTCTGGGCGTGGGCGACCGCAAGGTGAATTTCCCGTGGGGCGCGATCCGCTTCACGCCGGGCGCGAAGACGGCGCCCGTCACGCTGAATGCGTCCGCCGTGCCCGCCAACGCGGCCAAACCGGCCGGCGTGCAATTGCCGCTGATCGACGCGACGGTCGAGCGCGCGAACGGCGCCAAGGTGGGCCGCGTGATCGACGTGCTGATCGACGGCAACGCGCAACCGCAGGCGGTCGTGCTCGACGTCAACGGCATGGTCAGCACCGAGCGCCGCACGATTGCCGCGAACTGGTCCGCGCTGCGCTTCGTCACGAAGGACAAGGAACTGCATCCG
The DNA here is from genome assembly GCF_029910215.1 of Paraburkholderia sp. D15. Lineage (NCBI taxonomy): Bacteria > Pseudomonadati > Pseudomonadota > Betaproteobacteria > Burkholderiales > Burkholderiaceae > Paraburkholderia > Paraburkholderia sp. D15. Next base: position 1,644,477 of record NZ_CP110395.1, on the reverse strand, counting down.
CAGATCGATCTCAGCGACGCGCAGATCAACGCGACGCCGCCGTACGCGAGCGACAAACCGGTGCGCGCGGTGTCGCCCGCGCCGCCGCCCGCGGCCGCCACGGCGGCACCAGCGGCAAGCGCGTCCGGCGCGCCTGCCGCGGCCGGTTCCAATGCACGGGCGGCCCGATGACCGGCCGCACGATGGTCACCGCGCGTAGCCTGCGCGCTCTCGACTGGATGAACTTCTTCGTCGCCAATGTGCAGACGGGGTTCGGGCCGTTCATCGCGTCGTACCTGGCGTCGCACAAGTGGACCCAGGGCGAGATCGGCATGGCGCTGTCGGTGGGCACGATCACCGCGATGGTGAGCCAGGTGCCGGGCGGCGCCGCCGTCGACGCGTTGCGCAACAAGAAAGGCGCGGCTGCGTGGGCGATTCTCGCGATCATTCTGAGCGCGGTGTTGCTGGCCGTGAGTCCGACGGTGCTGCCGGTGATTGCCGCCGAGGTTTTCCACGGCTTTGCCAGCTGCATGTTGACGCCGGCATTGGCGGCGATTTCGTTCGCGCTGGTCGGACGGGCGAATCTCGGCGACCGGCTGGGACGCAACGCGCGCTGGGCGTCGATCGGCAGCGCGGTCGCGGCGGGCTTGATGGGCGTGTTCGGCGAATACTATTCGCCGCGCGCGGTGTTCTGGCTGACGGCGGCGCTGGCCGTCCCCGCCTTGATTGCGCTGACGATGATCCAGCGCACCGACACGATCGAATTGCCGAAGTCCGCGCCGACGCCGCAGCAGGTCGAGCGTCGCGAGAGTTTGCGGGCGTTGCTGCGCGACCGGCGGATGTTGTTGTTCGCGGCGTGCATCGTGTTGTTCCATCTGTCGAACGCGGCGATGTTGAATCTGGCCGCGGGCGAAGTGACCGCGGGGATGGGCGATAACGTTCAGCTCGTGATTGCCGCGTGCATTATCGTGCCGCAGGCGATCGTCGCGATGATGTCGCCGTGGGTGGGGCGTTCCGCCGAGCGCTGGGGACGCAGGCCGATCCTGCTGTTGGGGTTTTCGGCGTTGCCGGTGCGGGCGTTGCTGTTTGCGGGGATCAGCAGTCCGTATCTGCTGGTGCCGGTGCAGGTGCTCGACGGATTGAGCGCGGCGGTGTTCGGCGTGATGTTGCCGTTGATTGCCGCCGATGTTGCGGGCGGTAAGGGGCGGTATAACCTTTGTATCGGGTTGTTTGGGCTGGCCGCCGGGATTGGGGCGACGCTCAGTACCACGGCGGCGGGGTTTGTGGCGGATCACTTTGGGAATGCGGTGAGTTTCTTTGGGTTGGCTGCGGCTGGCGCCTTGGCGGTGTTGCTGGTTTGGGCGGCTATGCCGGAGACTCGCGATGCGGTGAGGGTTGAAGGGGGGGCTGTGGATGGGGAGGCTGTGAGGTAGTTTTTTTGTTTTTTGCCTGCGCGGCGCTTTGGTGGTTTTGGTTTTGGTTTTGGTGTTGGTTTTGGCCTTTCCTTGAATTGTTAGTGGTCTATTAGCGTTGCCCCTGTGCGGGGCGGCACTTACTCTCTTTGCCGCGGCAAAGAGAGTAAGCAGAGAAAGCCGCTTCACACCGCCAGCTCATAAGCGGGCACCTCGCACAGCCACGGTAGTGGCCCATCTGGAATCCGTGCCCTCGCACACTCCCCGCTCGTGACAAAGGGCTCATCCATCCCGCCTCGCGCTGCGCGCTCGCCGGCCCGGTCCATCCCAAACCAGGGGTTCGTCCTTTGCGGTGGGGCCATCGGCTGCGCCTCGGCGACGCGCTGAAAAAAGACGGGGGCAAAAAGCACCGCCGCCCGAATACCGGAGGGCGGCGTGTGATGGACCCCGGGGCGCGCGCAGCGCCGCCGGAAGCATGACTGCCTTGTCACAGGCGCGGAGTGCGCGAGAACACGGATTCCAGATGGGCCACTACCGTGGCTGTGCGAGGTGCCCGCTTATGAGCTGGCGGTGTGAAGCGGCTTTCTCTGCTTACTCTCTTTGCCGCGGCAAAGAGAGTAAGTGCCTGCCCCGCACAGGGGCGACGCTAATAGACCACTAACAATTCAAGGAAAGGCCAAAACTAACACCAAAACCAAAACCAACACCAAAACCCACCAAAACGCCGAACAGGCAAAACCCCCTACCCAATATCCCGCCCAGCCGTCTCACCAACAAACGGCAACGCCAACAAAGAAACCCCACCACACGCAATCAAATACCACGCTGGCGCCAACTGACTCCCCGAAACCTGAATCAACCAGGTCGCAAAAAACTGCGCAAACCCACCGAAAATCGACACCCCAAGACAATAAACAACCGACATCCCGGTCGCGCGAATCCGCCTCGGAAACATCTCCGGCAACATCACGATATTCGGCACCGCGGTAAACGCCACCAACACCGCCAACCCGGCAACGACCGCCAGCAAAACCGGCACCGTCGGCATCGCATTGATCACGAAAAACGCCGGATAAACCGCCAGTATCAACATCACCCGCGACACCCCCAGCACCCACTTGCGCCCCACCCGATCCGACAACGCCCCCGCGAACGGCGAACAGATCACCGTCACGATCGCCGCCGTCCACGCGGCCCACAACGCCGATGACATCGGCAGATGCAAAATCCGGATCGCGTACGTCGACAGATAGAACAGCACGATGTAGTTCGCCGCCGTCCCGCCGATCGTCGTCAACACACCCGTCGCGATGACCCGCCAATGCTCGCGAAACAACCTGCGCACCGGCATCGAAACCTCGGCGGCAGTGACGGCGGCAGCAACAGTTTCAACCGAAGACGCCCCCTCCACCCCCGGCAACGTCTCATCCAGATGACGCCGGATATAGATCCCGATCGGCCCCATCGCCATGCCGATCACGAACGGCACCCGCCACCCCCAGCTCTCCAGCGCAGCCGTCGACAGCGCCGCCGCCAACGCCACCCCAAGCAGCGATCCAACCACCGTGTTCAACCCCTGGCTCACGAACTGCCAGCTGCCGTAAAAGCCGCGCGTTCTGGCGCTGCCATATTCCAGCAACAGCGATGTCGATGCCCCCACCTCGCCGCCCAGCGCAAACCCCTGCACCAGCCGCGCGACGATGATCAGCGCCGGCGCCGCGAGGCCGATCGCCGCATACGTCGGCGCAAACGCGATCAGCGCCGAGCCGAGCGTCATCAGCCACAGCGTGAGACTCATCGCGGCCTTGCGCCCGGCACGGTCCGCATACGCGCCCAGCACGATCCCGCCCACTGGCCGCATGATGAAGCCCACGCCGAACGTGCCCGCCGCCAGCATCCACTGCGCAAGCTGCCCCTCCACCGGAAAGTACAGCTTGCCGATGATCGTCGCGAAGAAGCTGTAGATCGTGAAGTCGAAAAACTCCAGGCCATTGCCCAGCGTGATCGCGGCAATCGCTTTCGCGTGGCCCGCTTTTCCAGCCGGCTGCGCTGTCGTCGCGCCTTGCCCTGCCGGTGCCTGGGCGTCGGCGGAAAGTGATGTGGTCGACGGTGTGCCTGAATAACCCATCTGTGTCTCCATGCCATGCATGATGTCCGCGCCTGAACCGCAAGGCGCACGCGCGAGCCCCTGGCCCGCCGCCCTCACCCCGTTCAGACGAGGAACGTCTGCGCCAGGCGCACCCAGTACGCGGCGCCCGTCGCGAGGCAGTCGTCGTTGAAGTCGTAGCCCGGGTTGTGCACCATGCAGCCGCCTTCTCCATCGCCATTGCCGATGATCAGATAGCTGCCCGCGCACCGTTCGAGCAGGAACGCAAAATCCTCGCTGCCGGTCAGCGGCTGCATGTCCTGAATCAGGCCGTCCTCGCCGAGCCAGTCGACGGCAACCTGGCGTGCCAGCGACGTCATGCCGGCATCGTTGACGAGCACCGGATAGCGGCGCTGATAATCGACGTGCGCACGCGCGCCGAACACTGCCGCCTGGCCGCATGCCACGGCCGTGATGCGCTCCTGCAGATAGTCACGCACCTCGGGTTTCAGCGCGCGCACCGAGAGGCGCATCTCGGCCGTCTCCGGAATCACGTTCGGCGCTTCGCCCGCGTGAATCGCGCCGACGGTGATGATCGCCATGTCGAGCGGCGCGACGTTGCGCGACACGATGGACTGCAACGCGAGCACGATCTGCGCGCACACCACCACCGGATCGACCGCCTTGTGCGGCACGGCGCCGTGCCCACCGCGTCCCGTCACCGTGATGATCACCGTATCCGACGAGGCCATGAACGAGCCCGGCAAAAAGCCGAACTTGCCGGTGGGAAAGCCCGGCATGTTGTGCATCGCGAACACGGCGTCGCACGGAAACTTCTCGAACAGCCCGTCGTTCAGCATCTCGCGCGCGCCGGCCTGGCCTTCCTCGGCCGGCTGAAAAATCAGATTCAGCGTGCCGTCGAAATCTTTCTCGCGCGCCAGATGTTTGGCGGCGGCCAGCAGCATCGCGGTGTGGCCGTCGTGGCCGCATGCGTGCATCTTGCCGGGCACCTTGCTCGCGTACGGCAGGCCGGTGGTTTCGTGAATCGGCAACGCGTCCATGTCGGCGCGCAGACCCAGCTTGCGGCTGCCCGAGCCAACTTTCAGTTGCCCGACGACGCCCGTTCGGCCGAGCCCGCGATGCACCGTATAGCCCCACTCCCGCAGGCGTTCGGCGACCAGATCGCCAGTGGCGAACTCTTCGTACGCCAGCTCCGGCTGCGCGTGAATACGGCGGCGCAGTGCGATCATTTCGTCTTCGAGTTCGGCGATGCCCGCCGGAATGGCCATGGTGTTCACGTGTCGTCTCCATCGATGAATGCGTGACCCAGCATAGCGACGCCGAATTTCCAGCGGCAGGCGTAGAATCGTTGCGCCGGCAACCTGTGGTTGCCACCCTCTGCGCGACTCATCGGATGAAACTGCATCAACTCAGCACGCTCGCGGCCATCGCGGACACCGGCAGTATCCGCGCCGCCGCCCGCTCGCTAGGCCTGTCGCCGGCCGCGGTGACGAAGGCGGTGCGCGAACTGGAAGCGGACCTGCAGGCGCCGCTGGTGATCCGCAGCGCGAGCGGCGTCGCGTTCACCGAATTCGGCCGCACGTTGGTCGTGCATGCGCGGGTCGTGCTGGGGCAGTTGCAACGCGCGCAATCGGAGATCGACGCATTGCGCGGCGCGGCCGCCGGCAAGCTGTCGATCGGCGTCACGCCCTGGGTCGCGCTGACGTTTCTGCCGCCCGCCGTGAACCGCTTCCGGCAACGCATGCCGGAAGTGCAGCTGGAATTTTTCGAAGGTCTGCTCGCGGTCGTGCAACCGCGTCTGCGCGACGGCAGTCTGGATTTTTCGATCGGCCGGCCGCCACCCGCATCGCCGCAATCGGAGTTTCATAACGTGCCGCTGTTCTCCACGCACTCGGCGGTGGTTGCGCGGCGCGATCATCCGAAGGCGGGTTGCCGCTCGCTGCTCGAACTGGAAGACTCTGAGTGGGTGCTGAACTGGGACCCCGCCAGCCGCGAATCGATCGCGGACAACCTGTTCCGCAAGCGCGGCATGCGTGTGCCGCACACCATCCATCTCGCGCATTCGCTGGCGGTGGTGTTGGGCCTGCTCGCGCACACGGACATGCTCAGCATCTTTCCGTGGCCGCTCGCCGAGGTGACGCTCGCGAAGGAAAACCTGTGGGCGTTGCCGTTGCGCGAGACGGTCGACGAAACCATCGTCAGCATCACGTCGCGGCGTGGCGCGCCGACGAGTCCGGCGGCCGCGTGTTTTCTGGAATGTCTGCGCGAGGCGATCGACGAAGCGGCGCGCTCGCGGGAACCCGAGCAACGCCGCCTGTTTCATTCGATCGAACTGCTGCTGTGATCAATACGCACGCGAGCAGATCGGCGAGCACGTCGATCAGTAACCCACCACGCCCTTGATCTCCAGGAAGTCTTCCAGGCCGAACTCGCCGTACTCGCGGCCATTGCCCGATTGCTTGAAGCCGCCGAACGGCGCATCCGGGTTGTAGTCCGCGTAGTTCAGGTAGATCGTGCCGGTACGCAGACGCCGGGCCACCGCGCGCGCCCGTTCGATCGACGCCGACTGGACATAGCCCGCGAGGCCGTAGAGGCTGTCGTTGGCCATCGCGATCGCGTCGTCCTCGGCGTCGTACGCGAGGATCGACAGCACGGGGCCGAAGATTTCCTCGCGCGCGATCGTCATGTGCGGCGTGACGTTGCCGAACACGGTCGGGCGCACGAAGTAGCCGTCGTTCAACCCTTCCGGACGACCCAGCCCGCCGGCCACCAGCGTCGCGCCCTCTTCGATGCCCACGCCGATCAGACGCTGGATCTTGTCGAACTGCGCGTCGCTGATCACCGGGCCGAGGTCGACGCCGTCGGCATCCGCCGGTCCGACCTTCAGTGCGCCGGCCGCTTCCTTCGCGTAGGCAAGCGCTTCGGCTTCGCGGGCGCGCGGCACGAACATGCGCGTGGGCGCATCGCACGATTGCCCGCTGTTGTCGAAGCACGCGCGGGTGCCGCGCATCACCGCCTGCTTCAGGTCGGCGTCGTCGAGAATCAGGTTGGCCGATTTGCCGCCCAGTTCCTGATGCACGCGCTTCACGGTGTCGGCCGCCGCCTTCGCGACCTGCACGCCCGCGCGCGTCGAACCGGTGAACGACATCATGTCGATGTCCGGATGACGCGACATCGCCTCGCCCACCGTGCGGCCCTCGCCGTTCACGAGGTTGAACACGCCGGCCGGCACGCCCGCCTCGTGAAGAATCTCCGCGAAGATCAGACCCGACAGCGGCGCGAGTTCCGACGGCTTGAGCACCATCGTGCAGCCGGCCGCGAGCGCCGGCGCGACCTTCGTCGTGATCTGCAGGGCCGGCCAGTTCCACGGCGTGATCAGACCGCACACGCCGACCGCTTCCTTGCGGATCAGAATGCCGTTCTTCAGCGACTCGAACTCGAAGCTGTCGAGCGTGCGGATCATGGTTTCCAGATGCGCGACGCCGGTCCAGGCCTGCGCGTCGTTCGCGTACTGACGCGGCGCGCCCATCTCGCGGCTGATCGCGTCGACCATGTCGTCGTAGCGCTTGCGGTACACGTCGAGAATCGCCTGCAACAGGTCGATGCGTTGCGCGATCGTGGTCTCGCCGTAGGTGACGAACGCGCGCTTCGCGGCGGCGACCGCGCGGTCCACGTCCGCCGCGCTGCCGAGCGCGATGCGTTCGAACGCGCGCGCGGTGGACGGATCGATCACGTCGAGCGTGGCGGCCTCGCCCGCGTCGAGCGGATCGACCCATTGACCGTCGATATAAAACTGCCTGGCGTGTTGCATGGTGTGCCCCTTACCTGAAATGTTGTGAGTCGGATGGCGGCCTCGACTGCGTTACATCGACGCCGCTCAATCTGAATGTCTTCAAATCGAAATTCACCGCTACGCCGCTTTGGCTCAGACTCCCGTTCAGCTTCGATCCAGCCGCAGTTCCGCGTGTTCCGTGGCGCATCGAATCCCCCCATCCATTCACGAGGAGAGACTCATGAGCACCATCACGTTCACCCGCATCGACGCCAGGGGCCCCGGCGCCACCGGTCTGAATCCGGCCCTGCACGATCCGGCCGATGTCATTCTGGAAGGCGCCAAGGCGCCCCACGCGCTCAATGCGTACTCCGACGCGACCAACATGCTGTCCGCGGGCGTCTGGCAATGCGACGCGGGCACGCTGAAGCTCGCCGACCTGCCGATCCATGAAGTCTGCGTGCTGATCGAAGGCGAAGTCGTGATCACCAGCGACGACGGCCGCAGCGAACGCTATGCCGCCGGCGATGCCTTCATTCTGCACAAGGGCTTCTCGGGTACGTGGCATATGCCGGTCGCCACCAAGAAGTACAGCATCGTCTACTGCGGTTGAGGCGGGCGCCGCGTTTAGCGCGGCGTCGCTTGTCATCGTGAGACGGTGAAACCATGAAACCGCGCCTTTCCGGGCGCGGTTTTTTTGCGCGAGTTACATCGGAAAACCCAGCGCCTTGATCGAGTTGATCCACAGACGCCGCCAGCCGCCGCGATCGTCCGCGCCGTCGAACGCGTTGAAGGTGATCTTCGCGGCGATCCAGCGCAGCGGCTCGGGCGGAATATACGACGGCCCCTTGCGCGAAATATCGAGCGACGTGATCACCGTGTCGCGATTCCACAGCATGTCGAGCCCCATCTTCGCGCCGAAGCGGCTGCCCGCCACGCCGAAGCCCGTGTACCCGGCGACGAACACGCTCTTGCCGCCGTGATAGCGGCGCGCGAACACCGCGCCGCGCGAGCAGTAGTCGATCGGACCGCCCCACGCGTGCGTGAAGCGCACGTCGTCGAGTTGCGGGAAGGTGCGATAGAACGCTTCGGCGAGCTTGTAATAGGTGCTTTCGTCGCGATCCGCGGCCGGATTCGGATCGCCGCCGAAGTGATAGCTCACGCGGCCGCCGAAGATGATGCGGTTGTCCTGGGTCAGCCGGAAATAGTTGAGCTGCGTACGCGTGTCGTAGATGCCCTGCCGGTTCTTCCAGCCGATGCGCGCCATCTGCTCGCCGGTGAGCGGCGCGGTCGCGATGATGTGATCGCGCACCTGCATCACGCGGCGCTTGATGTCGGTCACGCCGACATCGGCGGTACCGGTGCCGAGCAGCACGCGCGGCGTTTCGATGCAGCCCGCCTGCGTATGCACCAGCATCGTCGCGCCGCGATCCTCGAGACGCGTGAGCGGCGAATGCTCGTGCAGCCGCACGCCGAGCTTCAACGCGGCCGCTTTCAATCCCCACGCGAGCTTGGCCGGATGAATCGTGCCGCTGCGGTTGCGTGACCACATCGCGCCGGCGAACAGCGGCGAATCGAGCTGCTCGCGCGCGCCCTGGCTATCGAGCAGCACCACGTCGTGACCATGCGCGACGTGCAGGTCGTAGTCGCCCTTCAGATGATCGAGGTGACCGGGATCGACCGCGACCGTCATCTCGCCGTTCCATTCGACGTCCGCCTCGATGCCGTAGCGCGTCAACGAGGCCTTGAACTCGTCGAGGTTGTCCTGCCCGAGTTTTTCGAGCACGTCGAGGTCTTGCGGAAACACGCGGGTCGCGTTCGGCAGCCCGTGCATCACCGAGGTCGAAATGATGCCGCCCGGACGTCCCGATGCACCGTACGCGATCTTGCCCGCCTCGATCAGCACGACATCGGCCGACGGGTCGGCCTCCTTCGCCTGGATCGCGGCCCACAGGCCCGTGAAGCCGCCGCCCACCACCACCAGATCCGCCGAGGTCGGCCCGATCAATTCGCGTTCCACCGCCGGCGCACGCGGATTGTCCAGCCAGAACGGAAACAGTTTGACTCCTTCGAATGCGCGCTTTATCGGGTCGTTCATCTTGTGTGCCTGCTCAACTTGAATGCCATTGCTTGATACGTGTTTGCTTGATGCGTGTTCTTGATACGTGTCGGCCTGGTGGCTTGTCGCCTCGTTGCCTTGCCGGCTGCTTCAGCGCTTTCGCGACGCGCTTGCAACGCGACTCGCCGGTCAGCCCGCGTCCTGCGTGTCCAGCGCGGTTTCGCGCTCGCAGTCGCGGCCGGCGCGCGCTGCGCGTCCCGGTTGCGCCGCCGGTGTCTGCACCCGCGCGCCCGCAGCCGCTGCCTTGCGCGTACTGTCCAGCTTAGCCGCCGGCACGACCGGTTGCACGCCCGCATTCCCCATCGATCCGCCACGCAGCCAGCGTCGTCCTTGCGGTCCATACACGCCGTCCGGTTCCGGAAAGGACTGCAGCAGGATCACATACAGCGTGCAGGCCAGCGTCAGCGAAACCGGCATGCTGATGTCGAGTCCATCCGCAATCTGACCGAGCGGACCGACGAACTGATCCGGCAGATTCACGAAGCACAGCCCGATCAACGCGCTCGGAATCCACGCGCCCATCGCGCGCCAGTTCCAGCCGTGCGTGAACCAGTAGTGGCCGCCGCGTCCGCCGCGATTGAACACCTGCAGATCGTCGGACAGATAGAAACCGCGCCGCGTGACGAAGCCGATGATCATGATCATCATCCACGGGCAGCTACAGGTGTTGATCAGCACCGAGAACGTCGACACGCTCTCGACCAGGTTGAACACGAACCGCCCGAGAAAGATGAACCCGATCGCGAGACTGCCGATCAGCAGCGTGGCGCGCACGCGGTTCAGCAGTTTAGGGAACATGCTCGACATGTCGAGCCCCGTGCCGTACAGCGCGGTGGTGCCCGTCGACATCCCGCCGATGATCGCGATCAAACACACCGGCAGAAAGAACCAGTTCGGCGAGATCGCGAGCAGACCGCCCACGTAGTTGTTCGACGCGATGAACTGCGGCGCCTTGTCCGCGATGATCGTCGCGGTGGCGAGACCGAAGAAGAACGGCACGAAGGTGGCCAGCTGCGCGAGCATCACCGCGACAATCGTGCTGCGCCGCGGCGTGTTCTGCGGAATATAGCGGGCCCAGTCGCCGAGCGTCGACGCGAACGAGACCGGGTTGCTCATCGCGACCAGCACCGCGCTCACGAACGCGGGCCAGAAACCCACCGAGCCGAGCGCGACCTTGCCTGCGTAGGCACTGTCGAACGGTCCCGCGAATGCCGCGATGCCGACCACGAAGAGCAGGCTCGCGGCCCATACGGCGATCTTGTTGACCCACAGCATGAAGCGGAAGCCGTAGATGCACACCGTCAGCACCAGCACCGCGAACAGCCCGTACGCGAGGCTCAGCGTGAACCCGTTCACCGGCAAGCCGAGCAGATGATGCGCGCCGCCCACCAGCGCGTCGCCGGAACTCCACACGGCCAGCGAAAAGAACGCCACCGACGTCAGCAACGCGAGGAACGAGCCGACGATCCGCCCGTGGATGCCGAAATGCGCGCCGGACGACACCGGGTCGCTGGTGCCGTTGCGCGGGCCGAACAGACTCATCGGCGCGAGGATGCACGATCCGATCAGCACGCCGAGCACGATCGAGTAGACGCCGGCCTTGAAGGACAGTCCGAGCAGCACGGGAAAACTGCCCAGCACCGACGTCGAAAAAGTGTTGCAGCCGCCGAACAGCAGGCGGAACAGATCGATGGGCCGCGCATAGCGCGACCGGTCCGGGATACGTTCGAAACCGAATGTTTCGACTTGGGTAATGCCGTTGCTGCTCATTGTCTCCGACTCCTGTGACGGCCAGGTCAATCACGATGGCTCGCCACGGGGCCGCGGCGTCCACTTTTCTGAGATGTCTGGACGCCACTGTAAAGACAATCCGCGCAGGCAAAAATACCGCCCGCCCAACCTTCACTTCGATATCCGGCGATGTAAGCCGGAACGACCGGCCAGCAAGGCTTTCAGGCGCACCCGACAGACCGTTCCAGGACCTTCGGCGGGCGCTGCCGGCGGCAAACGTCGATGCGGATCGCGAGAATCCGCCTTTTTTGCCCAAATGACGAAAATGTCATGTTCATTTCATCCATGTCCCCCCTCTCACCTCCTACGATGAATGTATGTGACTTCGGGGTGAAACTTATGCAACCAACGCAGCCCACCCGCGGCTTCGCGCCGCGCCCGTCGAACGACACCTCGGCCGGCCATGCCGCATCGGCATCGACATCGGCATCGGCGGCGATGCGCCGTTTGATCCGCGAACGCCTGGGCGAGACGCTTTCGCTCGCGGGCAGCATTGCCGCGATCGTGATCGGCGCGCTCGCGTTCTGGCTCAACCAGCCCGATCACCTGTTCGACGGCGCGGTGCCGCGGCGCGAGAATTTCTGCGTGCCGGCCAGCGCGCCGCAGGCGACCCGCCCGGATTCCACCGTGGCATAACGACACTCACTTCAATAAGGATACCGTCATATCATGCGAATTCTGATCGTCGACGAGGACACGAGAATCGGCATCCATGTACGTAAGGGACTGTCCGATGTGGGTTACGTCACCGACTGGGTACAGGACGGCGAAACCGGCCTGAAGCTGGCGCTGACCGGACATTACGCGTTGATCATGCTGAACGTCGCGCTGCCGGTGCTGGACGGCTGGACCGTTCTCGGCAAGCTGCGCGTGCAGTTGCCCACGCCGGTCTTCCTGCTGAACGCCGACGATCATCCGGACCAGAAGGCGCGCGGACTCGCCATGGGCGCCAACGAGTACATGGTCAAACCCGTCGATTTCGAGGAACTGCTCAAGCGCGTGCGCGCACTGTTGCGCGATCCGTCGCAAACCGGCTCGTCGCTGCGCGTGGGCGACCTCGCGCTCGATCTGCTGGGCCGCAAGGCGATCCGCCAGGGCGATGCGATCCAGCTGACCACGCGGGAGTTCTCGCTGCTCTGGCTGCTGATGCGCCGGCGCGGCGAAGTCCTCGCCCGCTCGACCATCACCTCGCAGGTGTGGGACATGAGTTTCGACTACGAAACCAACGTGGTCGAAGCGGCGATCCGCCGCGTGCGCGCGAAAGTCGACGCCAACTACGAGCCGAAGCTGATTCACACGGTACGCGGCGTCGGCTACGTGCTCGACGAGCGCGACCCGTCGCTGGAACCACGCGCGGCCGATTGACGCGCGACGCGCGATTGCCGAAGCGTTCGCCGCATCAATCCAGAAACTCCGTGGCGCGGCGGCGCAGCTCCGCGCCGAAATCGTCGAGCCAGCCGATCGACAGACGCCAGCTCTGCCAGTACAAATCGACGTCGATATGCTTGCCCGGCGCGATTTCGACGAGTTCGCCGCTGGCCAGATGCGCGGCGATCATCCGTTCGGGGCACATGCCCCAGCCGAGACCGGTCACGCACGCGCGTAGAAAACCCGCCACGTGGGGAATCCAGTGCAGCGGCGGATCGAGTTCGGCGCGCGTGATGCGGCGCATGAAGCGCTTCTGCAACTGGTCCTTCGGATTGAAGTCGACGCACGGCGTGCGGCGCAGACTCTCCCGCGTCACGCCGTCGGGAAAGTAGCGCTCGCGAAACGCCGGCGCGCACACCGCCAGATAGCGCATGCGGCCAAGCCGCGTGGAGCGGCAACCCTGCACCGGCTCGGCCTGCGTGGTGACGGCGCCTTGCACGCTGCCGTCGCGGATCCGCTCGGCGGTATGGTCCTGATCGTCGATCACGAGGTCGAGCAGCATCTCCCGTTCGACGCAGAACGGCGCCACCGCGTCGATAAACCAGGTGCCGACGCTGTCGTCGTTGACGGCCACGCGCAACGCCGGCCACGGTTCGACCAGCGCGCCGGGCTGGGCCGGCAGACGGCCGTTCAGCTCCGCCTCCAGCAACTGCACCCGCTCGGTGTGGCGGCACAACAGCGCGCCCGAGGTGGTCGCCACGCACGGCTGGCCGCGTTTGACCAGCACGCTCCCCACGCGCTCCTCCAGCAGCTTCACGCGTTGCGACACCGCGGACGGCGTCACGTTCAGCTCGCTCGCCGCGCGGTCGAACGAACCGTGCCGCACCACGGCGGCGAGTGCATCGAGCAAGGCGTAGTCGAGCATTAGCGTTCCTTAATCGGCATTAAGTAAATTAGCTTCTCTTATGTCTTTCAACCCAGCAGACTAGCGCCGTACGCTTCTCCCGTCTACTGGATCGACTCATGAACTGGCTGTCTTTTTCCCATGGCGCGGCCTTGTGCGCCTCGCTGATCGTCACCATCGGCGCGCAGAACGCCTTCGTGCTGCGCCAGGGCATCATGCGCTCGCACGTCGGCAAGATCGTCGCGCTGTGCGCGCTGTCGGACTTCATTCTGATCGGCGCGGGCGTCGGCGGCGCGTCGGTGCTGGTGGAGCGCTTCCCCGTGTTCGTGCATACGATGCTGTACGTCGGGCTCGCGTATCTGGCGTGGTTCGGCTTCAATGCGCTGCGCCGCGCGGTGCGCCCCGATCATGCGGCGCTCGATGCCGAGGCGAGCGGCGCGGCGCCCGTGCAACGCGCGCTGCCCATCGTGCTGATGACACTCGCGTTCACGTGGCTCAATCCGCACGTGTATCTGGATACGTTTCTGCTGATCGGCACGGCCGGCGCGCGCGAGCCGGAAGGCGCACGGGTCGCGTTCGCGCTCGGCGCGATGGCGGTGAGCGGCGTCTGGTTCGTCGGACTGGGTTACGGCGCGCGGGCGATGGCGCCGCTGTTTCGCCGCGCCACCGCGTGGCGCGTGCTGGACGGCGCGATCGGCAGCATGGTGCTGCTGCTCGCGGTGACGCAATTGCGGTAGGCGCGGCGGGGCGCGTTGCGCGCCTCACCGCTTGACTGTCTTTTGTCGCCCCACCGCACTGCACCGCCTTGCTGCGCTTTTATCGCGCTTTATCGCACTTTTATCGCGCTACTGCCGGTTCTGTTTCTGCTGTAAATCGAGCAGATCCTGCACCAGTTGCGCGGACACATAGTGCGGACCGTCGAACAGATAGGTCCGGTACCCACGATACGCAAGCAGTTGCGGCTCCAGCTCAGCCGCCGTGGCCGCACGGAACAGCCCACCCGCCGCCGGCCGGAACGCCTCCGCGATGATCCGCACGCGCTCCTTGCCGAGCCGCGCGCTCAGCGCATCCGCGTATTCGCGCGCCGCCACCGGGCCGCGTGCATAGACGCCGCAGCCGTCCTGCAGGAACACCCCGACGTCCTTCGGCAGCCAGCCGTCCAGCCAAGCCGCGAGCGCGGCGCCGCCGATGTTCGAGTTGTCGTACACGCTGATCCACAGCGGCCGCGGCAACTGACCGAGCAGGAGCCCGAGCGTCGCCGCATCCTTCCACGTCGGGTCCACTTCCACCGGAAAGTAATAGCCGTCCACGTGCACCGGCGGCCGCACCTCGGCGAGCTTCTTCGACTGCGCGATCAGTTGCGCCACCTGCGCGCGCGCGGTGGTTTCGTCGAAACGACCCGCCAGACCGACGATCACGTTGCGCGCCCACGGCTCGCCGGCGATCCGCGTCCAGTCGGGCAGCGTGTCGGCCGTTTGCAGACCGGTGGCCGACGGATCGTTGCCGGCCAGAAACGCGGTGTCGTCGACGCCCGTCCACTGCACCAGCAGGTCGGTCACGCCGAGGCGGTTCCAGTCGCCGTGCGGATTGGCGTGATCGGTATCGAGTTGCCACACGACGCCCTGCGCGAGCGCGCCGGCGTCGCCCGAACCCGGTTGCGCCGAGCATCCGGCGAGCAGCGCCGCGCACAGGCCCACGCCCGCGGCGAGCAGGCTGCGCCGGCGCGGCGAACGCGGCCGGTCCATGCACGGACCCGCCGCATCACACGCGAACGATGACGGTGAGGCAAGCGCCGGGTGCGATGCGTGAACGTCTAGCGAATCATGCATTCGCCGGCCGCTGTGCTTTGAGATGTGAGTCACGGTAATCCTGTGCAAGCTGCACGCGATCGATCTTGAAGTTGACCGACACCGGCAAGGCGCGGCACGCGAGCAATTCAGACGGGATCATATACGGTGGCAGACGCGCGCCGAGCAGCGCCTTCCAGTCGTGCAGCGCGTCGGGTAAACGGGCGTCGTCGTGGCCGGTCGCAATGAACGCGACGATCCGCGCGACCGAACCGTCCGGCCGCCGCAACGGCACCGCCGCCGCGCTCGAAACGCCCGGCAGCGCACGCAGCGCCGCGTCGATTTCCATCAGCTCGATCCGGTAACCACCCACCTTGATCTGATCGTCGATACGGCCATGACAGAACAGCAGGCCGTCGCCTTCCACCGCGCCGAGATCGCCGGTGCGGAATGCGCGCTGACCGTGGTGCGTGAACATACGCGCCGCGTTCAGGTCGTCGCGGTTCAGATAGCCGCGCATCACGTGCGCGCCGGCAATGCACAGCTCGCCGGACTCGACGAACACCTCGGCATCGCGCTTCGCGTGACCGATCGGCAGGCGCGCGTGCTGCGCGAGCACCGCATCGTCGACGACGATCCAGGTGGTCGCCACCGTCGCCTCGGTCGGGCCATACGTATTGACGATGCGGGCCGCCGGAAAGCGCTGGCGCAACTGACGCGCAAGCGTGACCGGCAACACTTCGCCGCAGAACAGGAAGGTCTTCAGCGCAGGCAAACCCGCCTGCGAAAACTGCGGGTTCAGCAGTTGCTGCTGCGCGAACGACGGCGTCGACACCCATGTCGTCACGCCGTGGCGTTCGATCGTCGCAAGAAAGGCCGCGCCCTGCGCGGTCAACGCGCGCGACGCCAGCACCGCCGTGCCGCCGAGCGCGAGCGTACCGAACACCTCGTACATCGACAGATCGAAGCTGAACGGCGCCTGGTTCAGGAAGACCGGGGCGTCGCCGAGCGCGAAATCGGCCGACATCCACCGGGTGAGCGCGGCCACGCTTTCGCGGCCGATCTGCACGCCTTTCGGCTCGCCCGTCGTGCCGGAGGTGAAGAGCACGTAGGCGAGGTTTTTCTCGTGCAGCGGCGCGGCGGCGCGGTGGGCGCCGCCATCTTCACCGTGATCGTCCTGCGCGATCTGCGTGCCCGGCCCGCTGTCCAGCGACACGAAGCGCCCGCTCTGCGCGTCGAAATAGGTGCGCGCGGCGAGCGTCGCCGCGATACGCCGCATCCGTTCATCCGGATAGATCGTATCGACGGGCACGAACGGCGCGCCGAGCAGCAGCGCGCCCGCCATCGCGACGAAAAACGCCGCTTCCTTGTGACCGCGCACGATCACCGGCACGTCGGCGGCGAAACCCTGTTCGCGCGCGGACGCGGCCCACGCCTCGGCTTCGCTCGCCAGTTGATGCCAGCGCAACGAGCGGTCGGCGCCGATCACCGCCCAGGCATCGGCGCGTACGTCGGTGTCGACGAAGCGGCTCGCCGTCAGATCGAATCGCATGATGCGCGGCCTAGCGGTGCGCGGCGACGAATGCGCTCAGCGCATCGACGGAGGCGAGATGTTCGGCGATTTCGGTCGGCGGAATCCGCACGCCGAACTGCATCTCGACGCCCATCACGATCTCGACGGCCAGCACCGAGTCCACCAGCCCCGTTTCGAGCAGCGCTTCGTCGCCGCTCACCGGCCGCAGCACGACGGATTCGACCAGCGCCGCCACTTCGGCATGTAACGTTTCGTTTTGAGTCATTGTTGTCGTCCTTACGCACACGTCGTTCGATACGTTCCGATTGCCCCGCAATCAGAACTGGAAATAGAGAAAACGCACTTCGCCGTGCAACTGCGCGACGCAGAACACCAGCACGCCGAGCATCGCGACGCTCCAGCGCAGCGACGGCCGCCAGCTCAATGCGGCGGGCAGCCCCTCGGCCGCGCGTTCGAGCGCTGGCGAGAAACGGCCCATCAGCTGATGCGAGTTCGGCGTGCACCAGACGATCGCCAGCAGCGCGACGATCTGCAACGCGAGCGTCGAGCGCCCGGCGACGAGGTGCAGCCATGCACCGAAGCCCAGGTTCGACGCGTCCCAGGCGGGCCAGTCGAGCGCTTCGATGCCGCGCAGGCCGGCCATGCCCTGCAACAGCGCGAGCGCATCGCCGACGCCGTGCGCGCGGAAGAACGCAAATGCGACCAGCGCCGCGACGAAGGTCAGCAGCACGTTGCCCGCGTGGCGCGCACGCGCCGCGAAGGCGCGGGTCCAGCGCGCGGCGGACGAGGTGGACGAAGCAGGCGCGGCTTGCGCGCCGTTCGACGAAGCCGCCGCGCCCGCGGCCTTCACCGCGCCGGCAGCACCGGCACCACCAGCAGCACCCGCCGCTGGGGCCGCACTCGCCCGCCACGCGCGATACGCGTGATTCACCGTCAGATACGACGCATGCAGCAAGCCGTAAATCAGATACTGCAAGCCCGCGCCGTGCCAGATACCGGCGAGCGCCATCGTATAGAACGTGGGCAGCGCGACCGTCGCGAGAAAACCGCTCGTCGAACGCTGCGCGAGACGGCCGATCGGCAGACCGCGTTGCGCGCGGCGCCGGTTGATGCGCATCGCCAGCGGATAGTACAGGTAGGCGGTCAGATAACGCGTGAGCGTCATATGCCAGCGCTGCCAGAAATCGATGATGCTCGCGGCCTTGAACGGCGAGTTGAAATTCAGCGGGAAGCGCACGCCGAACATCTTCGCGAGCCCCAACGCCATATCCGAGTAGCCGGAGAAATCGAAGTACAGCTGCAACGCGTACGCGAGGCAGGTACCCCACGCGGCGAGCCACTGCAACTCGTGCGGCGCGGAGAAACCCGCATCGGCGAACGGCGCGATGGTGTCGGCGAACAGCACTTTCTTCGCAAGGCCGATCGTGAACACGAAGGCGCCGATCGACAGATTTTCGGCGCGCAGCCGGTAGGTGGACGGCTGCGCGAACTGCGTCATCATTTCCTTGTGATGCAGGATCGGACCGGCGATCAGATGCGGAAAGAAAGTGACGAACTGCACGTAGCCGAGCGCGTCGCGTTCCTTGACGATGCCCGCGTTGCAGTCGAGCAGATAGCCGATCTGCGTGAACGTGAAGAACGACACGCCGAGCGGCAGCACCACGTCGTGCATGCCCTGCGCGAGCCAGTCGGCGGGGGCCACGCCGCTCGCGTGGACCAGCGCGGTGAGCAGCGTCGCGAGGTACTTGTAGCGCACCAGCAGGGCGAGGTCCGCGGCGATCGCCAGACCGAGCAGCCAGCGGCGGCGCGCGGACTGCGCGGGCGCGGCGACGATCGCGCAGCTCATCGCGTAGTTGAAGACGATCGAGCCGGCCAGCAAACCGACGAAAGCCGGATTCCACCAGCCGTAGAACACGATCGACGCGCCGCACAGCCACGCTGCCGCCGCGCGCGGCATGCGCTGGCCGAGCAGGTAGTAGCCGGCGAGCGCGGGCGGCAGGAACAGCGTGAGGAAGATGAAGGAGTTGAATAGCATCGTGGTCAGTCCTGCCGCGCGGTCGTGGAGGCGGCGGGCGCGGCGGCCGCTTTGTTCGTGTTCGTGTTCGTGTTCACGCCCACACTCGCACCCGCACCGCTCTCCGTCGAGGTCGGCACGCCGGCCGCGGGATTCGTCACCGCGCCCTGCGCCCCCTGCGCTGCCGTCGCTGCCGCATCGAGCGGCATCGACAGCGCGTCTTCCGACATCTCCCACACCACCACGCGCACGCTCTTGGGCCACGTCGCGCGGTCGCGCCAGACGGCGGCCAGCGCGCGGTCGAACTGGCCGTCGTCGAGACTCACGTTCCAGACTTCGCCGCCGAGCTGTTCGCCGAGGCGTTCGGCAAACGCGCTGCGACGCGAGAACGAACTGCCGGCGAGCAGCACGTCGGCGGAAGGACCGTCGTCGAGCAAGCCGCCGCTTCGTTGCGCCTGCAACGTTTCGGCGGCAACCACGTCGGGCGCGGGACGCAAGCCGTCCGGCACGCGATCCAGATTGGCGAGCGTCAGCAGATCGCCGATGCGCGGGGCCGGCGCGGCCGTCGTGTGCGTGAATTTCGTATCACCGGGTTTGCCGGGCTTGCCGCTATCGAGCAGCGGCAAAACGGCCGCGCCGACGACCTGGGCAGCGGCCTGCGCGCCGCGCGCATTCCAGTGCACGTCGGTACGGAAGAACGACGGCCGGGCAGCCTGCAGCGCCGGCAACAGATCGACGTGCGCGACGTGGTTCGCGTCGAGCGCGCGATTCCAGACAGTCAGACGTTGCGTCATGCGCGCGTCCTGGCGCAGCCCGCACAGCCTGTCGCTCTGCACGCGCGCCTTGTCCGGCACCGTCGCCACCACGAGCTGGATGCCCATGCCGCGCAGCGCGGTCGCATAACGCCGCAGCGTGGCGATGCGTGCGTCGGTCAGCACGTCGCCGCCATCCGCGCGTTCGACCGGATCGTGGCCCGGCTGCACCGGCGCGCTCAAGCCGTCCGCGTAGAACAGCCAGCCAGGACAGCCTTCGCGCACCTGATGACCGAGATCGCCGAACAGCGTGTAGCGCACCGCGGCCTGCCAGCGATGCAAGGCGGGCGCGTACGGCACGTCGATCGCGCGATCGAGGCTGTGGCCGAGACTACCGTCGCGCCAGCCGTGCGCGTCGAACGACGCGCCGTCGCGCGTTTGCACGACGAGCGAAGTCAATGCGCCGCCAAAGCCGAGCGCCAGCAGCAACCCGACCAGCCACGCGACGCGCGTGTGCGCGCGCAGCAGCGAGGGCGCATCCGCGGCCGGAGCAGGACGCGAGGCCGTGGTCGAGCCTGCCGTCTTCGCCGACGCCGCGCTCGCGCTCGTGTTCGTGTTCGCCCCCGTGCCGGCGGCCGAAGCCGCGCCCGAGCCTCCCTGCCCGCCTTCCGTGCCCGTGGCGCGCGCCGCGCGTTGTCCGACCGACTCGCTCATCAGGCGATAGCCTTCGACACGCGGTCGAGAAAGGCGTCGTCCGCCATCACCGATGCGGCGTCCCACTGACCGGCCGCGCTGGGCAGATTCATCATCTGCCCTTCGTTGAATTGCCAGACCAGCGCTTGCGGGCGATTCGCCTTGAAAGCCGGCGACTCCAGATAATTGAGCAGCGTTTTCCACGGCCCGGTATCGCCGAACGTCCACGTCAAGCCCACGGTGCGGTCGATCGCATTCGAAAGCTTCTGCGGAAAACCGAGGTACGGCTGCACCATGCTGTTGCCGACCACCTGCACGACCGGCGGCCCGCCATCGACGAGCCCCGCCGCGGCGCCCGCCGTGCGCACGATGAAGTGATCCTTGCCGACCGCCTTCTTGCGATCCGGCGGCAGCAGCGCCGCGAGATCGCCGTAGCGGACCTCTTCGTTCCATTTGCCCAGGCGCGTGCCCGCGCCCGCCGTGCCCTTCAGCGGACCGGCGGAGGTCAGACGTTTGGCGACGCGCGCGGCCACCGCTTCCGACGCGTGACCGCTCCAGTGGTAATCGGCGCGGATGTATTTTTCCTGCGCGGCATCGACGCCGGCGATCGCTTCGACCGCGTTGACGAGCGGCAAGCCGATCGACGTGGCGTGCGAGCGCATCGCGTCGTAGCGGGCCGCGACGCCCGCCGACATCGTCATGCCGTCCGGCAGATTCTCGGCGCAGCAACGCGCCTTCAGCGGCGCGATCACGATCACGCTCTGAATGCCGTGCGCGGCCAGCTTGCCGGTGGTCTCGTGGATCAGGTCGACGGCCTTCAGGCAGGCGGGCGTGGCGTCGTCGGTGAGGCTCTCCCAGCCGGGATAGAGCCACAGATTGCGGCCTTCGATCACGCTGGTGGACGCGGCGGCGCTGGCGCGGCGCGGCAGTAGCGACAGCGTGCCGGCAAGCGGCGCCGCGGCGAGCGCGAGCAGCAGACGGCGACGCGTGCCGTCGATCGGTCCGCTTTGCGCGGACGGTTGAAAGAGCGTATGGCTGTGGTCGGTCATGTCGTGATACCCCGTGACTGATGTAAAGCTTCTCTCGTGACGCAACGGCGGCGGCGGCGCGGACAGTCGGACCCTCCGTCACGGCTCGCGTTGCGATCTTCTCGTGATGCTACGGTAATGCGGTACTGCGGTACTGCGGTACTGCGGTAATGCGGTACTGCGGTACTACGTGTCGTGTTACTACGCGATGCCGTGCGTCATGCTTGCTGCCGGCTTCCCGCTGAACCGTTTACGTTGCGCGCCGGGCGCTCAATTCGCGGCCGGCGGCCACGCGAGCGCGTCGCGCACGCCGCTCAACACCGGCTTAGCGGCGTCGCCGGTCACGAACAGGCTGTAGCTGTCGCCGGCGGCCAGCGTCGGCAACGCCAGCGCGGCGCTCGCGGCCGCGCCGCACTGCCCCACCAGCTTCGCGCTGACCGGATTGATCGCGCGCGAATCCTGCGCGCCCGCCGCGACCTGCGCGAACACCGTCGGGCCATTGCCGTCGAGGCCGATCTTCGCGCTGCATCCGGTGGCGAAATTGAAGGCGCGCAAGGTTGCCTTCAGGCCATCCGCGCGTTCATAGCGGCCGACGATCCGCGTCGCGTGCCAGCCCTGCGCATCGTGGCGCAACGCGACGGTCACCGCATCGCCGGCGTTGGCCGGTGCGCCGCTCGCCTCGGCGAGCACCTTGCCGTCGACGCTCACGCGCGCGGGCGTGCCCTGCGTCAGTACGCTGAAGCGCGTCGCCGCGCCAGGCGCGACCGATTGCGGCGCCTCGCTGCCGGCGAGCGCGACGCGCACCGCCTGCGACGACGCATTCAACACGCGCAGATACGACGCGTTGGCGGGCGGCTGCGGGCCGTAGAGACTCGCGACGTCGTCGGCGGCGGCATGTGCCGCGTTCGCCGCGCACAGCGCCGCCGCCGTGACGAACAGCGCCGGCACCGCGCGCCTGAAGTTAGCCTGCCTGAAGTGATCCCGCTCAACCGTTTTCATAAGCACCATCCAGTTCAATACGAGTAAATCGCGCCGAAGAACACGCCGCGCGCACGATCGTCGCCGGTGATCTTCCAGCGGTACTGCACCGACAGATCGACGTACGAGCGCGGCGCGTCGTACTTGCTGTCGCGGAACCAGTAACGCGTCGAAATGCCCACGCCCGCGCCGAGCGGAATGCTGTGGTCCACGCTCGAGTCGTAGTCCGCACCGATCACCGCATACGGGAACACGGTCCACTTCGGGCTGTAGCGATCCATGCGGAAGGTACGGCCCATTTCGATGTTGCTGGTCGCGTACACCGAGCCGGCGTTCAGATACGTGCCGGTTTCCGCGTAGACCTGCGCGGTCCACCACGACGGTACGTCGACGCGCCGTTCGATCCCGTAGCCGCCCGAATACGCGAGACGCGCGAGCCAGTCGGGATTGACCTGCGAGCCGATCGGAAAGATCCGTTCGAAGGCGACGATCGCGTCGAGCTGCGAAAGCGGCTTCGCGCGCACGCCGAGCGTGGCCTGCAATGTATCGACGCCGCTCGGGCTGCCGTTCTTCACGCCGAAGCTTTCGTAGCCGCGCGTGTAGACCTCGAACATGCGGTCGCCGAGACTGCCGAACGGACGCCAGTACGCTTCCACGCCGGCCTGCCAGTTATTCGACGTGCCCGACGGCGTCGGCGACGACACATAGCCTGGCTGCAGGCCCGCGCCGCGATAGTTCAGCGACGTGTCGAAGCCCCAGTTGCGGGTCGCCTCGGCATGCGCGCTGCGCATCTCGTTCAGTTGCGCCGGCGTCGCGGGCGGCGTGCCGTCGTCGCTCGGCTTCGCGCTGGCGTCGATCGCGCGTTCGAAGTACTGCGCGGCTTCGTGGTTGCGATGCGCGTCGACAGCGGCATAGCCTGCATCGGCGTAGGCGCTGGTCGGCATCGAGCCGGCCTTGTCGGCCATGCTGAAGCGCTGGTACGCGACGCGATTGTTGCCGGCGCGCTGCGCGATGTACGCGGCGCTCATGTCGGGCATCGCGTCGAGCATGCCGGAATCGATCATGCGCTGCGCCTCGCGCGAGGCGGCGCGATCGTCGCCGGCCGTGCTGAGCGCGTTGATCAGTTCCACGCGATGCTGCGGATCGTCGGGCGCGGCCTTCACCGCTTCGCGCGCGTAACCGACCGCGCCGGTCTTGTCGTTGGCAGCGGCGGCACTCACGTAGGCACGCGCGGCGGCGAAACCGGGGTCGGCCGCGTAGACGTCGCAACTGGCGCCGAACTGATCGACCACGCAGTCGATGATCGGACGGCGCGTCGGGTCGAGCTGGGTTTTGGGAATCGACGCTTGCGCCAGCAGTCGACGCGCCTGCGCGCGCCGCAGCGCGATCGGCGGATCGGTGTCGTCGCCGTTGGTCTTCAGCGGCGCGAGCAGATCGAGCGCGCGTTGCGGCTGCCCTTCGGCGATCCACACATCCGCGATGATCACGCGGGCCACGCGCTTGTTGCGCTGGGTCGCATCCTTCGCCTGCAGCGCCTTGGCGAAGTCCGCTTCCGCCGCGTCGTCTTTGCCCTGCGCCGCCAGCACGTAACCGCGCAGCGTCAACGGCATGATTTCGGTGTCGTCGGCGGCGATCGCGTCGCTCGCCGCGGCCTGCACGCCGGGCAGGTCGTTGGCGGCGAACAGCGTGTCGATCAATTGAATGCGGTAGCCGACCAGATCCGGCGCATACGCCACCGCCTCGCGCGCGAGCGCGGTCGCGCGGGTGAAATCGCCCTGCTTGCGTGCCGCGTACGACGCGCCGGACGACTTCGGCGCCAGCCGGCTGCCGATGAAGCTGCGGCGCACACGCAGATCCTCGTTGTCGCCGAAGCGTTTGACGGCGTCGAGATCGGCAGTCCACGCATCGGCGTCCTGGCCGGCGGCGCTCGCCGCATCGACCAGCAACAGGCGTAGACGCAGCAGATCGGGCCGCAGCGCGATCGCTTCGTTCGCGTACTTGACGGTGCCCGCGAAGTCCTTCGCCGCGTACGCCTTGTAAGCCTGCTGCGCGGCGACCAGCGCGGGGCCGGTCAGCGCGTTCGGATCGGCCGGCAGTGCTTTGCCGCCGCGTGCGACCGCGCGGGTCGACGCGCTCAGCGTATCGATCTGCTTGCGGCGCGACACGAGTTCGGGATTGCGGCCGAGCTTCGCGATCGCGTCGTTCAGCGAACGGCTCGCCTCGCTGTAGCGGCGTTGCGCGGCGAGCGCGTTGGCGAGCAGCACGCGCAACGACACCACGTCGGGCCGCTGGCGAATCGCTTCGCGGGCTCGCGCGACGGCCGTCGTGTAGTCGCCGCTGCCGTAGGCGGTGTACGCCTCCTGCGCGACGCGATAGGCGGCGCCGCTCAAGGGCAGCGGATTCTGCGCGGTCGAGACGTCGGCGGCGGCCGGTGTCGGCGTGCGAACCGATGCCGATGCCGATGCCGATGCCGATGCCGATGCCGATGCCGTCGGCGAGGTTAATGCCGTGGGCGCCGCATACGCCGCGCCGCTCACACCCAGCGCGCCCGCAAGCCATGCGGCCATCAGCGCGCGCAGCGCCGGACGCAAGGCGCGCCCTGCTGTCCCGGCGCACGCCGAAGTCAGGACCGAAGCCGCGCGCGACGTCGTCGTCAAACCCGCCGCTGCGGCAACGCCGGCCCGCGACCGCGCCGCCGACGACTCGTCCCGCCGCATCGCCGATGCTGCGTTCCCCGTCCCCGGCAAGTCGTCAACCCCAAAAGCGCGCGTCGTTTCCGCGCGCCGGATGCAAAATTTTTCGATCATTCGGATGCCGTCAGAGCGCTTTGCAGGCGGCGCTGTTGCTGGATTACGTTCTCGAGTGAAGCGCGCGAGATCACCTCGCACGCCACCATGTAGTCGCCGATCAAACCATGGCGATCCGGACGGTAGTGCTGCATGGCCGCTTCGAAAACCTCGCGCCGCACGAAGCCGTTCTCGATCAGCAGATCGCCGATCAAGGGCACGCTGCGTACCGGCACTGGCGCGGGCGCGCCGTCGGCGGCATGAGCGGCGTGTGCGGCATGAGCGGCATGTGCTACGGCTTGGCCCGTTGCATCGACCGCCGGTTCGGTCTGCAAGTTCACCGGCACGCCGATCTCGACGCCGCGCAACACCCGCAGACCCGCCGCGATTTCGCCTTCCCGCACGATCTCCTGAGCGACCGGCCCGGCGATCAACGCGCTCAATTCGGCCAGCGCCGATTCGGCGAGCGGACTCGCCGCCAGCAGGATCGTGCGCTCGCCGCTCGCATCCGCCTGCGGCAACACGCGATGCCGCACGATCGCATCGAGCGGCAGACGCGTCGCATCGGCGTGAAGCTGTTCGACGCGCAACCGGCCGCGCGGCAGATCGGCCTGGAACGCGATCGCTTCCGCGAGCGTTTCCTCGTCGAGCCAGCCCTTGGCCATCAGCACGCGGCCGAGCGGCGCCTCGCGCGCATGGCTTTCGCCGAGCGCCTGTTCGAGCTTGTCGGAATCGATCGCCTGCCACGACAGCAGCAGTTCGCCGAGCCGCTGACGGCGGTTGTTGAAGCCGTCGGCGGACGGGAAGTCGTGCATGGTCTTGTCCCATGCGAGACGCTTGCCCGTCACGAGGTGCGTGAGGAACATCTTCCACGCACGCGACACCGCCATGAAGTTGATGAAGTTGCCCACCACCATCCGCGGCACGGATAGCACGCCGTGTTCCCAGCCGTACAAACGCGTGACGAAGTAGACCCGCTGCACCACGCGCAGCAGCAGCGCGCAGCCGTTGAGCAGCAGCAGCGTCGGCAGCCAGCCCGAATCGGAGAACGGCGAGGCGATCAGATCCGGCATCCAGCCGAGCAGATCCGCGCCGGCGAAGAGTAGAAACTGCACGACCAGCACGTACGCGAAAATTCCGACGAACGCGGTGACCACGCCCTTGCGATCGCGGAACAGCAGATAGCGATTCGCGAGCGACCCGCTCCAGCCGGTCTGCTTCCAGCCTTGCAGACCGATGCCGAGGGTCCAGCGCGCGCGCTGCCGGTACGCGGTGCGGAACGTGTCGGGGAAAAATTCGCGCACGCACAGTGGCATCGTCACGGTGATATCGCGTTCCTTGCCGAGTCCGAACCACGCCTTGCGGCGCGTCGCGAACTGCACGGGAAAGCGCGCGAAAATCGACTGCATGCCCATCTTGCCGAGACGCGCGCCGACGTCGTAGTCCTCGGTGAGACTCTCGGTGTTGAACGGCTGGTTGTCGGTTTCCGCGTTCAGCGCGAGCAGCGCGCGTCGCGAGAAACACGTGCCCACGCCCGCCGACGGCACCGCGCCCGCGAGACTCTCGCGCACCACCAGATCTTTCGCGTGCCACTCGGCGAACTCGTCCATGTAGGTGCCGGCCACCAGCTCGAACCAGTTGCGTTCGAGCGAGGCCACCGGCAGCTGGATCATGTCCTTGCGCGGCAACAGGTAGTTGAAGAAGCGCAGTTCGAGCGGGTGCAGCACGTCTTCGCTGTCATGCAGCACCACGCCGGCGAATTCGATGCCGGCTTCCGCTTCGTACTTGAAGATCGCCTGGATCACCCAGTTCAGACAGTCGGCCTTGCAGGTCGGACCATCGTGCGGCACTTCGACGCGGCGCAGCTGCTTGTAGCGGCGGCGCATCCGTTCGACCTCGGCGATGGTCTGCGGGTCGTTCTGATACGTGCCGACGAACACCACATAGTTGCGGTAGTCCATCACCCGCACCAGGTCCTCGATCATCGCCGCGACCACGTCGTACTCGTGCCACGCGGGCACCATGATCGCGATCGGCTGCTCGTCGCGCTGATAGAGCTGCGCGCTGGTGAGCGGCTTGTAGGTGCGCTGCACCGTGAAGCGGCGATAGATCGTGCGGGTCCAGTACCACAGATCGATGAACAGATCGTCGAGACTCGACAGCAGGATGATCACCGCCACCAGCGCGGCCGCGTATTCGAGCCACTGGTAGTAGTGAACTATCCCGTAGCCCGCATACCATTTAAGCGCCGCGATGCTCACGACTTGTCCTTGTTCCTGCCGCGCGCCACGTTCGCGACCAGCAGCAGCAGGATCAGCAACGCGATCAGCGCCGCCGGCACGCCCCAGCGCACCCACGTCTGCATGTACCACGGGCCGGCGACGTCGTCGTTATCCAGCACTTCGCCCGGATGACGCGTGTCGAACTGACGCAGCGTGCCGCTGCCGTCGACGATCGCGACGTCGCCGCGCGACAGTTGCAGCGTGGCCGGCAGGATCGCGGCGGTGTCGCCCACCGTGCGGTACACGATGCCCGGCACGCTGCCCGATTTCACCGCTTCGATCACGCCGACGCGGTTCAGGCCCGACACGTCGGCGAGCATCTTGCCGGAGGCGTCGGTCAGCGTCAGACGGTCTTTCGACAGTTGCGCGAGGCTCTTTTCGTCGGCGAGCGTGACGTCGGCGGCGAGGAAGGCGCCCTTCGGCGTCACCGCCTGGCCGTCCGGCGCGACGCTGAAGTTCGCGCGGGTCGGCGCGATGCCGCTCGCGTTGGCGAGGCGCGCGACGCGCGACATGACGTCCGCGGCGTCGTTCAGATAGGCGGCCGGCACGATCACGTTGGCCTCGGTCGCGAAGCGCGCGACCATGCCGGTGAAGTCGTCGTCCACCTTGGCATCGGCGAGCGTCAGATGGCTGCTCGGCAGCACCGCGATCGGATGGCCGAGGCTGCGCGGCTGGCAGCCGCCTTCCGGCTGGCGCTGGAACACCACGCGCAGCAGGTTGTTCGGTGCGAGCGCGTAGTGCGGCACGCGCGCGGTGATGCGCTGCGGCTTGCCGTTCGCGCTCAGCAGTTGCGAGCCGATCAGCACGTCGTTGAAGAAGATCGATGCGGTCTGCGCGGTGTTGTTGGCGGTCGGCGAGGCGGCCACGTCGAGCACCACGGCGCTCGGCAGCTTGCCGTTGCCGGAGGCCGCGCCGAGGTCGAAGTTC
Source organism: Paraburkholderia sp. D15 (assembly GCF_029910215.1). NCBI lineage: Bacteria > Pseudomonadati > Pseudomonadota > Betaproteobacteria > Burkholderiales > Burkholderiaceae > Paraburkholderia > Paraburkholderia sp. D15. The sequence continues at coordinate 1,616,244 of NZ_CP110395.1, read as the reverse complement.
GCGTCCCAGGTGGCGCGGCCCTGCACGTCGAGCGTGCGCGGTTCGCCGCCGAGCAGCGACAGCGCGATTTCGTCGCCGCGTGCGTTCGGCGCACCGTCGATCTGGTGAACCACGAGGCGGCTCGTCACGTCGATCGGACGCCATGCGCGCGCGAGCACCGCGACCGCGTCGTTGTCGCCGACCACGATCGCGGTCTGGCCACCGAGGTGCGCGAGGCGCACTTCGCCGGCGGCGAGCGGTTTGGCGATCGCGTCGAACGAGCGGGCGCGCCATGCGTCGAACGCCCCGGCGGCGCCGGGACCGGCGCTGGCCGCCTGCTCGCGCAGCGCGTCGAGGGAGCTCTTCAGCGCGTTACGCAAAGCGTCGTCGGCCACGATCAGATCGGGCGCGAAGGCCGTGCGCGGCGTCAGCGCGATCAGCGCGCCGACTTCCGCCGGATTCGCGAGCTTGTGCGAACCGCCGGCGGCCAGGGCGGCGAAGGCCGGCAGCGCGCGCAGCGGCGCGGGCACCTCGACGTTGCCGAGATCGACGGTATCGCCGACCGCCGGCCACGTGCGCGTCGCCGGCGTGCGGCCTTCGCGTTGCAGCAGCGCTTCGACGCGCCAGCCGGCATCGAAGGCCGGCGCGCCGAGCGTGCGCGCGCCGAGCATCACCACCGGCTTGTTCGACAGCGCGCTCCACGCGCCGCGCAGATCGACGATCGCGTCCGGATCGTAGTGATAGGTCAGACGCGAGGTCGGCGCGATCCGCCAGACGTTGCCGATCGCGGTCTGATCGGTACAGATGTTGTCGCTGATCACCGACGACCAGTCGAGCCCCACGCGCACGAAACCGGTCGGACGCGCGCCGCCGTCGACGCCGAGGCTCGCGGACGCATCGCCCTGATCCTGGGTCGGCGTGCGCGACAGCACCGGCGAGCCGTCCAGCGACACCAGCATGGTCGTGCGACCGCCGTTGCCGCGCAGATAGCTACCGTCGATCTGCAAGGCCGCGTCGGTCAGCGGCACGCCGGCCGGCACCGGCAGATAGAGTTCCTGACGTCCATCCGGCGCGCGCAGCACGACCGGGTCGCGCATGCCGAGTTCGGCGAGCGACACCGTGCGCGTCGCGAGCCGCCCGCTGCCGAGCTGCGCGAAGCTGCCGGCGAGATCGGCCGGTTGTTGGGCGTGGACGGCGCCGGCGAGCGTCAGCAGCAGGGCAAGCGCGGTCAAACGGGGATGCGCGAGGCGGCGCAGAGGTTGATCGGAGGTCACGTCGTCTTGTCTCTAAATTGGCGCGCAAACGGCGAAGCCGGCATGCGCGACAGCGATTGTCTGGGGTGGTCAGCCCGGCGCGGTGGGATGCGCCGCGCGGATCTGACCGGTGTTTTTTGCCGGCGGTTTTCGCTGGCGGTTCCCGCCGGCGTCGTTTCACCGGCGCTTTGCCTGGCGGTCGGCCTGGCGGTTGGCCCGGCGGTTGGCCCGGCGGTGTTGTCCGTCTGCCCCGGCCGTGGCCTACACGGCGGGACTTCAGCGGACTCGCCTCGACGGGCGGTGCGTGGTGCGCCCGCCCGGCGCGCGCCGGCTGCGTCGGGCAGACCGGCGGGTGCGCGCCGCGGGCGAGGCGCCCGCGCGCGGTGCTAGTGCACCGTCGCGCCGTGATGGACGCGCGGCAACTGAGCGGCGGCGCCCGGCGCCGCGCTCGCGAATTCATCGAACGGACGGCCGGTGAGCGCTGCGACGATCCGCTGCGACGCGTAACCGTCGCCGTACGGATTGATGCGATGCGCGAAGTCGTCGCGCTCGCGCGCGTCGCTGAGCAGGCCGCTCACCGCGCGCACGATCGCTTCGCGCTGCGTGCCGACGAGACGAACCGTGCCCGCTTCCACCGCTTCCGGACGCTCGGTCACGTCGCGCATCACCAGCACGGGCTTGCCGAGCGCCGGCGCTTCTTCCTGCACGCCGCCGGAGTCCGTGAGAATGATCGACGCGCGCTGCATCAGACGCACGAAGCCGAGGTAATCGAGCGGCTCGATCAGGTGCACGTTGCGCGCCGCGCCGAGGGTTTCCTGCACCGGGCCACGCACATTCGGATTCAGATGCACCGGGTAGACGATCTGCACCGTGTTGGTTTTCGCGAGATCCGCGAGCGCCGCGCAGATGTTCGCGAAGCCTTCGCCGAAGCTCTCGCGCCGGTGGCCGGTCACGAGCAGCACCGGCAACGCGCCGTCGAGGAACGGCAGACGGGCGTCGAGTTCGGCGCGCAAGGCCGCATCGGCGTCGATGCGCGCGGTGGTCAGATTCAGCGCGTCGATCACCGTGTTGCCGGTGACGATGATCCGCCCGTGCAGCGATTCCTGTTCGAGATTGGCCTTCGAGCTCGCGGTGGGCGCGAACATCAGGTCGCTCATCACATCGACCACGCGCCGGTTCATCTCTTCCGGCCACGGCTGCATGAGGTTGCCGGTGCGCAGACCCGCCTCGACGTGGCCGATCGGAATCCGCCGATGGAACGACGCCAGCGCCGCCGCCGAAGCGGTGGTCGTGTCGCCGTGCACCAGCACGCGATCGGGCTGCACGGTCGCGAGCACGTCGTCGAGCGACGCGATCAGACGCGATGCGAGACCGTTCAGGGTCTGGTTGCCGGTCATCAGCGCGAGATTGTGATGCGGCACGATCTGGAACAGATCGAGCACCTGATCCAGCATCTGCTGATGCTGGCCGGTCACGCACACAACCGAGTCAATTTCGGGACAGGCGTCCAGTTGCTTGACCAGCGGCGCCATTTTGATAGCTTCCGGCCGCGTGCCAAATATCGACAGAATCCTCAGTGCCATAAGTCGTGGTCTTTTTTGAATGGTTTTATGTGGTGGGCTTTGCGGGAAAGGAGTGTATTTACTCGCGCCCCACATTTACCGGTCCGACTTTTGCCCCCCGGCCGATATTACCGGCAGTTCCCATTACGCGGGAACACATCGATCGGATGCAAAAAATTTGCGCGATTCGCGCTGCCTGTTTTGCACCCTGTCAGGCCATGCAGCGTGAATCGACGCGCATTCTAACGCGCTTTTTGCCCAATTTCGTGACCGATTGTGACTATATGCCGGCTCCCGCACACTAGGCTGTCCGGTGCAAACAGGCACGTTTGCTGCCGTAGACAGGCGGTTATCCAGAAGCAAACGTTTTCCTTACGTTCTTGCAAGCGTTTAAAGCGAAAAACAATTACCTGAATTCGCGAACCGCAAAGTTTTATTTAACATTTAACATTCGCAAATCGGAAACTTTAATGGTCTGCTGATTAAAACTCGCAAACGTTACCGAATCAATCGATTTCGATGCGGCACTAGCACATAGTTTGGGGACGGCTTGACCGGGCGTCTCAGCACGACGGTTCGCGGGCGATTTCCGCCGCCAGTTCGTCGATCTGCGAGTCGGCGAATACCCGGATGCCGTGCTGTTGCAGCAGCGCAACGCTGACACCTGTCGCCGGGTGGGTGCGGCCGCTGAAACTGCCGTCGTGGATGAAGGTGCTGCCGCACGAGGGGCTGCCGTCAGCCAGCAACGCGTAGCGGCAGTTTTCCGCCAGCGCGCGTTCGAGCGCGTGCCGGGCGCCGGCGATGAAGAGCGCGGTTACGTCGGCGCCGGTGTTGTCGAGGATCGTCGCGCGGCCGGCGAGCACGTCGGCGCCCCCACGATGCAACTGGATTTCGGCGGGCGGGCGAGGGGTCGGGAAACCGGCCGCGACTTCCGGGCACACGGTGACGAGGCGGCCTTCGGCGCGCCACCGGGCGAGCCACGCGTCGCGCGTGGGTTTGGCCGCGCCGTTGTAGCGCACGGGATAGCCGGCGAGGCAGGCGCTGACGAGGATTTTCAGCATGGGGTGAACAGGCGCGCTGCTTTTTTTGCGCGCCGCGCGGCGGAGTTCGGGTGGGGGATTGTAAGGCCTCGCGCCTGAACTTCGGCCGCAGCGGTGGCCCAGCGGCTTCGTCAGCTTCGGACACCCGGGCGTCTTCGTCGATTCACGCTACCCGCCCAAAGGCCTCTTCTCCGAAGACCTCAAAACACTCCCATCAACTTCGACAACTGCGCAACATACTCCCCATACGCCGGATCGCTTTTCACCTGATCCGGCTCGCGCGGGCGCGGCAGGTCGATGCGCACGTCGTGAATCACGCGGCCCGGCCGTTCGGACATCACCAGCACGCGGTCCGACAGAAACACCGCCTCGTGAATGCTATGCGTGACCAGCAGCACCGTCAGCGTGCTCTGCTGCCAGATGCGCAGCAACTCGACGTTCAGACGGTCGCGCGTGAGCGCATCCAGCGCGCCGAACGGTTCGTCCATCAGCATCACGCGCGGTTCCAGCAGCAGGATCTGGCCGATCGCCGCGCGTTGCCGCATGCCGCCGGACAGCTCGTGCGGGTAGCGATCGGCGAAAGCCGTCAAACCCAGCGTTTCCAGCAACGCGGGCAGCCGTGCCTCGACCTGGGCGCGCGGCAGATCGCGCAGCTTCGCGCCGAGCCGGATATTCGCGCCGACCGTCAGCCACGGCAGCATGTTGCTGGTCTGGAACACCACGCCGATGTCCGGCACCGGCTTCGCGACCGGCTCCGGACCGAGCAGGATGCGGCCCGCGTCGCACGGCACGAGACCCGCCACCATCCGCAGCAAGGTGCTCTTGCCGCAGCCGCTCGGTCCGAGGATCGACACGAACTCGCCCTGGCGGATCGTCATCGAGACGTCGTCGAGCGCGCTGAATGCCTGTGCGCCGCCGCGCGCCGCGAACCGCTTGCCGACCTGCTCGACCGCGATCAGCGCGGGCGCCGCGCCGCTGTCCCGCGAAGCCTGCGAGGCCACACCGGTTGCCACTCCGGTTGCCACATCAGTTGCCAGCGCAGTGGCCTGCGCGCCGGCCGGCCCCCGCTGCACGATACGCAATTTATCGACCATTGCCATCAGACCGTCACTCCTCTCCACCACACGCCGCGCGACACGAGTTCGACGGCCCAGTAAAACAGCATGGCCAGCACGGTCACCATCAGGATCGCCGCGAACGACAGCGCCGTTTGCGCATTCGACGTGGCGAACACGATCAGATGGCCGAGCCCCGATTCCGAGCCGATGAACTCGCCGACGATCGCGCCGATCACCGCCAGCGGCATCGCGATCTTCAGTCCGTCGATCAGCGCGGGCAGCGCGGCGGGCAGCCGCAGATGCCAGAACGTCTTCGCCGGCGACGCGCCGAGCGCGCGGAAATGTTCGTCGAGATTGCGCGGCACGCCCGCGAGACCGCCCATCGTCGCGATCACGATCGGGAAGAACGCGAACAGCACGGCCGCCGCCAGCTTCGAGGCGAAGCCATACCCGAACCACACGATCAGCAACGGCGCGAGCGCGATCTTCGGCATGCTTTGCAACGCGGTGACGAGCGGAAACAACGTGCGCCGCGCGATGTTCGACATGCTCGCGAACAGGCCGATGGTCAGCCCGCCGACCAGCGCGAGCGCGAAACCGGCGAACACTTCCCACGCGGTGGCAAGCGTGTCGGACAGCAACTGCCCGCGCATTTCCCAGCCGGCGGCGAACACCTGCGAGAGCGCCGGCAGCACGTAATCGCGCGTGCCGGTCCAGCGCACGCCGAATTCCCAGATCAGGCCGATCACGATCCAGAACGCCACGGTTTCGAGCAATCGTTTCATGAGGGTTCCGAATTATGAGCGGGCGGACGGATCGGTCGCGTCGGGGCTCGCCGCGGCCGGCGTCCCGGCGGCGTGCCCGGCGGCTTCGCCGGCCGCGGCCTGCCCCGCTTTCTGCGCGACCAGATGCGGCGGCGGCGGCACGACGAAGCGCTCGAAACGGTACTGATCGAACGATTCGATCGTGCGCTCCCACACCTGCGGTTCGTACGCATCGCGCTCGCCGATCTGCGTCATCTCGCAGTAGACCTCGACGTTGTTGCCGTCCGGGTCCTTGAACACGAGGAACAGGTTATTGCCCGGCCCATGCCGGCCGATGCCGCGCACGATCTCGACGCCGTGCTCCTGCAGCACCTTCACCGAGCGCTCCATTTCCTCGTAGCTGTCGATCAGATACGAGAAGTGTTCGAGACCGGGCCGCGAATAACGCGGCAGGTCGTCGAAGTCGGCGGAATCCTTCGGCAACTGCGAGAGCGCCAGGTCGTGGTGATCGCTGCCGGCGCGCAGAAAAACCATCTGGTCGCCAATCCAGTCGGACACCTTGAGGCCCAGCACGTCGGTATAGAACTGCGCGGACTTGTGGATGTCGCGCACCATCAGGACCATGTGTCCAAGCCGTTTCGGACGCAAACTGTTCATCGTTGTCTCTCCATGCCATGTGTCGATGGCTTTTGCCCATGTTTTTAGCGGGCTGGTTGGGGCGCCCGCCCGCCTTCGCTTCGGCGAAACGCACGCCCCCGATCGGGTTTCACTCCACAAACCGGTTCGTGTACACGTCCGTGGCCTTCACCTTCGCGCCGGTGCCGAACGCGCGCGACACGAACGCCGCCGTCGACTCCATGCGCGCCGGCCGCAGCCAGCCGGTCTTATGTCCGGCGGGATCGTCGGCGATCAGGCCATTGGTCTCGACGATCTGCTGCAGCAGGATCGCCTTGTCCAGCACCGGATACTGCGCGGCGATGGCGTCGGCGGCTTCCTGCGGATGCTCGCGCATCAGCGCATAACCGCGATACGTCGCGGCGACGAAGCGCTTGACGACATCGGGATGCTGGGCCACGTAAGTGTCGGTGGTGACGAGGCCGTTGCCCATCATGTCCAGCCCATAGTCGCGATAGAACACGCGGCCGAGCTGCTGACCGGCGCGCTTCGCGAGCGCGGCCTGCACCGGCAGGCTCGCGCCTTCCCAACACTCCGACAGATCGATCCGCTTCTGCAGCAGCGCGGTGTTGATCACGGCCGGGTCGAGCCGCACGGTCTTGATCGCATCGGGCGCGAGGCCGTTCTGCTTCAACCACGCGGGCATGATGTTCTGCACCGGCGACGCGCCGCCGCCGCCGAGCGTGAGCCCGGCCAGATCCTTCAGCGAGTTGACCTTGAAACCGGGCCGTTCGAGATAGCACATCGCGCCCGGCCAGCGCGTGTTGATCGCGCCGACCATCACCGCATGGCCGCCGTGCGCGCGATTCAACATCACGCTCACCGGGTCGCCGTAGCCGAACTCGAACAGGCCGCCGTCCACTTCGTTGACGGTGCGCTGGCCGCCGTAGCCGCGCATCACGCTGACGTCGAGGCCCGCGTCGCGGTAGTAACCTTTCGCCAGCGCGAGCAGGATGCCGCCGGTGCTGCCTTGCGGCAGCCACGCGAGATTGACGCGCACGGCGTCCGCGGCTTGCGCGTGCGTGGCCGCCAGCAGCGCGACCACGGCAAGCGTGCCCCGGCCCGTTTCCAGCATTCCGCGCGATGCCCTGGCCATCCCGGGCCGCCGCGCTCCGCGTCCCTCCTCTATCCGCTGCACGATCCGCCGTGACAACGCGCGCCATACCCGCTGCAACATGTCGTATTCCCGTCCGTCAATGGAGTGAAAAAGGAGGCGCGGCCCGCGCCGCGACGCTTAGCCCGCCACCAGCGGATTCTCGATCGAGCCGATGCCGTCGATCGACGCCACCATCACGTCGCCCGCTTTCAGATAGATGCCGCGCCCCATGCCGACGCCGGTCGGCGTGCCCGTCGCGATCAGATCGCCGGGCTGCAGCGTGAGGATCGTCGACAGATATTCGATCTGCTCGGCGATGTTGAAGATCATCCCGGACGTATTGCCGTCCTGCATGGTCTCGCCATTCACCGCGAGGCGCATGCGCAGATTCTGCGGCTCGGCGATGCACGCGCGCGGCACGAACCACGGCCCGAGCGGACCAAAGGTATCGAAACTCTTGCCGCGAAACCAGTCGTGTTTGAACGGATAGTCGCTGCGGCGATTCAGATCGCGCGCGCTCACGTCGTTGAGAATCGTGTAGCCGGCGATGTAGTCGTACGCGTCCCGCTGCGCGATATGGCGGCCGCTGCGTCCGATCACGACGGCCAGCTCGACCTCCCAGTCGACCCGTTCCGCGTGCGGCGGAATCACCACGTCGGCGAGCGTCGGCACCACGCTGGTTTCGGCCTTCATGAACATGTACGGCGTGCTTTCCTCGCGCGGCGCCAGCTCGGTGCCCATCTCGCGGGCGTGCTCGTAGTAGTTCGATGCCGCCGCGAAAATCCGCCGCGGCTGGTACGGCACGCACAGCGTATGACCGGCGAGCGGCGCGAGCGTCGAGCTGCCGTCCTCGATCGCGCGCGCGGCGGCGCCGAAGCGTTCGACGACATCCGCGCCGTCGCGGTGCCACGCGGCGATAAGGCTGCCGAGCTCGGCGACATTGCCGAGCTCGGCGATGGCGGCGCTGCCCGCCGCCAGACCCGCCTGCGCCAGCGCGGCCTGCGCGTCGTACAGCTTGCCGCCGACCGCCAGTCCCGTGGCACGGCGGCCATTCGATTCGTAAGTTGCGATACCAAACCAGGTCACGTGTTGCCTCGCTTATTTGCGTTTGTAGGGGTGATTCGTCTGCTTGCCGGGACTCGAAAGAAGCGGACTGGATTGTCTCCGCCACTCGTATACATTCAGTCACTCATGTATTCTTATTAAAATCCTCGTATACACTTATCGGGAGCAAAACACGTTCGCGCGTACACTGCATGAGCTTGCACAGGCCGGATATGCGCGTTGGCGATTGAGGCGGTTAGGTCGCTGGCGCATAATGTGGGCCGCCTGCCCACGGTTTCGCTCACCCCACGACCCTCACGATGACCACGCTCTCCTCCAAGATTTACCGCCTGCTGTGCGACGAGATCATCGACGGCACGCTCGAACCGGGCCAGAAGCTCGAAGAAGCCGCGCTCGCCGAACGTTTCAACGCGTCGCGCACACCGATCCGCGAGGCGCTGCGCGAACTCGCGGCACGCGGCATGGTCGAGCTGACCCCGCGCAAAGGCGTGGTGGTCGCGCAGTTCAGCATCGACGAACTGGCCGACATGCTCGAAGCGATGTGCGAACTCGAAGCGCTGTGCTGCCGCCTGAGCGCGCAGCGCATGAGCCTCGTCGAGAAGAAACAGCTCGAAGAACTGCAAACGGAAATGAACGCCGCGATCGCGCGCGGCGATGAAGCGGAGTACTTCGAACTCAATCGCGACTTCCACGAACTGATCTGCAAGGGCGCGCAAAGCAAGTCGCTGGCGTCGATCATGGCGGTGCAGCGCCAGCGTCTGGCGGGCTTTCGCGCGGCACAGCCGGCTTCGCCGTCGCGCTTCGAAGCCGCGACCGACGAGCACCGCGAGATCGTCGACGCGATCCTCAACTCCGAACCGGAACGCGCATACAACGCGATGCGCGACCACACCGCACGGCTGTCGATCGTCGTGCTCGGGCGTCTGAAGCGCCAGCGCGCGGAACGCGAGAACGCGTGAGGCGGCGGGCGCGCGGCGTCGCGCGCTGAACCGGCCGCTGAACCGGCCGCTGAAGTGGCCATTGAAGTGGCCGCCGAGGTGACCGCTGAAGCGGCCATGGCATTGGCCACCGCGTCGCCCGCCGAGTAGGCCATTCACGCGGCCACCGTCTTCAGCGCCGTTGCGATCGACGGCATCGCGAACCCCAACGTCTCCAACTGCTGCAACAACGCGCCCGACTGCGCGCCGCCCATCGACGTGAGCGGCGGACGCACGCGCTGCCACGCGGCGTCGTTCGTGTAATGCGCGACGATGCTTTTCAGCGCGGGAATCATCGGCTGCGCCTGCACCGCGAGGCGCACGGTGGCCACCTTCCCTTCCCACCCGGTGCGTTCCTCCGCCGTCGTCGCGTTCAGCAGACTCGCGATCGCATGCGGCTGGATATTCGCGGTCGCCGAAATACAGCCCGCCGCGCCGAGCGGCAGCGCCTTGCCGAGCAGCGCCTCGGATGCGGGAAACACCGCGAAACCGGGAAACTTCTCCAGCATCGCCGCCGTATTCGCCCAATCGCCCGAACTGTCCTTGATGCCCACCACCGTGTCTGGATACGCGGCGATCAGCCGTTCGATCAGCGTGTGCGTGATCGGCACGCCGGTGAACTGCGGGATGTGATACAGCAGCACGCGCAGACGGGCCGAGCCCACCGCCTCGATCACGTCGGCGTAATAGCCGAACAGACCGTCGTCGCCGACGCCCTTGTAGAAGAACGGCGGCAGCATCAGCGCGCCCGCGCAGCCGGCCTCGCTCGCGTGACGCGTCAGGGCGATCGCATCGGGCAGCGCGCAGGCGCCGGTGCCGGGCAGCATCTGCGCGGGATCGAGTCCGGCGTCGAGCACGGCATCCAGCAACGCATGCCGCTCCGTGAGACTCAGCGAATTCGCCTCGCTATTGGTGCCGAACAGCGCGAGGCCCGCGCCCTGCCCGACCAGCCAGCGGCAGAACGCGACGAGGCGCGGCGCGTCGACGCTCGCATCCGCGTTGAACGGCGTGATCACCGGCGCGAAAACGCGCGGTTTCGCGAAAGCGGACGAACGGCTCGCGGACGTGGCGGATGTCGCAAACGTCGCGGACGATTGGCTGGCCATGCGGTACTCCCTGTCGGTCAATGAAAGCGCGAGCGGATCACGCGCGGAAAAAATCGAGCATCGCGTCGCCCAGCAGCGTCTCGCCCGAATCGAAGTGCGCGACCACCGAGGTGTGGTTATGCCGCGGCATCTGCACGAAACGCGGCGCGCGTTGCGGCCTGGCGTCGCCCGCGCGTTGGCGCGCCATCAGCACGCGCTCGAAAAATGCCGCACCGTACGCGTCCAGATAAGGGTTTTCGTATTCGGCGACCACCACCATCAGCGGCGTGTCGAGATGCTGCGCGTGCGTCAGCGGCGAGCGCGCCGCATAGCGCGATTCGTCGTCGCCGAAATAGGCGCGCACGCCGGCCGCATTGGGGTTGTCGGAAAAGACGTCGGCGGCGAGCCGCGCCGAGATCAGCACCGCGCCGGCGATTGCGCGTGCGTCTTCGCCATCGCGCACATCGGCGAACAGCGGATCGCACAGATAGGTGGCGACGTGCGCGCCGCCCGCCGAATGGCCGACCAGAAAGATCCGCTCCGGATTGCCGCCGAATCCGGCGACATGCGTTCGCGCCCACGCCAGCGCGGCGGCGACATCGTCCGCGCCCGCGGGATATGGCGCTTGCGGCGCGAGCCGGTATTCGACGTTGAGCGCGACGCAGCCTTGCCGCGCGAACCAGCGCGCCACGTTGTCGTAGATGAGTCCATTGAAGCTCTTGCTGCCGCGCAGAAATGCGCCGCCGTGGACGAACAGCACGACGTCGGCATGGCCCGCGCGCTGCGTTTCCGCCGACGCGAACACGTCCAGCCGTTGCCGTTCGTGGCTGCCATACGGCACGTCGCGCGCCGCTTCGAGCGTCGGGCCCGCATCGCGCGCCGCCGCCACCAGCGGCGAGTACGCCGCGATCACCAGATCGCGGTGCGCATTGATATCGCTGCCCCAGACCGGCCCGATCCGCGCAAAGCGCTCCCTGAGAGCGGCGGACAGACTACCCAACGGTTCCTGCGAGATGTGCATCGGTGGTCCTCATACATCGCGGCGCTGGAACGGGGCCGGTCACCTGCAACCCGCCCCGTTCCTCGGATGAAGACCATTCTGGTATATCAATTTGTTTTTGTGTATACATTTGTTATCCGTAGTATACCTGGTGAAGTTGCGGACACACTTGATTCACAGTCACGACAACCCTCCCTTCGCCTGCGGGCGATTCATCGTCAGGACAACCTAAGGACATTTCATGGACAAGCTCCGTCATATCGCGCTCTCGGTCGAGGATCCGGAGGCCGCCGCGCAATTCTTCGAGCAGGCGTTCGGCATGCGTCGCGCGGGCAACGCGATGCGCGGCATCTATATGACCGACGGCACGATGAACGTGGCGCTGCTGAACTTCAAGGACGAGACCGTGCCCGGCTACGCGGGCCTGAAGGACGTGCGCGGCGTGATCCACTTCGGCATGTGGGTGGACAACGTCGAGGACACCGCCGCGCGCGTGGTCGCCGCGGGCGGCACCTATCTGACGGGACGTCACGAGAAAGATCCGAACGTGTTCTACGAAGTGAAGTACCGGATGCCGGACGGCACGGTGTTCGACATCACCGAGAACGGCTGGAAAGGCGCGGTGAAGGAAGTGGCGCCGGCGGCGGCGGGTTCCGCCGACGCGCCCGCTTCCGGTTCGCAGCCGTGAGCGCGGGCATCGACGCGATCGCCGTGCTTGCGCTGATCGCGCTGCCCGACGCGACGCTGGATGCGCTGCGGCGCGATTACACGCTGCACTACCATCCGGACGGCTTGACGGCGGACGCTCCCGGCGCAATGACCGCACTGCAAGCCGTGCGCGCGGTCGTGACCAATGGCTCGACCGGTTTCTCCGACGCGCAGATGGCCGCCTTGCCCGCGCTGGAAATCATCAGCGCATTCGGCGCGGGTTATGAAAACGTCGACGTCGCCGCCGCGCAACGGCGCGGAATCGTCGTCACGCATGCACCGGGCGCCAACGCGGCGACCGTCGCCGATCACGCGATCGGCCTGCTGCTCGCGCTCGCGCGCGGCTACGCGCCGCTCACCGACGCGGTGCGCGCCGGCCGCTGGCGCGGCTCGCGCGCCGAACGGCCGACGCTGACGGGCGCGCGCGTAGGCATCGTCGGCATGGGGCGGATTGGGCGTTTGATCGCCGCGCGCCTGCGGGGCTTCGACGTGACGACCGGCTATCACACGCGCCGCGCGTACGACGACGCGCCGGGCCGTCACTACGCGGACCTGCTCGAACTCGCGCGCGCCAGCGAGTTTCTGGTGATCGCCTGCAACGGCGGCGCGGCGACGCATCATCTGATCGATCGCGACGTGCTGCGCGCGCTCGGGCCACACGGGTACGTGGTCAACGTCGCGCGCGGCTCCGTGCTGGACACCCAGGCGCTGATCGACGCGCTCGCCGACGGCGCGCTCGCGGGCGCGGGGCTCGACGTGATTGAGCACGAGCCGGAGGTGCCGCGCGCGCTGCTCGATCATCCCGGCGTGCTGCTGACGCCGCATATCGCGGGACGTTCGCCCGCTTCGTGGCTCGCGCAGCGCGACGCGTTGCTTGCAAGCCTCGACCAGCACTTCACGCGAACCGCCGTCGAATTCGCCGTCCCCACGGCCTGAACGAAGGCGGCGCGTGCGCGCGCCGCCTGCCGTCATACCGGCCTGCCCACTTCGTTCGGTTGTTCGGTTGTTCCGTTGTTCCGCCGTTCCCCGTCATCGCCACTCGCACAGGAAAGGATCCGCCATGAACGTTCGATCGTTGGGCGCGCTCGCGCTCATTTGCGTCACCGCCTGGGGCCTCGCGTCCCGCGCCGTCCGCGCGCAGACGTCCGTCGCGCTGTATGGGCTCGTCGGCCTCGACATCGCCGACACCAAACGCAGCGGCGGACCGGCCGCCGCGCTGGCCGAACAGAGCCCGGGCCTCACCGCGCCGTTCTGGGGGATTCGCGTCAACGAGGATCTCGGCGCGGGCTATCGCGCGATCGCGGTGCTCGAAAGCTTCTTCCAGCCGGCCAACGGCGGCCTTGGCCGCACCGCCGCCGATCCGTTCTGGGGACGCAATTCCTATGTCGGCATCGCCGGACCGTTCGGCCGCGTGACGTTCGGCCGCCATACCAATCTGCTCTACCTGGCCGAACAGGCGGTCAATCCGTTTCAGGCATCGATCCTGTTTTCGCCGCTCGTCATGCAGACCTTCACGGCCCCGTACGGCGGCGCCATCGCGGGCGATACGGTGTGGAACAACGGCATCCAGTACACGAGCCCGAACCTGCGCGGCTTGAGCGCGACCGCCGTGTATGCGCCTGGCGGTTTCGCCGGTTCGAACGGCGTGTACAACGCGGCCTTGTCGACCACCTATAACGGCGGCGCGCTGAGCGCTGTCGCGACCGTGCAACGTACGCGCGTGGTGGCCGGTGTCGCGTCGCCGACACAGAACGCGTATCTGCTCGGCGGTTCGTACGATTTTTCCCTGTTCAAACTCTACGGCGCGCTGCAGGGACTGCGCACCGCGTCGGCCGGTCTCGGCGCGCATACCTTCGAAGCGGGCCTGTTCGTGCCTCTCACCGCACAGCTGAGCGCGCTCGCCGAATGGGCGTATACGCGCCGCAGCGGGCCGAAAAACGCCGTCAGCGGGCGCAATACGGGCTCCGCAGGGCTCGATTACTTCCTCTCCAAGCGCACCGATCTGTACCTGCTCACCGTCTACGACCGGCTTTCCGGCAATGGCACGGCGATGACCTATGCGACCGGAATCCGGCATCTGTTTTGACGCGCTATGCCATTCGGGTCAACCCGCTATAACCAAACCGCCGTTTTGTATAAAAAAATAAAGCTACGAATCCAAATTTTGCTATGCGTATAATTTT